>JBAVTK010000049.1:0-1707 GCA_049696095.1 Aliidongia sp. | reverse complement strand
AGCCAGACCAGCAGGGCGCCAACCACAACGACCGCAGCGGCGACAGCCGGCAGCGGCCATGCGGTCGCCAGCAGCGCCAACAGCACGAGCGCGAGATTGGCCGCGGCAATGCGCAGCACGACGGCGGCATGGCTCAAGCCGCGCTGAATGGCGCGCTGATAAAAATGCTCGCGATGGGCTTCCCACACCCGCCGGCCGCGCAACAGACGATAGGCCAGGGTCAGGGTCGCGTCGGTTAGATAATAAAGCGGCAGAATCAGCGCTGGCGCCCACGCCCCGTCGCGCGCCAGGCCAAGCAGCAGCCAGCCCAGCAGATAGCCCAGCGGGATCGAGCCGACATCGCCCAGGAACAGCTTGGCCGGCTGCCAGTTCCAGGCGAGAAATCCCAGCGCCGCCGCCGCGATCGCCAAGCCCAAGGGCAGGGCGCCGGATTGATAATCGGCGGCCACGAGCGCGATAAGCGCAACGCCCAACCCGATCATCACCGTCTCGCTCGCCGTGATTCCGTCGATGCCATCCATGAAGTTGAACAGATTGACGAACCACAGCCACAACACCGCCGTCGCCACCAGATCCGGCAGCGGCGCCAGCAACCCGTGAAATACCAGACCACCGCCCGGCAGGAAGGCAAGCCCGAGCAAAACGGCAGCGAATTGGACGGCCAACCGGAGCCAGACGGACAAGCTGAGCCGGTCGTCACGCCAGGACAGCGCCGCCAGCCCGACCGCCGCCGCAACCACGCCTAACGTGCTGAGCGGCGCCAGGCCGAGCATGGCCAGAACCGCCCAGCACAGTGCCACGACCGGGATAACTGCCAAGCCGCCGCCACGCGGGGTCGGTCGATCATGGCTCGACCGGTCATTCGGATGATCCAAAATCTGGCGCCGCCGCAACCACAGCAAGACGAAGCCGGTCGCTGCGGCGCTGGACAGAAAACACCCCAGCGTCAATTCGAGAACGAGTGAGAGCGGCATGATGGTCTCGGAAGCGGCCGTGCCGACGATAGAAGGCGTCGTCGGGCTCTAAACATTTAAGATAGATCAAGATTCAGATTTTAGGCCGATTCGTCCTAAAATCATCTTGATCTATTGACGGATGAGCCGCGCGGCAAAGAAGCCATCGATCCCATCATGCTCCGCCAGATGGCAGGGCAAAGTGCGCAGATCGCCATCCACGGTGATGAGTTCGGTCAAGCCACCGAGTTCCGCGGGCTCGATCGGTTTGCGCATGATCGGCAAGCGGCGGTCAAGCAGCCGGGCGATTTGCCGCGGCCCCTCTTCGGGTTCGAGCGAGCAGGTGCAGTAGACGAGCGTCCCGCCCGGCTCCAGCATGTCGATCGCGGCGTGCAGCAGCCGCTCCTGCACCATTGCCAGCCGAACGACATCATCAGGGGTCTTCAAGTGCGGCACATCCGGATGCCGCCGAATAGCGCCGGTTGCGGTGCAGGGCGCGTCGAGCAGCACCCCCGAGACCCGGCCCGGCGGCTTCCAGGATACGGCGTCGGCACACACCGTCTCGACATGGAGCGACAAGCGCGCCAAATTACCCTTCATCCGGTCGATCCGCCGGGGCGATCGATCGATGGCCGTGACATTGGCCCCACCGGCCGCTAGCTGCGCTGTTTTGCCGCCGGGCGCCGCACAAAGATCGACGATCCGGCGATCGGCGAGCGGACCGAACAATTTGACCGGAATCGCCGCCGCCGCA
>JBAVTK010000048.1:0-2605 GCA_049696095.1 Aliidongia sp. | reverse complement strand
CGAGATCAGGCGTCAGTTGGCGGACTGAAGGTCGCCAAATCGCCGGAACAACAACTCCTGGCTCGCCTTGGCTTGACGCGCCGTCGGGTCTGTGGTCTCCGGCTCGGCGGCATTAAAACCGATGAGGAAGTTGAAATCATGCCCGAAATACTGCGCGTTTCCGTGGCACCCCATGCACCCACCCATGTTGTAATGCGCGAAAGCCGTATTTATTTTATTCCGTAAATAGACATTTTGGAATGGTTTGCCATAAGGGTCGGGTGGCTGCCCGTCTGGTCCATCGGGTAACGGATATACGGTAGGTGCCTTGTTTCCGGTAGGCTGACCCCTCAGCTACCCCCTCATTTTTTATGAAGTGATTTCAATGCACTATGGTGCCGTCGACAAAATGCCTGAGGCGGTCGGCAGCTTCATTTTGAACCGGTTATGCTCGGCTCGCCTCGAATATCCGCCAGATTCGGGGCAACCGTGACAACGAATGAATCGTCAAAGGTCTATCAAAATATTCATGGCGGACATTGAAGTCAAAAATGAGGGGAGTCGTGAGGGGCATAGTAGCTTGCTGCTATTGTTCTCATGTCACTATTCTCGCATGAAATGTTCCGAGCGTGAATTGATGTCACACTCAATGTCCGGGATGCCGATGCCAGCGCATTTGTCTCGGCGAGATTTAGGACGCCGGCACCGTAACGCCGCTTTGGATCTCGTGCTACACGACTTCCCGATCGAGCCGGACAATCTCCGAGAAATACGTGTACCACGGCCCCGGCCGCGCGCTGAAACCGCCAACCGGCGTAACTTCGTACCGGACAAAGCCCCTGGTAAACCTGGCGTCGAGGATGACGACCGCCTTGAAGTTCGGCAGCACCACCGGTCCTTTACCACCGGCAGACGGCCAGTTGATAATCGGATAGCCGGTAAGGTCGAGGCGGACATTTTCCGGCGTCGGCGGGGCGAAAATGTCGTGGCTCAGCGTGCCCGTCAGATGGGATTGGACATCGATGTGCAGTGGCGTCGGGTTGACACTGACCTCACGTGACTCACTTGCCGGCAGGTTCGTCAGATGAACGGTCGAGAAGCCGGTGACCTGATCCGTCGTCATGCAAATCGTCAATTCAAGGTCAAGTTCCGGCGTGTCGGCAGTACGGGGGCTCCGAAACTTCATCTTGTACAGGCCGATCATTGTGTTGATTGCGGATGCGCTCATGATTGATCTCCCTATTGTGAATTATCGAGGCGCAGTGTCTCGATATTTCTGATGCTCTTGTGATTGGTTGTGAGAAATGGGAGTTACGGTAACAGCGCATTTAAGCGTGATGCAGCGGATGAAAGCGTCGTCGCGCTAAACAGTCTGTGCGCTGTAACCATAACTCCAGCCCTAAACTGTCGGGATAAATGCACGAAGAATTGGAATATCGCACTGACAGTATACATAATGACACAATGCGTTATACGGACATCGTAACGTAGTATATTTGTATACTGTCATGCAACAAATGCAATGTTACATCAACACCAGGACTAGATCCAAATAATTTTGGATGAAATTCTTCGAAACCTAAATCCTACTCCGGTCCAAATGATGTCATCACGCTCTAGTTGGCGGTAATGGCAACATAGGGATCGTAACTGTAGGTCCGACCGGACATCTGGAAGGTAATACTGTATTGAACGGTAGAGGTTGGTGCCCCCAGATTGATTGCACAGGTCCAATAAGGAACACCGTTCGGGGTCTTCTCTGATTCCAGGTTCTGGAATGTGCCGTTGCTGGGTGCGGTTCCGGTAAACCCGGTGATCTTAACGTTGTCAGACGGGTTGATCGGGTAGACGGTCCAGACCAGTATGTCGCCGGCGTTGCAAGGCGTTTTCAGTTCGACGCTGCCTTCCGCGGTACCCACGTATCCTGTCGTGTCGATCATGTACAAACCGGACGTAATATTGCCGCCGTTAGCAGTTGCAATGGCTGTTTCGACGTCGATTGGGATCATGATGTTAACAGTAGCCATTTTGTTCACTCCATTTTGCCCACTATTGGGCGAATAAATTGCCGAATACGGTGACGGTCCAGTTTTCTCAGAGTTATTAATCTCCGTAGATTTTCGTTACTGCCACCGAAGTTCCGATGTTACGTCGTTTACGATCACTACGAGGTGAATGTCGGCGGCGTCAACGAAAGGAGTATCGCAAAATTGACCATTTTATCACAATGCCTCCGATTGCGTACAACTGCCTATTGCCGATCGGAAGCTACCGCCGCGCTGGGCACCCGGCCGCGGCGCACCATTTCGCTAAGCGTATGCACGCCAAGCGTCTGGCGCGCGCGTTCGCGGTGTTTTTGCACGGTGAGCGGGCTGATGCCGAGGAGGCGGGCGATCTCCTTGCTGGTCAGGCCGGTGACGACATGGCGAATGATCTCGGCCTCGCGCGGGCTGAGATTGTGCCAGGCGAGCGGCGGTGCCGGCTGGTCGTCGGGTTTGGCGGCATCACCGGCCACGGCGAGGAGACCGGCGGTGGAATGCAGCCCGAGCTTGCGCATGATGCTGGAGCGGTGCTTGCGGATGGTGAGTTCGGACAGGCCGAGTTCGGCGGCGCGTTCAGCGCCGTT
>JBAVTK010000047.1:0-4957 GCA_049696095.1 Aliidongia sp. | reverse complement strand
TCCAGCCATAGAATCGTAAATCGGCCAGCGGGCAAACCCTCAACCGTTACCCTGAGTCGATACGTCGCACCAAAGACCGACACTCCGACCAAACATCAATCCGCCCGGCCTTTTGCCCCGCTTACGGTTTTCGGCCAAGCTGGCCCAGCAGAAGGAAAGCCGGATCGAGGAAGGCCATTTGCTTCCCGATCATGTGGATATGATGATCGCGATTCCGCCCAAATTCGCGGTCTCGCAGGTGATCGGCTTTATCAAGGGCAAGAGCGCCATCCACGTGGCCCGGGTCTACGGGGAGAGCCGGCGCAATTTTGTCGGTCAGAGTTTTTGGGCACGCGGGTATTTCGTCTCAACTGTGGGACGCGACGAAGCGGTGATCCGGGAATACATCAAGAACCAGGAGCAGGAGGATAAGCGGTTGGAACAGCTAAGCCTCTTGCGCTAAGCCTCCGCTTCGTCGAACCGGCCCCGGTCACGCAGCGCATTGCCCAGGTTGCTGTGTGTCGCTGGCATGTTCGAGCCGAAACGCAATACCTCGCGGTAGCAGGATTCGGCCTCTTCAAACCGTCGCAGGGTCGTCAGGATATTCCCGAGATTGCTCCAGGCATTGGCATGATCCGGTTTCAGCGTCACGGCGCGCCGACAATACTCTTCCGATTCAGCTGCGCGACCGACCCCGCCAGGGTTCGTCCGAGATTGTTGCATGCATCCGAGTCATCGGGCGTCAGCGCCAAAGCAGTGCGAAAACACGCCTCCGCCTCCGCCTCGCCTTCCGGCACGCCGCGCGCTTCATAGCTCTCGGCGATGTGATCGGCCTTGCGCACCTGCTTATCGGTGTATTTCGATTTGTCGCCGCGCGGCATGATAAGCTCTCCTGTGGCCTGAAACCTCAACGCTCAGCGCGAACTGGGGTTTCGAGCCCTGGACCGGCGCGAACCGTCCCGATGGCGGCATGAGCTTGGAGACCTCCAGGATTATTACGCAAGACGAGCAGATTGACGGCCGGCACAACTCACGCTGCTTCGGTTTTGCCGGCGCTCTTCGTCGGGCGCATGAGGAGCGCCAGCGGCACGGCCGAGAACGACACGAGTCCCAGGGCAACAAACACATCGATATAGCCCCAGAGCGCCACCTGCTGCTGGACGGTCTGATTGATTTGGGCGAAGGCCTGCTGCGCTGCCTCGACTGCGCCGATGCCGCGACTCTCGAAGAATCGGGTCGATTGTGCCAGAGACTGCTGATAGGCGGGGGTGGACGGCACGATGTGCTCGATCAGCCGGCTCTGGTGGAACTGCTCGCGGTACATCAGCACGTTCTGGGCGATGGAGACGCCGATCGATCCGCCGGTATTGCGCGCGACATTGATCATTGCCGAGGCTTGGTCGGTCTTGTCCTCGGCGATGCCGTCATAGGAAGCGTTGGTGATCGAGATGAAGATCAGCGGCAAACCGATGCCGATATAGACGCGTTGCCAGACGAACCAGCCGAAGTTCAAATTCGCGTTGAGGTTCGTAGAATTGTACATGCCGGCGGTGATGATCAGAGCGCCGGCGACAATCAGCCACTTTGCGGGTACGAAGCCGCTGAGGCGGCCGACCACCACCATCATGACCGCCGTGACGATGCCGCCCGGTGAGAGGGCAAGCCCGGCCCAGGTGGCCGTGTAACCGAAATTGTCTTGGAGCATTTGCGGCACAATCTGCGTCGTCGCGATCAGAATGGCGCCGGTCGCCAGCATGACCAGAAAGCAGGAGCCGAAGTGACGTCCGGTCAGCATCCGCAGGTCGATGAGGGGCGTTTTGCGGGTCATCTCCCAAGGAATGAACAAAATGAGGGAGGTTGCCGAGATGGTCGCAAACATGACTATCAGGTTCGAGCCGAACCAGTCTTTCCGCTGACCCTCGTCCAGGCAGACCTCGAGGGCACCGAGGAACCCCGCGACCAACAGGAAACCCACCAGATCGAAATCGAAGCCCTTGCGCCATTGAGCGGCGCGGGCCTTGCGGGCCTCGGGCGGGTCGTCGACCAGGAAATAGACCGAGATCAGCGACATGACGCCGACCGGTCCGTTGATCAGGAAGCACCAGTGCCACGACCAATTATCGGCGAGCCAACCGCCCAGCGTCGGGCCAATGACCGGCGCCACGACGACAGCCACGCCATAGAGCGCGAAGGCTTGACCGCGCTTTTCCGGCGGGAAGCTCGACGCCAGAATCGACTGCGCGACCGGCGTCATGCCGCCCCCCGCGAAGCCCTGTAGCACCCGGAAGACCAGCAGCGATTGGAGGCTCCAGGCGAAACCGCACAGGATCGAACTCACCGTGAAGGCGGCAACGCAGATGAGGAAGAAGGCTTTCCGACCGATCGCGGTGGCAATCCAGCCGGAGGCGCACAGAACGATGGCATTCGCGACGAGATATGTCGTGACCACCCAAGCTGCCTCGTCCGGCCCGACCCCGAGGCCGCCCGAGATGTAGCGGAGCGCTACATTCGCGATCGTCGTATCGAGCACCTCCATGAAGGTCGCGATCGACACGACAAGGGCGACCAGCCAGGGATTGTGACGGCCGGGCGAGAAGCTACCGGCCATCAGTGCCTCCGGTTATCGGATGTCTGGAGGACAGAAACGCTGCGGTTCGAGCCCAATTAGACCGGCCCCCAACCGAGCCAGGTGAGCATTCGCCCGCCGATCGTACCGTTCGGCGGATCGAGCACCTTCACACTGGGGGTGACGGACATGCCGGGGCCGACGGTGAGGCCGGGCGGCCAATCATCGACGGTGATTTTGACCGGGACGCGCTGAACGACCTTGACATAGTTGCCTGTTGCGTTCTCGGCCGGGAGCAGCGAAAAGGCTGTCCCCGAGCCCGACTGGATCGAAGCGACGCGACCATGGATCGGATGATCGGGATAGGCGTCGATGGACAGCGTCACGGGTTGATCGATCCGCATGTGCTGGAGTTGGGTTTCCTTGAAGTTTGCCGTCACCCAGATCCGGTCGGGCACGAACATGGCGAAACTCGTACCAGGCTGGACATACTGCCCCACAGCCCCGGAGAGCTTGGTAATCCGCCCGGCCTCAGCCGCGCTGAGGGTTGTATAGGAAAGGTTTAGTTCGGCTTGATCGTATTGCGCCTGGGCTTGCGCCAGGCTCGCAATTGCGCCCCTCTTCTGCGCCTCAAAGACGGCGTTTTGCTTCTCGGCCCCGACGAGTGCCGCATCCGCGTGCGTGGAATCAGCGGCCCGCTGCTGCTTGTCGGAAATCGCCTGCTGGGCACGTTGAACCGTCGCCGAACCGTTCCGAGAGAGTTCTTGGTACCGGGTAGAGTCGACTTCAGCAAATCGCAAAGCGGCTCGGGCAAGTTCAATCTGTGCCGCGGCTTGGCCGATCTGCGAGGACTGCGCCACGATCTGGGCGTCGAAGCCGTCGATCGAAGCCTGCGCGGATTGGATCTGGGCCTTTGCCATCTGGAGCGCCACCAGATAATCGCGCTGATCGACATGGAGTAGCGTCGTGCCGGCGTCGACGTGCTGATTGTCGGTTACCAGTACATCGGTAATGTAGCCCGATATCTTGGGCGCGAGATCGAATGACCGCGCATCGACAAACGCGTCGTCCGTCTCCTCGAACTGCCGCGCATAGTCCCAATAGATGTAGCCGCTCAGGCACAGTGCCACGAGGAGGATCAAAGCTGCTATAACGGCCCACGGATGCCGACGCAGAAGGTTCTTGGTCGGTGGCGTGGGCGCGCCGCCGTCGTCGCCCCCGACGTGCTCGTCCGGGTTCTCGGGCCCCTCTGAGTTGTCTTCTTCCTTCGGCTTGGCCTTGAGATCCTGCTCGGCGGGAGCGGAATCGGGGACAACCGAGCGGATGCACGGCATAAGGGCCGGGTCTTTTCGATCCGGCACGCAGTTGAATACAGGCTTTGCGCTTGCATTTGACGCATCGGACCGCTCGCAAACAATGCCGGCTCGCGCGCGCTTCATGGTCAATGATCCGCCTTCACGCGCTTCACCTCGGATATCGAATTCTCCAGATTCCTGGATCACCACCGACTCGGAGCCAGCGTCCGCGCTCTCGATGGCCGGAGGCGCATGCGGGTACGAACGGCGAGACGGCCTCACCCGCCGTCGGTATTTGGCCGCCGTCACACGACAAGTCCCACCGGTGAAGTGTGGGCCGGCCAAATTCTTGGAGCGGGACGATCTGTCGGTACGGCTGCGCAGCCCCCGGCGAGATGCACTCTCGACGGCCTTCGCGACCGAGTCTGGCCGTGTGCGCGGAGCCGATCCTTCTTCATGCTTGGGGTCTCCTAGCGTGGCGGTAGCCACTCGTCCGCAAGGTTTCGGAAGCGGCGCCTTCGCCTAATCCAAACCTAAAGGGACGGCGGTCACGCCGACAGGCTCGGAATGTACCCAGTCCCGCGGTCGAGAAGACCGCCAAACGGGGATTGCCGAGGCGCTTCGGCTCCGATCCGCGGTTGTCTGCCGAAGGATGTCGTTGTCGATAGCTATGTGGGTCGGGTCGCTGAGCGCGCCGAGCCCGGTCTGTAGATCCACGGCCGCCCGGACGCTGCGCGATCCGAACAGTTCCGCCAGATTTTGCTTCACCCCGCCGGGGCAGACATGCTGGTGGTACCGGGCGAGCACGCTGTAGAGCAGTTCGTCTGGATAGGTCTGGGGGAAATAGGTGAGCATCGCGATAGCTCACAGGGCAAATTCGCGCAGCGGCGGCTTCACCATGCCGGCTGCGAGCAGCGCCTGATAGCCGGAGTGCCCCGCGGTTTTTCCAGTGGCAACGATCGATCGCAGATCCCCGGCTTCCACGGCCGGCTTCGGTTTGGCGACGCGGCGCGGCTTCACCGGCTGCACTTCCGGGCCGCGCTACCGGAGTTTCTCGGAAATGCCGGCGATCAGATCCAGTGGCGTGGCACCGGGTGCCTCGGCGCGCGCCTCGGCC
>JBAVTK010000046.1:0-18316 GCA_049696095.1 Aliidongia sp. | reverse complement strand
ATCCACGACAGGGGCCGAGCGCCCTGATCGCGGCGTCCCTTTGGCGCCGCGCGTGAGCAAAGCCCGCTCACGCGCCTGGGCCTATCGACCGCGCAAAAAACTCAGCGCTCGTCGCTCTCGGTCGGTTCGATGATTTCGGCAAGATCGTCATTGTCATCGCCCAATTCGGCGACATCCTCGACCGCCTCATCGTCATCATCCACTTCGGGTTTCTCGTCGCCATCGGCCAAATCGTCATGTTCGGCCGGAGCCGACGCGGTCACCTCCGCATTGTCGGCGGTATTGCTCCGGCCGAACACGCTGCGAGCGCGGCCGCTATGGGCCTTGTAGCTGGTGTCGCTGCGCAGCTTCACCCCGGCGGCCGGATCGAATTCGGCCTGGCATTTCGGACAGAGAATCGGGGCTCGATTGAGATCGTAATATTTGGCGGCGCAACTCTGACAAATACGCTTGGTGCCGCGTTCGGTAAATTCCATGAAATCCCCAGCAATCTCCCGCGGCGGCGACAAAGCGTACCACGCCGCGGTGATGAATTTGGTTAATTGATCTATATAGGCAGCGAGGCCGCCGATTACATCGGGCGGATTTCGCCAAATTTCACACGGGTGCCCGGCTAAACCTTGCGCCAGCCGGGCTGATCGGGCTCGATATAGGTCAGCTTGACCGGCCCCTCGCCGCAGATCGCGATGATGACAGGTTCGGTGCCGGTCGCCACGACCCCATCATAATGCGGCGTACCCGCGACCCGCCGGATGAAGCTGCCGGCCGGAACCGGCAGACAACTCGCCGGGTCGAAATCCGCGCCGCTATTGACCCACCATGTGCCGGAAACCACGACGCACAGCCGATCGGTCGCATAGTAATGCGGGGCGCTCATGTAACCCGGATACCATTTGACCAGCAGGTAATACTGGCCGGGCTGGTTTAGATCGCCGAACAGATTGGCCTGGGCCACGCTGTCCTTGGGCCAGTTCGGCCGGGTCTTCCACTCGATCTGGTCGGGCGGCGTGATCATCGTCTGGGCCGGGTTGAGCGTGCTCGCCTGGGCCTCGCCGATCAACAGCCGGGGGGCCGCGGCCAAAAGCGGCGCCAGCAACAGGCCGCGGCGCGGGAAAGTCAGATCGGTCATTGCCCGGCCGCATCCATCAGTTTGCGCGAGAAATAGGTGAATTCCATCGCACTGGTCTTCGCCTTTTCCTTGAGATTGGCGCCCGCGCCATGGCCGCCCTCGGTCACTTCGTAATAGAGATAGGGCAAATGCATCTCGGCCAGGCGCGCCGCGAATTTCCGGGCATGCTGCGGACCGACCCGGTCGTCTTTGGTCGTGGTCCAGATCAACGGCTCGGGATATTTCACACCGGGCTTCACATTATGGTAGGGCGAGATCGACGCGAGGAACGCCCGCTCGTCCGGCTTGGCGACCGTGCCATATTCGCCGACCCAGGAAGCGCCGGCCGCGATTTTCTCGAAGCGCAGCATGTCGAGCAGCGGCACCTGAATATCAACCGCATTCCACAGATCCGGACGCTGGGTAAATTCCACGCCCATCAGCAGCCCACCATTGGAGCCGCCCTGAATGCCGAGCCGATGCGGGCTGGTGATCTTCTTGGCGATCAGATCTTCCGCCACCGCCGCGAAATCATCATAGATTTTCTGGCGCTTGGTCTTGAGCCCGGCCTCGTGCCAAGCCGGGCCGAATTCGCCGCCGCCGCGGATATTGGCGAGCACGAACACCCCGCCATTTTCCAACCAAAGCTTGCCGATATTGGGTGAATATGAGGGCGTTTCCGAGACCTGGAAGCCGCCATAGGCATAGAGAATCGTCGGGTTCTGACCATCAAGCTTCATGCCCGCGCGATGGACGATGAAATAGGGGATGTGCGTGCCATCCTTCGAGACCGCCTCATGCTGTTCGACGACATCCTTATACGCGTCGAATTTGGCCGGCAGTGCCTTGACCGTCGCGGTTTCGCCCGTCACGGCGTCGGCTTGGAGGATGGTTGTGGGCAAGAGGAAACCGGCCATGGTCAAAAAGGCCGTTTCGCCGCGGAAATCCGTCGAGACAATGCCGATCGAAAGATTATCCGGCAGATCGAGCTTGCGCTGGGTCCAGCCGCCATCGGCGACCGGCGTATAGATCGAGGCCCGGCCTTTGACATCCTCGTACGTCGTGACGACGAGATGGCCATGCGTCGCCGCGACCCCGTCAAGAGATTCGCGCGGCCCCGGTGCATAAACCAGCGTCGGCGCGAGATGGCGCGGATCGGCGAGAACCGCGCTCAGATCGAGCGAAACCAGCGCACCCTGCGGAAAGCTCTTGCCGCCCACCTTCCAATCCTGTTCGAGCTTGACCAGCAGCCGGCCGGCGACCAGATCGGTGATCCGGGCCTTCAGCGGCAGATCGAGCTTCAGCGGCTTGCCGCCGCGGATCAGATAGGTCTCCGACTCGAAAAAGCTGACGCCGCGCTGAATGAAGCTCACCTCATGGCCATCGCCATCGCGCAGGGTGGCCGGATCGACCCGAATATCGTTCGGGGTGCCGCGGAAGATCTCCTTCGCGGTCGACAAATCCTGGCCGCGATGAAGCGTTTTGACCACGAACGGATAGCCGGATTTGGTGAGCGTGCCATGCCCCCAGTCGCGCGAGACCAGAAGCTCGTCAGCACCACTCCAAGCGACATCCTGCTTGCTTTTGGGCAGGGTGAAACCGCTGGCGACGAATTGGTTGGTCGCGAGGTCGAATTCGCGGATGGTGACCGCATCCTCGCCGCCGTCGGACAAATGCACCAGACAAGTACGCTCGTCGGGCAGCCGGCAGTCGGCGCCCTTCCAGACCCAATTGGCGTTCTCGGCCTTGGCCAACTGATCCAGATCGAGAACCGGCGCCCAATCCGGCTGCGCTGCGCGATACCCGTCGAGGCTGGTCTTGCGCCAGATCCCGCGGACGTGATCGGCATCCTGCCAGAAATTATAGACGGAACCGGCGAGGAAGCGCGGCGTCGGAATCCGATCCTTGGCCTCGGCGATGGCGACCGCCTGCTCATAGAGCGCCGGGTAGCGGGCATCATGCTCCAGCACCGCAACGGTCTTGGCATTCTCGGCGGCGACCCAGGCATCGACCCGCGGGCTGGTGAAATCCTCAAGCCAGATATAGGGATCAGGCAACTCGGCCGCGCCCGCGGCGGTCGAGATCATTCCCAGCAGCGACATGGCGAGGGTTAATTTGAAGCGATGCAAAATTGTCTCCAGATCGGATGCCGTCGCGCGACGCTAACGATAAAGCGCACCCTCGGCAAGCCCGTACCGGCGGTTTCGCACAGCACGGGGCGAGAGGCTTTGTTCCACCTCGGAAGTGCTTTAAGCTTGTCTCTCGCTCGTTTTGCCAAAAATGCCGGATTCATCATGCTCGACGCCCTGCGCGACCAGACCGCGCCCAAGATCACTCGCCTCGCCGATTATCAACCGCCGGAATTCCTGATCGAATCGGTCGATCTGGTGTTCGAACTGGGCGAAGATGAGACCAGCGTGAAATCGCATCTGACCGTTCGGCGCAACCCGTCGGCCAGCGAGCGAACCGGCACGCTGATCCTCGACGGCGACGCGCTGACGCTCGAATCGATCGCGCTGGACGGCGAAGCGCTGGGTCCGAATCGATTTCAGCGGACCGCAACGGCGCTGACGCTGACCGAGCTTCCCGACACCTTCACCCTCGACATCGAAACCCGGATCAAGCCGCAGAACAATACCGAACTGTCCGGCCTCTATAAATCCGGCGGTAATTTCTGCACGCAATGCGAGGCCGAGGGTTTTCGCCGCATCACCTTCTTCCAAGACCGCCCCGACGTGATGGCGCGCTACAGCACCACGATTCTGGCCGACAAGGCGCGCTATCCGGTGCTGCTGTCGAATGGCAATCCGGTCGATGGCGGCGACAGCACGCACGGCCGGCATTGGGCAAAATGGCAGGATCCGCATCCCAAACCCGCCTATCTCTTCGCCCTGGTCGCGGGTGATCTGGTCGCGTTCCGCGACCGCTTCACCACCTGTTCCGGGCGCGAGGTGGCGCTCGCCATCTATGTCCGGCGCGGCGACGAGGATAAATGCGCCCATGCCATGGCCTCGCTCAAAGCCTCGATGCGCTGGGACGAGGAAGTCTATGGCCGCGAATATGATCTTGATGTCTTCAACATCGTCGCCGTGTCGGATTTCAACATGGGGGCGATGGAAAATAAGGGCCTCAATATTTTCAATGCGAAATATGTCCTGGCCAAGCCCGAGACGGCGACCGACACCGATTTCCAGGATATCGAGGCGGTCATCGCGCATGAATATTTCCACAATTGGACCGGCAATCGCGTCACCTGTCGCGACTGGTTTCAGCTTTCGCTCAAGGAGGGCCTGACGGTCTTTCGCGATCAGGAATTCTCGGCCGACCAGAATAGCCGCGCGGTCGCCCGGATCGGCGATGTCCGCAAGCTGCGCGCCCGGCAATTTCCCGAGGATGACGGCCCGCTGGCCCATCCGGTCCGGCCGGAAAGCTATATCGAGATCGATAATTTCTATACGCCGACCGTCTATGAAAAAGGCGCCGAAGTGGTGCGGATGATCCACACGCTCCTCGGGGCCGAGCGCTTCCGCAAGGGCACGGATCTTTACTTCGCCCGCCATGACAATGCCGCCGTGACCATCGAGGATTTCGTCCAGGCGATGCAGGACGCCTCCGGCGTCGATCTCGGCCAGTTCAAGCGCTGGTATGGCCAAGCCGGAACGCCGTCGGTCACCGTCTCGGATCACTACGATCCGGCCAGCCGGCGCTATACGCTGACCGTCGCCCAGGAAACCCCGGCAACGCCCGGCCAGCCAGTCAAGCAGCCTTTCGTGATCCCGCTCGCCATGGGGCTGCTCGATCCGGCCGGCGCCGAACTGCCGACACGCATGATCGGCGAGACGGCGCCGATGACCGGCACGCGGATTCTGAAAATCACCGAGGCGACGCAAAGCTTCGATTTCGAGGACGTGCCGACAGCGCCGATCCCGTCGCTGTTTCGCGACTTTTCCGCGCCGGTCAAGCTGGCCGGTTTGACGCTCGACCGGCTGAAATTCCTGGCGGCGCATGACCCCGACCCCTTTGCCCGCTGGGAAGCCGGCCAGCAGGCGGCGACTCGGCTACTACTCGATCTCGTCGCGGCCCATCAAGCCGGCCAGCCGCTCACCATCGATCCCGATTTGATCGAGAGCTTCCGCCGGAGCCTGACCGGGCCGATCACGTATCCGGCCTTCGTCGCCGAGACGTTGACCCTGCCGGGCGAGGCGTTTCTCGCCGATCAAATGACGGTCATTGATGTCGAGGCGATCGAGGCCGCGCGAAACTTCCTGCGCGTCGGCATCGCCCGCGCGCTCGGCCGCGAACTCGTCGAGACCTATGAGCGCCTGACCGAGACCACCCCCTATCAGCCGACCGCGCTTGATATCGGCAAGCGGGCGCTGCGCAATACCTGCCTTGCCTATCTCGCTGCCGAAGGCGGCCCCGACGGCATCGCCCGCGCCAAGACACAATTCGATGCCGGCCAGAACATGACCGACGTGCTGGCCGCACTCATGGTTTTGGGCGAGATCGATTGCCCCGAGCGCGACGCCGCATTCGCCAGCTTCTACCAAACCTGGCGGAAGGACGAGCTGGTCATCGACAAATGGTTCATGATGCAGGCGATATCGTCGCTGCCGGACACGCTCGACCGCTGTCGCGCGCTGTTGAATCACCCCGATTTCGATCGGAAGAACCCTAACCGGGTCCGCGCCCTGATCGGCGCCTTCTCGCGTGAAAATCTGTTGCGCTTTCACGCGCGCAGCGGCGCCGGTTACGTCTTCCTGGCCGATCAGGTGATCGCGATCGATGCCGCCAACGGCAATCTCGCCGCGCGGCTGGTCCAGCCGCTCGGCAATTGGCGACGCCAGGATGCCGCCCGGCGGGCGCTGATGAAACGCGAATTGCGCCGCGTGCTGGCGGTGAGCGGCCTCAGCAAGGGCACCTTCGAAATGACCTCGAAGAGTCTGGAGGAATCGTGACCGCCAGACCGACCGGACGGAAGCGCTGATCATGCGCCGCGTGCTGAATGCCGGACGAGTCATCGTCGAGCAGCTCGGCACGCTGATCCTGTTCTATCTGCTGCTGTACAGTTTGGGGCTGAAGGCGGCGATTGCCGGGGCGCTGGTCTTCGTCGTGGCGGACGGCGCGCGGCGCCATATCTGGAAACTCGGGTTTCCCAAGCTCTACATCCTGACCAGCGCCCTCACCTTCCTCTTCGGCGGCATCGATCTGTTGTCGCACACCCCGTTCATGATCAAATACGAAGCGGTGATCACCAGCCTGGTGATCGCCGCGACCTTCGCCCTTGGCGCGGGCGGCGGCAAATCGATGATCCAGGAAATCGCCGAGCAGCAATCCAAGCAAAGTTTTCCCGATCGGGCCGACGTGCGCGCCTTCTTCAAATTGCTGACACTCGCCTGGGCCGGCTATTTCGTCATTCGCGCGATCGTCTATTTCTGGATCGGCGAAATCTGGCCGATCGAGCGGGTCATGAGCGTTCGCCCGATCCTGGGCGGGGCCAGCCTGCTGGTGATGATGGCGATCAGCTTCCAAGGCCGCCGGCTGTTCCTGCTGTGCCGGTGGCTTGGGCTGTTTCCGGTGGAATGACGCGGCGCGATTTTTGGCCCGACCGGGGCGAGCCTGTCTGGAGCAATTTAGGCTCAGGTGAACTTCTCTAAATCGTTGGTTTATCGAGCATCTTTACCCGATTAGAAGATTCCATCTGATCCAGTATTATGCGGTATTATGTAGCATGCGCCACCACCGACCAGCGGCTGTGGCGCGTGGTCAAAGTGCCTATCCATGTGTGACATCCGCCGTCCGACTTTGGATAAGCACCAAGTCGCCGGCTGGACATCGCCGGCCAGCAATGCCATATTCACCCCATGATCGACCCGACCAAGCCCACCCTTGAGGAAATCGAAGCCGACCTCGAAATCAGCGAGGCCGAGCTTGCCGTCGGCGAGGTCGTTTCCGGCGCCGAAATTGCCGCCGAAGTGCAAGCCGCTCTTGCCCGGCTTGCCGCGAAGCAGCGACCGCCTCGCCATCGCGAGGCCATGCGCGGGCTTTGATCCCGTTTACCCCGCGCGCGCGGCGACAATTTTCCGACCTATTGCGGTATTACGAAGACCTCGGCCGCCCCGAAGCGATGCTGAACCTTGAAGCGGCTCGGCTTCAAGCGTCCGCCGCGATCGAAAGCGGGATAGCCGCTGGGCTTCCCTCACCGCGCCCCTATCCGACTCTCGCGCGCCCCGGCGCACATGGTTGAAGGCCGGGCGCTATTGGTTTGCCTACCGCACCTCGCCGCAACCGGCTATCGTTGCGGTTTTTTACGAAACGGCCAACATTCCGCAGCGGATGTAACGCCCGGATTGGCCTTGCAAAAAGCGAAGCCTAACTCACGCCTCCAACAGCGTCTCGACCAACTGCGCCCAGTAACTCGCACCGACCGGCAGGATGTCGTCGTTGAAATCATACTGCGTCTGGTGCAGGCCGCCGCCCGGTCTGGCCGGGCCGGCGCCGATGAACAGGTAGGCGCCGGGCTTGGCTTCGAGCATATAGGCGAAATCCTCGGCCCCCATCACCGGCGGCAGATCACCGCGCACGCGGTCGGGGCCGACCAGACGCGCAGCCACGCGCAACGCCTTGTCCAATTGGGCGGCATGATTGCAGGTCGCCGGATAGCCGGGGATGAATCTCACGGCGGCACTGCCGCCCAGGCTTTGCGCGATGCCGGTCGCGATCCGCTCCAGCGTCTCACGCGCGCGCTGGCGCAAACCCGGCTCGAAGCTGCGAATCGTGCCGCGCAGCACCGCTTCCTCGGCGATGACGTTATAGGCCGAGCCGGCATGGAATTCGGTCACGCTCACGACCAGGCTCTCGATCGGATCGGCGGTGCGGCTGCAAATGGTTTGCAGCGCGCCGACGATCTGCGCGCCGAGCACGACCGGATCGATCACCTTGTCGGGGTGCGCGGCATGGCCGCCCTGCCCCGTCACCACGATATCGAACTCGTCGGTCGCGGCCATCATCGGCCCAGCCCGGCCGGCGAAATGGCCGAGCGGCATGCCCGGCGCGTTGTGCAACCCATAGACCTCGTCGGCCGGAAAGCGCTCGAACAAGCCTTCCTTGACCATCACCTCGCCGCCGCCGCCGGCTTCCTCGGCCGGCTGGAAGATGAAGCGGACGGTGCCGGCGAAGTTTCGTGTCTCGGCCAGATAGCGCGCCGCACCCAGCAGCATCGTGGTGTGACCGTCATGGCCGCAGCCATGCATCTTGCCGGGCGTGCGCGAGGCATGTTCGAAGCCATTGGCCTCGGTCATCGGCAGCGCATCCATATCGGCGCGCAGCGCGATCACGCGGTCGCCCGGCCGGTTGCCCTTGAGCGTGCCGACCACACCGGTCCCGGCCAGGCCGCGATGCACCTCGATGCCGAATTCGGCCAGCTTGGCCGCGACGATGTCGGAAGTGCGATGTTCCTCGAAGGCAATTTCCGGGTGCGCGTGCAGATCGCGCCGCCACAGCGTCAGATCATCATGGAAATCGGCGATGCGATTGGTGATCGGCATGGGTTCAGTCCCTCGCTCGCGGGCTCAAAGCAGGCATTCGACGATCACTACGTCGCGCCACACGCCATCGAGCCGGCCATGTTTCAGATAGACGCCGACCTCGCGAAAGCCGGTATTGGCCAGCAGGCGCCGGCTTGCCAGATTTTCCAGAAAGACGCGGCTGACCAGCTTCCACGCCCCCGCTTGTCGCGCCTCGCGCTTGAGCGCATCGAGCGCCGCGCTTCCATGGCCCCGCCCGCGATCGGCGCGCGCGACATAGACCGAAAACTCCCAGATCCCAGCATAGCATTCGCGCGAACGGTAGAGCGAACCCGAGGCGAAGGCGACCAGCCGGCCGCCGCTCTCGACTGCGATCACCGGATAGGCGTCGGCGATCCAGGCTTCGATGTCGCCTGCCTCGCGCAGCCGGGTTTCGAAGGTCGCGGCGCGATCCTCGATGCCCTGATTATAGATTGCCGCGATGGCGGCCGCATCGGCCGCGATCGCCCGCCGCGCGACCGGGATCACACCCGCGCCAGCACCGTCTCGACCAGTTGCGCCCAATAGCTGGCGCCGACCGGCAGGATCTCGTCATTGAAGTCGTAATTGACCTGGTGGAGCTTCTTGCCCTCGACCTCCTCGCCGATGCCGATGAAGATATAGGCGCCGGGTTTGGCTTGAAGCATGTAGGCGAAATCCTCACCGCCCATGGTCGGCGGCACATCGTCGATGACATTGCCGGCTCCCGCGACCTGGGCCGCGACCGACAGCGCCTTGGTCAATTGCTCGGGATGATTGACCGTGGCCGGATATCCAGGGAGATAAGTCACCTCGGCGCTACCGCCCAGTGCCGCGGCGATCCCGGTCGCAATCTCACGCACGCGTGCATTGGCCAGTACGCGCAGCGCCGGATCGAAGCTGCGCACCGTGCCGCGCAGCACCGCCTCTTCGGCAATGACATTATAGGCCGAGCCGGCATGGAACTCGGTCACGCTCACGACCAGGCTTTTGATCGGATCGGCGGTCCGGCTGGTGATGGTCTGCAAGGCGCCGACGATCTGGGCGCCGAGCACCACCGGATCGACCGTCTTGTGCGGCTGGGCGGCGTGACCGCCGCGGCCCTTGACCACGATATCGAAACGGTCGGTCGCCGCCATCATCGGCCCGACCCGGCCGGCGAAGCTGCCGACGGCAAATCCGGGCATGTTGTGCATGCCGTAGACTTCCTCGGCCGGAAATTTGTCGAACAGCCCTTCCTTGACCATGACCTCGCCGCCGCCACCACCTTCCTCGGCCGGCTGAAACACGAAATGCACCGTGCCGGCGAAGTTCCGCGTCTCGGCCAGATAGCGCGCGGCGCCCAGCAGCATCGTGGTGTGGCCGTCATGGCCGCACGCATGCATTTTTCCGGGATTCTTCGAGGCATGCGCGAAATCATTGGCCTCGGGCATCGGCAGCGCATCCATATCGGCGCGCAGTGCGATCGCGCGTTCGCCCGGTTGATTGCCGCGCAATGTCCCGACCACGCCGGTTCCGGCCAGACCGCGATGCACCTCGATGCCGAATTCCTTCAGCTTGGTGGCAACGATGTCCGAGGTCCGATGCTCCTCGAAGCCCAGTTCGGGCCAACTATGCAGATCCTGGCGCCAGGCCGTCAGGTCGGCGTGGAAATCGGCGATACGGTTGGTGATCGGCATATCCAGGGCTCATCTATCGTGGCAATCAGGCGAGAGTAGAGATGATAATCCACGCGTCAAACGTCGCAAGACTATTTTAGAGGAATTCTAAAATCATTTTTCCGAACAGCGCTCCGGCCGTCATTCCCGCTCGATCGCGCTTTCATGCCATTGCCGAAGCAGCAAATGGGAAAAACCGGCGAGCGTCAGATAGATCGCCACGCCGGCCGCGGAGATCAGGAAGAGTGCGGCAAACATGCGGGGCACGTCAAGGCGGTAGCCCGACTCGAGAATCCGATAGGCCAGCCCCGATTCACGGCCGCCGGCCCCGGCGACAAACTCCGCGACCACCGCGCCGATCAGCGACAGCCCGCCGGAAATCCGCAAGCCCGCCAGAAAATACGGCATCGCCGACGGCAGGCGCAGAAAGCGCAGCATCTGCCAGCGCGACGCACCATAAAGCCGAAACAGCGCGGTCAGGTTCCGGTCGGCGCTGTTCAAGCCCAGCGTCGTGTTCGACAGGATCGGGAAAAACGCCACGATCCAGGCACAGATCAACAAGGCCGACAAAGTATTGTCGACCCAGATGATGATCAGCGGCGCCACCGCCACGATCGGCGTGACCTGAAGGATCACGGCATAAGGAAACAGCGCACGCTCGACCGCGCGGGATTGGGCGAACAGCACCGCCAGCGCGCCCGCGCCGAGCACGGCGGCGGCGAGCGCCAGCAAACTGGTCTTGAGTGTGAAGAGCAGCGCCGGGCCGAGGATCGCCCAATCCGTGACCAGCCGAACCGCGATCACGCTCGGTGCCGGCAGGATATAGGGCGGGATACCCCAGACCCGCACCGCCGCCTCCCAGGCGCCCAGCAGCAAGGCGGCAACCAGGAGTGGCGGCCAGATCCGGCTCATGCCGCCATCGCCCGCGCCAGCGCCGCGGAGACCTCGGCGCATTGGCGTGCATAATCTGGCGACAAGCGAAATTCCTCGCGCGGATAGGGCGCATCAATCGGGATATCGGCGGCGATGCGGCCCGGCCGCGCGCTCATCACGACGATGCGATTGGCCAGATAGACACTCTCGAACACGCTGTGGGTGACGAACACGGCGGTGAATTGCTGCTGCTGCCACAATTCCAGCAGGTCGTCGTTCAGCCGGAGCCGCGTGATTTCGTCGAGCGCCGCGAACGGTTCGTCCATCAGCAGCAGGCGCGGTGCGGTTACCAGTGCCCGCGCGATCGAGACGCGCATCTTCATGCCGCCGGAGAGTTCACGGGGAAAGGCGCGCTCGAACCCCTCCAGCCCGACCCGCGCCAACAGGGCGCGCGCGCGATGCTCTGCCTCGAAACGCTCGATCCCGGCCAGCCGCAACGGCAGCAGCACATTCGCCAGCACCCGCGCCCACGGCATGAGCGTCGGCTCCTGGAACACGAACCCGACCTCGCGCCCATGGTCCCAAGCGACCGCTCCGGCGCTCGGCTCGATCAGCCCGGCGATCAGCCGCAGCACGGTGCTCTTGCCGCAGCCCGACGGGCCGAGCAGGCTGAGGAATTCGCCGGGACGGATGGCGAGGCTGACATCGTCCAACGCTTGGGTGCCGTTGGCAAAGCGCTTGCGGACTCGGTCGAGTGTCACGATCGGAGAAATCATGGGAAATTCGCTGTGCGGTGGTGCCAAGGCCCACCGGGGAAGGGAGACCGGCACCGAGAGACGCGGTACCGCGCCGACACGCTATCGCAACCACTCGGTCGATGCGATCACCGAATGGCCCAAATCACAAAAACACGATGCGCCAATGACGGAATATCCGATTGCGAATAGACAAAATCAACATCCAACACCATGATTTCCACGGCAGTTGGCATTGTCGAAGCGAAACGATAATTCCTCGACAACGCCTTTGCAGGCCACAAAATCACCGGCGAGGCTTATCACGACGCCGATGCTCCAAGGAACGCCAAATGGTCATTATCGAAGGAATTCGGATTCAAAATCTCCGGGCTTTGCGTGATGTGTCGTTGCGCCGACACCTTCAAGCGCGTCAATACCGGGCATGCCCAGGAAAGCCCGACCACACCGACGATAATCAGTGAACCCGTTGAAATGCTGCGTCGGAAGTACCATAAGCCGATCACCGAGCAGCTTGCCGCACAGGCGGCCGAGCGGTCATAGGTTCCCGGCTGTTGCAAGGAGGCTGTTTGAACGCCATGTCTGATCCTTCCCTGTACGATCAAGATTTTTACGCATGGGCGAACGAGCAGGCCGCGCTCTTGCGGGCCGGCAATCTATCGGCTGCCGACATCGAGCATATCGCCGAGGAAATCGAGAGCATGGGCAAGACCGAAAAGCGCGAGCTTGTCAGCCGGCTTACGGTGCTTCTGGCGCACCTTCTTAAATGGCAATATCAGCCGGAGCGGCGCAACAAAAGTTGGCTTGGTACGATCCGAAACCAACGACTCGACGTGTCCGACCATCTTACGGATAATCCGAGTTTGAAAGGGCGGTTATCCGATGCTATCGCCGCCGCCTATGAGCGAGCGAGAAACGCGGCGGCGGAAACCGATATTGACGACGGGAGATTCCCAGAGGCTTGCCCGTGGTCGTTCACGCAGTTTATGGACGCGGATTTTTGGCCGGACGAGGTGTCACACTGACCAGTAATCGCCCGTGCTGCGCCGCAGCACTCCGGGACGGATTTACTTTGGAGCTTACCCATGTGTAGCGTTTTGCCAGTGGCTGGCGGCAAATTCTCCCGTGGTAAAAATCCCGCCTAACCCGACCGCAGATAGCGCACCGCGGCGTCGCGCGCGAACAGATAGAGCAGCACCCGCAGCGCCGCCCCGCGCGCATTGGCCAGATCCGGGTCGCGCGCCAGCACTAGGCGCGCTTCGTCATGAGCGATCGCCAGCAATTCCTGATCGACCGCGAGATCGGCGATGCGGTAATCCGGCATGCCGCTCTGCTTGCGGCCCAGCACCTCGCCGGCGCCGCGCAGGCGCAGATCCTCCTCGGCGATGCGGAAGCCGTCCTCGCTCTCGCGCAGGATCTTGAGCCGCGCCTTGGCGGTCTGGCCGAGCGGCGGGGCATAGAGCAGCAGGCAGGTCGATGGCTTGTCACCTCGCCCGATCCGGCCGCGCAACTGGTGCAACTGGGCCAGGCCGAAACGCTCGGCATGCTCGATCACCATGATCGCCGCCGCCGGCACATCGACGCCGACCTCAATGACCGTGGTCGCGACCAGCAGATCGATCCCGCCCGCGGCGAACCCTTCCATCACCCGGTCGCGCTCGGCCGGCTTCATGCGGCCATGGATCAGGCCGGTCCGCGGGCCGAAGCGGGCTTCGAGTTGAGCATGTCGCGCCGTCACCGCCGCTAGATCGATCGTCTCGGACTCCTCGATCAGCGGACAGACCCAATAGATCTTGGTGCCCTGCGCCAGCGCACGCGCCACGGCATCGACGACTTCGGCCAGCCGATCGAGCGAGATCAGGCTGGTCGTGATCGGTTTGCGCCCAGCCGGCTTTTCATGCAGCCGCGAGGCATCGAGATCGCCATAGGAGGTCAGCATCAGCGAGCGCGGGATCGGCGTCGCGGTCATCACCAGCACATCGATGCCGCGCCCCTTGCCGGCCAATTGCATGCGCTGTTCGACGCCGAAGCGATGCTGCTCGTCGATCACCGCCAGCGCCAGATCCTGAAATTCGACCGCGCCCTGGAACAAGGCGTGCGTGCCGACGACGATCGGCGTCGACCCGTCGGCGATACCGGCCAGGATCGCCTGACGCGCCTTGCCCTGTTCACGCCCGGTCAGCAGCACCGCGCGCAAGCCGGCCGGCGCCAGCAGGCGATCGAGCGTCGCGGCATGCTGGCGGGCCAGCAACTCGGTCGGCGCCATCAGTGCAGCCTGCGCCCCGGCCTCGACTGCGGCCAGCATGGCAAACAGTGCCACCACCGTCTTCCCGCTGCCGACATCGCCCTGAAGCAGGCGCAGCATGCGTTCGGGTGCGGCCATGTCGCCCAGAATCTCGGCGAGCGCCATGCGCTGCCCGCCGGTCAGACTGAAGGGCAGCGCCGCCTCGACCGGCTGTTGCAGCCTTCCGTCGCCCTTGATCGACCGGCCGGGCTGGCGCTTGGCATGGGCGCGGGTCAGCGCCAGCGCCAGTTGATCGGCGAGGAGTTCGTCATAGGCCAGCCTTTGCCGCGTCGGCCGCTCGGGCGCCAGATCCTCCGGCACTTGCGGATTGTGCAGCGCCAGCAGCGCCGGTTTCCAGCCCGGCCAGCCCTCGCGGGCCAACAGCGCCGGATCCTGCCACTCCGGCAAGTCGGGCATGCGCGTCAGCGCCGCCAACACCGCCTTGCGCATCATCTTCAGCGACAAGCCGGCGGTCAGCCCATAGACCGGCTCGATCGCCAGTTCGACCTCGCCCGGCGCCCCAATATGGTCGGGGTGGCTCATTTGCAGCACGCCGTTGAAGGATTCGAGCTTGCCGCTGATCACCCGAATCGATCCGATCGGCAGTGCGCGTTCCAGCCAATCGCCGCGGGCCCGGAAGAAGGTCAGCGTGATGAAGCCGGTCTCGTCCGTGCAGCGCACCCGATAGGGCAAGCGCGACGACCCCGGCGGCTGATGCGCCTCGACCGTCACGGTCAGAGTGACGATCTGGCCCGGCTCCGCCTCGGCCAGCTTGGGCGCGAATCGGCGATCGATCAGGCCGGTCGGGACATGCCAGATCAGATCGACGACATGCGGCCCGGCCGCCTTCTCGACAAGCTTGCCCAGCCGCGCGCCCAAGCCTTTGAGCGCGGTGACGGGAGCGAAAAGAGGAAAGAGGATTTCCGGGCGCATCGGACTTCGATCGCGGATAAAGGTGGCGCTACCATCGCGTCTTTGGCGCGGCGGGGCAATGGCGACGGCAGATGCGCCCGCGATTCTCCCGATGAATGGTCACCGCTTTTGCTCCTACCCCGCAGGCGGGGCAGGTGCTCGCGTGATGATCCACCGTCTCGGCCCCATTGCAGCGGAGCAGGTGGGCTGAGGTGGGGAACGCTCCGAGCTTGACAAAGTTTCATTCTAAATCAACGCGATGGCTTCACGCCCGGAGCAACCCTATCGCCCCCTGCCTCTCCGCCCCAACGGGCAGAGAGGCGAGCGGGGCAAGAGGGGCGTCAGCACGGCCGGGCTTTTGCTCTTACCCAAAAGGAAGGTCAGGTGCTCGTGTTGACGAGCGTGCCCGACGTGCCGGTCTGGTTGATCGGCCGCGTCGTGGTTTGGGTGGTGGCTGCGGTCGGATGGGTGGGCTGGGTGGCGGGCGAGGGGAGCGAGGGCGACCGGGTAATGCTATCCGGGACTTCGCCTGTACCAATGGGAGCGATAATGGACATCGGTGGGCCTCAATAAAATCTGCGTACGCGCGCAGCTTATCATCAACCTAAATTTTTCCCCAGACTCTCTCCATATAATGCGCAAATTTGGACAGTGACGAAATTCTTCAGAGTTGCCGTGAAACAATGTGCTGCAACGTGAATTTAAATGCGCGGTCCATCGACCAGACGGAACCTTCCACCCCATAGGTCCGGATTTGTTCGGGCGAACGGTTTTCCAACAAGGTTTTCATCAGAAAATCGTAAATCCGCTGCTCAGTGAATTCACGGATTTCACCGGTACGGGCATAGGTTGCATCGACATGGCCGAGAAGTCGGGCCGCCTCGGCGTATTTCCCCTCCAGCACGGCGATCAACGCCCAAAGCTGCAAACCGATTGTTCCCCAATGCCCCCCTTGTTCGCGCAGGAGCAACAAGGCTTCCTCGGCCGCGATCCGTGCCTCGCCAAGCCGGCCGCAAACGATTAAATAGGAGGCAAGATTGACCAAGGCCCAGGGCAACCACCGAAGCAGATTCGCCGCCCTGAAACCATCGGCGGCCATTTTGGCGCGCTCAATCGCGGTACCGTTCTCTTCTCGGTAAAAATCGACCTCACCAAGATTCATTATAGCCAAATTCTCATGAAGGGCATTTTCGGCCGTTTGAGCGTAATTGAGCGCCATTGCAAAACATAACTCGGCCTCATCAGCATCACCGGAACTCAAAGCAAGCGAGCCAAGGCTAGCACAAATGATATGTAAAGCCTTTACATTATCTGTATTTTCAAGAATTTCTCTAGATTCCGCGAGTGCCTCGGCAGCTTCCTCCTTGCGGCCGAGATACGCGCAATCTTTCCCGATCGAACAAAGAACAATGCCCAAATTCTCGCGATCGTCGATTTCCCGATAGAGTGCAGCCGCTTGCTGAATCAATGTTACCGCGCGCTTGCGATCCTGCATTCGACGTAAACTTCCGGCCCACCGCAAAAGGCGCGCGGCCGAAGCTGGTGGTGTATCCGAACCGATCCGTTTCAATGCACGTTCGACATAGCGCGTTCCTTCGGTGGTGCGACCGGACAGCTCGAACAGACGGGCCGAAAGGCCGGACAGATCGATCGCGAAGGTCTCGCGAGCCGTATCGACGAAGGCCCATTCGAGCGCGGCCGGCAGATTCTCCAACTCTCCGCCATACCGCCTCAGCCATTCCTCATCGGGCGTCGCTTCCCATTCGGCCGTTGCCCGACCCATCGTGTCCTTGAGATGCTGGGCGAATCGCTCGGCCGTCGCGTCATAGTCGCCGCTCTCTCTCAGCTTCTCGCGGGCATAGAGCTGTTGCGATTCGTGCAGGCGATAGCGTGCCATATCGCTTTGTTCAGTCTCCTCGAGACGCAGCATCGACTGCTCGGCCAGCCGGATCATGATCGACGGATCTTCGCTCGTCACATTCCACGCCGCGGTCATGGTAAAGCTGGCGGGAAAGATGCCGAGCCGGCGGAATGCCCGCTGCTGTGCCGCGTCGAGCTGCCCGTGGCTCCAATCGATCGCCTGGCGCAGCGACAAATGGCGCTCGGCCCCGCCATTCGGCCCATCGGCCGGCAGGGTCAATATCTTGTCGAGATTGTTGCGCAATTCTGCCGTGCCGAAGAATGGTGCGCGCGCCGCCACCAGTTCGACCGACAGCGGATGACCGCCGACTTGCCGGCAAACCGCGGCGATGTCGGCCGCGTTGGTCTCGGTCAGGACGAATTCGTCATTCACCGCCTTGGCGCGGCGGACGAACAAGGCAACGGCGCCCAGCCTGGCGATGCGGTCGGGCGATCCCTTCCGCTCGGCCGTCGCCTCGGGGGGCGGCACGGCCAGGCCCTTCAACAGCAGGGTCTTTTCCGGCGCCAGGCCGAACCGCCGCTGGCTGGTCGCGAGGATCGAAAGATTGGGCGTGCGCGCCAGCAATTCGGCGAAAAAACCGCCGGCCGGCTGGATCAGATATTCGCAAGTATCGGCGACCAGCAGAAGCTTCTGCGCGCCGATCCCGTTGGCGATGGTTTCGGCCGGCGTGTCGCTACTGAGCAACGGCACCTTGACGGCGGCCGCGATCACGCCGGGCAAGGTCGCCATGTCCTTGACCGGCGCCAGATCGGCAAAGCGCACGCCATCGGGAAAATGCGGTGCCGCCTGCCGCGCCAGCGCCACGCCCAACCGCGTCTTGCCGATGCCGCCGGGACCGATCAGGGTGACGAGTCGGTTGGCGCCGATCAGATCCAGCCCCTTTTCCCGCTCGGCCGCGTGGCCGAGCACCTCGTCAGGATAATCCGGCAGGTCGATCGAATCCGCCGGCACCGGATCGAGTTCCTCAAGCACCATGTCGAGGACATAGCCGCGCGGGCGGTGATAGGGGATGGCGTCCGCCCCGAATCGCTCCCTCAGCATGTCGATGTTCGGCGATACCGCAGCCGCACTGACCGTGACGCCGGGAAAGCCCAGGCGCAGAAAATCCTTGTTGGTCACATAGCCGTCGCCATTGCGCTTCGCGTCAATCAGCACGCGCAGCAGGCAGAGCGGTCGGCGCGGCGTCGGCACCATCGCGTTTTTGTAGAACAGCCGATCCACCGTCAGCGCGTAAACCCAATCCCCATTCAAGCGGTAACCC
>JBAVTK010000045.1:0-1500 GCA_049696095.1 Aliidongia sp. | reverse complement strand
AAAATATGGCATCCAATGAGTAATTTCATCTAGTGGGGTATAATTGCCGTATTCACTATCAGAACAAAAACCTTTATCTATTATGAAATTTCCATTGTGATCGTAAAAAGGACATCGTTCTCTATATTCCGCATCATAAACACCTTTGATATTTATATCATATACACAACACCAAGTATTTATAGGAGGAAATTGGTCTTTAATGCAAATCCATTCCACTGTCTTTTTCCTCTCTGAATACATGGTTATCTATCCAGTCATCAATGAAATGGGGCAAATCCAGTAAGGTGGCCTTGTCATCAAATGCAACTTTGATAATGTCTATATAAAAATGAGTCAACAATTTACGAATCTTTCTATGTTCCTCATCGGTGATATTTCTCATTGGTTTTCTTACATGAATAGGTAAATCCATCAAAACGTCCTCGCCCTTGGTTGAAACCTATTGCTTAAGTAATCCGTTGCATCAGCTTTCTTCGCATAAGGTTGATATGTTGGTACTTTATGGGTGTAGACAGCATAGCGTAGAGCATCTAGGCAATGATCATCTTTCTTTAGGGGTTCATCTTCACCCTTGTCGGCCGCCTTTGAATCCCACACGTATGATTCTATCTCTTTAATTAGATTTGGGCAATCTTCGCAGACGACTAAACGCCCATAAGACATCTCTGAAGTCATCTTCGATATACCATTGAGAACGTCATTATCGGCTTCTACGATATGCATTCCCATCTTACGAAGCTCAAAAGCGAAAGCTGCTGCACTTGGGTCAATGTAAATCTGCTTTACACCGTAAGGTTCGAGAAATTCGTACACTTCCCTTGCGTACTCTATATTAGTTTTGCCTCTTTGCATCTTTTTTGAATTCCACACATATTCTTTTTCTGCCCATAAAATAGGATTGGATTGAATATTTATTCCTGTATTGACACCAACTAGCACACAGGCAAAGTTGTTTGTAAAGCCATAATCTATACCTGCTATCCAATAATCAGCTGCTCTGGGGGGCTTTTTCACCATATGGAACTGCTTATCAAAGAAATCGAAAATAGCTCCTTCGGCCATACACCAAAGACCAAGATAATTGCGTTTATAGAAAATGCCTGATAAACTGTTTTTGATCCTGTCCTTGTAATCTTTTGTGAGATAGGGATTATCATCCAATACCCAATGTAATGAATAGTAGTTTTTGTCCCCAGCTAGTCCTTTATCTATCCATTGCTTACAAACGTGATTGGGGTGAGAAGGATTCATGGCAGCAAAAGCCATGCTATGATCTTTACGAAGTCGTGAATCAAGCATATGAACGAAAGATTCAGGATAAAGTGTCATCTCATCACAGTAAGCAAGAGATAACGAGCGCCCTTGAATGAGTTGCACTGACCCTTCGTCCTTTGCACCATAAGTGGTAATAGTTTTATCTTTAAATTTAAGGGCATGCTTGCTCGGCAACCAAGTGCAAAAAGGGCGATAGATAGCCAATTCTTTGTATTCGAACAA
>JBAVTK010000044.1:0-8037 GCA_049696095.1 Aliidongia sp. | reverse complement strand
AAGCTGGATCTCGCCCATGAGTCTCGTCGACAGCCATTGCCACCTAGATTATCCTGATTTCGCCGACGAACGCGACGCGATCATCGCGCGCGCGCGCGCGGCCGGGGTCGGCACGATGGTCACCATCTGCACCAAGATCACCGAATTCGACACAATTCGGGCGATCGCCGAGAGCGATCCGGATATCTGGTGTACGCTGGGCATCCATCCGCACGAAGCCGCGGCCGAGCCGGAGGTCGATCAGGCACGCCTGGAACTGCTGGCCAGCCACCCAAAGGTGATCGGCATCGGCGAATGCGGGCTCGACTATCATTATGATTACAGCCCGCGCGACCGGCAGGCGGAGGTCTTCCGGACCCACGCCCGCGCCGCGCGCGAGGCAGGACTGCCGCTGGTCGTGCATACCCGCGAGGCTGACGAAGACACAGCCGCGTTGCTGATCGAGGAAAGCGGGGGCGGGCGGCTGACCGGGGTGTTGCATTGCTTTACGTCCGGTCTGAATCTCGCACTGCAAGCTCTTGATTTCGGCTTTTATATTTCATTCTCCGGGATCGTCACCTTCAAGAATGCCGAAGAGCTGCGTGAGGTCGTCCGCGCGGTACCGCTGGAGCGTATGCTGGTCGAGACCGATGCGCCGTTTCTGGCGCCGGTGCCCAAACGCGGCAAGCGCAACGAGCCGGCCTTCGTCGCCCATACCGCGGCCTTTATCGCCGGGTTGAAGGGCGTAAGCCCGGACGAGTTGGCCCGGACGACGACCGACAATTTCCACCGCCTGTTCCCGAAGGCGCGGCGTGCCCTATGCGGGTGACGCTGCTGGGCTGCGGCGGCTCGCAAGGCGTGCCGAATTCCGCCGGTCAATGGGGCCAATGCGATCCGGCCGATCCGCGTAATCGGCGCCGGCGCCCCTCGGTGCTCGTCGAAACCGAAACGCCCGAGGGACGACAGCCCCGCACCATCCTGATCGATACCGGGCCGGATCTGCGTGAGCAACTGCTCGCCACCGGCCTCCATTCGATCGACGCGGTGCTCTATACCCATGCCCATGCCGATCATCTTCATGGCATCGACGATCTGCGCCCGATCAGCAACCTGATGGGGCGCCCGATTCCGGCCTGGGGCACAAACGCGGTGATCGATCAGATCGCGCGTCGATTTGGCTATGCGATCGAGGAAAAGGTTGGGAGCTTCTATCGACCGACTCTGCTACCGCATCGTTTCGAAGGTCCGTTTGAAGCGGCTGGCATCACAATCCGGCCATTCGTTCAGGATCATGGCTTCACGACGACGACAGGATTCCGCATCGGCGATTTTGGCTATTCGACCGATGTGGTCAACCTCGACGAGGCGGCCTTCGCGGTGCTTGACGGCGTCGCACTCTGGATCGTCGATTGCGTCCGTCTCGACCCGCATCCGACCCACAGCCATCTGGCGCGCACGCTCGAGTGGATCGGCCGGCTAAGCCCGCGGCGCGCGGTGCTGACCCATATGGATGCTTCGCTCGACTACGCGATGCTGGCAAAGCAACTGCCGCCGGGCGTCGAACCAGGACAGGACGGCTTGGTATTGGAGCTATAGGGCAGGGCGCTACCCACAATCTGCCATGCGCGGAGCCGCACCCACGGATCGGATTTCATCGTTACTCAGGCGGCACGTCGTACCGTTCTATAGTGGTCCCGCTTGTCGCATCCGAAGATTGCTAGCCCCGTGTCCGAACTGTCCCCGAATTTCACGCATCGCGAGACGGTCATCATCATCGTCGGGCTTATGCTCGGCATGTTTTTGGCGGCACTCGACCAGACGATCGTCGCAACCGCGCTGCCGCATATCGCGGCCGATTTGCGTGGTACCGAGCATTTGAGCTGGATCGTCTCATCCTATCTGCTGATCTCGACCGCCGCAACGCCGATTTATGGAAAGCTTTCAGACCTTTATGGCCGCAAGCTCATGCTCCAGATCGCCATTGTGATTTTCCTGGCGGCCTCGATCCTGTGTGCCGTCGCCGCGAGCCTGACTCAGTTGATCGTGTTTCGGGCGCTACAGGGGCTGGGTGGCGGCGGGCTGCTGGCGATGGCGCACGCCACCATCGCCGACGTGATCTCGCCGCGCGAACGGGGCCGGTATCAAGGCTATTTCGCCGGGGTCTATGCCGCGGCCAGCGTCATCGGCCCGGTGCTGGGCGGATTGTTCGCCGATTACCTCACCTGGCGCTGGGTATTCTGGATCAATCTGCCGATCGGCATCGCGGCGCTCGCGGTGTCGCAATACGCGCTGCGACGACTCGTGGCCAAAAGACTGCGACACAAGATCGATTATCCGGGCGCGGCCTTGATCGTAGCCGGCGTGTGCTGCGTGTTGCTGGTGACAACGATGGGCGGCAACGAGGCGGCGTGGGATTCATCGCTGATCGAAGCTCTGGCCGGCGCGGCCGTGCTGCTGTTTGGCCTGTGTGTGCTTCAAGAGCGTCACGCCAGCGAACCGATCCTGCCGCCGCGGCTGTTTCGCAATCCGGTCTTCGTCGTGGCCAATGTGCTGAATTTGCTGGTGTCGGTGACGATGATCGGCAGTTTGATCTTCATGCCTTTGTTCCTGCAACTGACCTACGGCCTCACGGCGGGCAATTCCGGGCTGATGCTGATCCCGCTGAGCGGGGCGACGACGATCGGTGCCGTCACCAGCGGCCGGCTGGTGGCTGTGACCGGTCGCTACAAGATTTTTCCGATTGTCGGCTTGATCGGCAATCTTCTCGGCCTGATGCTGGTTTCGACTGTGACGGCAACAACGCCGCTGGTCGTGACCGCCGCCTATCTGTTCCTGGCCGGGATCGGCCTTGGCTGTGTGCTGCCGGTCATGATTGTGGTGATCCAAAACGCGATCGATGTCCGCGATCTCGGCACCGGCACGGCATCCGTTTCCTTCTTCCGTTCGATGGGCGGCTCGTTTGGCGTGGCCTTGTTCGGCGCCGTGTTGCTGGCCCGGCTGAACGCCGCGATCGCGGCGATACCAGGTCATGATGCGTTGGGCCCGGATGCCGGCACGAGGTTGCTCCATGCTGGTGCCGCCGCGCTGAAGATAATTCCGTCCGGATTTGAAGCGGTCGTCCAGGGTGCGATGACGCTGGCGTTCCATGACATGTTCCAGGTCGGCGCGGCGATATCGCTGCTGAGTTTGCTCGTCGCCGGGTTCCTCAAGGAATTGCCGCTGCGAACGACATCCGGCCTGGCGGACCAGCGCGCAGACGTGACCGTGGAGGTATCGTTCGGCGATTGACCGGGTACGGATGATATTTCCCATAATAAATATTATGCGATCAGAAACAGGAGTTGCGAGAATGACAGATCCATATGTGCCGCCCAAGGTCTGGGCTTGGAACAAAGAGAATGGCGGTCGCTTCGCCAGCATCAATCGCCCGATCGCCGGGCCGACGCACGACAAGGAACTGCCGGTCGGCCGCCACCCGCTCCAGCTTTATTCGCTGGCCACACCGAACGGCGTCAAGGTCACGGTGATGCTGGAGGAACTGCTGGCGCTCGGCCACAGCGGCGCCGAATATGACGCTTGGCTGATCCGGATCAACGAGGGCGATCAGTTCGGCAGCGGCTTCGTCGCCGTCAATCCGAACTCCAAGATCCCGGCGCTGTTGGATCGTAGCGGCCCGACGCCGGTTCGCGTGTTCGAGTCAGGCGCGATCCTAATGCATCTCGCCGAGAAATTCGGTGCCTTCCTGCCGACCGATGTTGCGCGCCGGGCCGAATGCCTGTCCTGGCTGTTCTGGCAGATGGGCAGCGCGCCCTATCTCGGCGGCGGGTTCGGCCATTTCTACGCCTATGCTCCGACTAAGATCGAATATGCGATCGATCGCTTCGCGATGGAGGTCAAGCGTGAGTTGGATGTGCTCGACCGACGGCTGGCCGAGAGCGAGTTTTTGGCCGGTGACGCCTACACGATCGCCGATATCGCGGTTTTTCCCTGGTATGGCGGCCTCGCGAAGGGCCTGCTCTACGAGGCCGGCGAATTCCTTCAGGTCCAGGATTATACCCATGTCCAGCGCTGGGCGGACGCCATCGCCCAACGCCCGGCGGTTCGGCGCGGTCGCATGGTCAACCGCGTCTTTGGTGAGCCCTCGCAACAATTGCATGAACGCCATGAGTCCAGCGACTTCGAGACCAAGACGCAAGACAAGGTTTCGGTTTCAAGCTGAACATTTGACGGGACTGTGCCGATGAAAACGATCCTGACATTGCCCCTGCCCCAGCAAAGCCCGGGTACGACCCGGCATTTGAAGCTGCATCGCTGGGGTAATCCAGGAGCGTCACCCAAGATCTACATTCAGGCGGCGCTGCATGCCGGCGAGATTCCGCCGATGCTGGTGGCACAGCACCTGATCGGCCTGTTGGATGCGGCCGATCAGGAAGGTGGTATCATCGGTGAGATCGTGCTCGTCCCGGCGGCCAACCCGATCGGGTTGGCTCAGGTGCTGGATGGCACGCATCTCGGCCGCTATGAATTCAATACCGGTGAGAATTTCAATCGAGGTTTTCTGGATCTGGCGCCAGCGGCGGCCGAGCGGCTGAAAGGCAAGCTCGGCCCCAACCCGCAGAACAATGTCGCGCTGATCCGGGCGACCTGCCGCGCGCTCTTGTCGGAGATGGAGCCGCAAGGTGAACTTCCAGCGCTGCGCCGCCTTTTGATGCTGCACGCGGTGGACGCCGATATCGTGCTCGATTTGCATTGTGACGATGATTCGCTGATGCATCTTTACGTCGGCGAAGCGCGCTGGCCTGATGGCAGCGACCTTTCGGCCGAGCTTGGCTCGATGGCGACAATGCTCGCCGCCGATTCGGGTGGCTCCTCCTTCGACGAAATTTTCAGTCACTTCTGGGCGAAGCTGCGCGCACTCATGGGCGACGCGCAGCCGATCCCCGACGCCACGCTCGGCGCCACGGTCGAACTGCGCGGTTCCGCGGATGTCAGCGACGAGCTGGCCGCGGCCGATGCCACCGCCCTACTCCGCTTTTTGATGCGGCGCGGCGCGGTCGCGGGCGATCCAGGGATGCTGCCGGCACCAAAATGCGCGGGCACCCGCCTCGCCGCAGTCGATTGGCTGAGAGCACCGGTCGCCGGCGTGCTGGTCTACAAACAGCCGCTCGGCGCCCGCGTCGCCAAGGGCGATCTGATCGCCGAGATTGTCGATCCGCTCGCCGATGACTCCACCGCATCGCGCGTGCCGGTGCGGACGATCACCGACGGATTGCTGCTGGCCCGGCGAACCCGCCTCCTCGTCCGGCCTGGACAGGCGATCGGCAAGGTCGTCGGCGCGGTCGATCTGCCAACACGGACCGGGGCGCTGCTCGATCCGTGATCGCCCAAACCTGTGGACTCAGGGCAACGGCCGGATGCGATGGCTGCCATTGAGGGTGTGCTCGGCCCCCAATGTTTGCAGTGACGTCGAAGGTGACTCATTTCCGCTCGGGTGGAGCAGAGAATGGCTATTCCGCGGAATGCGTGGCAGTAAGGGCGTGATAATATGATTCATTCCGGCGAGGCATGAACATGGACCGGCTTGCCGCGATGGAAGCCTTCGTGCTGGTCGTCGATTCCGGGTCTTTCTCGGCGGCGGCACGGCGCCTCAATGTCGGGCAGTCGTCGATCTCGAAGACGGTGGCGCAGCTCGAGGACCGGCTCGCCGTCAAGCTGCTGGTCCGCTCGACCCGTGGCCTGTCGCTGACCGAGGCCGGGCTCAATTTCTATGAGCGGGCGCGCCGCTCGATCGAGGAGGCCGACGAGGCGGAGCTGGCGGCGCGCGGCGCCGGGCAGGGCCTGACCGGCAAGCTCAGGCTTTGCGCCGCGGTGACCTTCGCGCGTCTCCATCTGATGCCGCGCCTGCCGGAATTCCTGGCGCGCCACCCAGATCTGGAAATGGAGGTCGTGCTGGACGACCGGAATGTCGACTTGGTGCAGGAGGGGATCGATGTGGCCTTGCGCATGGGGCCGCTTGCCGACACTGCGCTGACCGCGCGCCGCATCGCCACGACGCGGCATGTCGTGGTCGGCACCGCGGCCTATTTCGCGCGGGCCGGCGCGCCCATCTCGCCCGGCGACCTCATCGCGCATGAGGTGGTGATCTACAGCCAGCGGGGTGGCGGCCCGGTCTGGACCTTTCAGCGCGACGGAGCAGAGCTGCCGGTCACGGTCAAGGGCAGGCTGCACGTCACTGCGGCCGAGGGGGTGCGCGCGGCCGTGTTGGCCGATGCCGGCATCGCCATCGCCTCGCAATGGATGTTCGCGCCCGAATTGGCGGCCGGGACAGTCAAGGCGGTGCTGCAGGACTGGGATTTGCCGCCGATGGATCTGTGGGCCGTCTACCCGGCCGGGCGGGCGGCGACCACCAAGGCGCGCACCTTCATCGCCTTCATCGAGGAGGTGATGCGCCAGCCGACCGGCGCCGCAAGCGGGGGATAGTTCCGGCACCGGCCGTCCGCCGGCTCAGGCCGCGGCGGCGCGCTGGTCGAGCGCAGGCAGCATCTCCTCCGGCTCGGGGCGGCGCGTGTAGTCGGGATTGACCTCGGCATAGAGGATCGTCCCGTCCGGCGCGATCACGTAGCGGGCCGGCATCGGCAAGGTCCAGCTCGGATCACCGTTAAAGCTCGGCAGCTCGTTCTTCAGCGCCTTGTAGAGCGCGACCAAATAATCGGGCAGCGCGAACCGCAGGCCGAAAGCGGCCGCGACGCTGTTCTCGGGATCCGACAGGATCGGGAAGCCTAGGGCGTTCTGCAGGACCGATTTGCGGCTGTTCGGCGCGGTCTGCGGCGAGATCGCGACCAGCTTCGCACCGCGGCGCTCGAATTCCGGCAGCGCCGCCTGGAGCGCCTGTAGATCCATGTTGCAATAGGGGCACCAGACGCCGCGATAGAAGCTGACGATCAGCGGGCCTTGCGCGAGCAGGGCGACCGAGGAGACCTCGTTGCCCTCCGGGTCCTTCAGGGCGAAGCCGGGCGCCTTGTCCCCGACCGTGAGCGCGCGCTGTGCCGCGCCCGAGGCGATCAGCTCGGCGGTAGCGCGGTGCATCGTTTCGATCACCGAGGGCGGCACGTTGTAGGGCGGCTTGCCCGCTTCGAAATCGGCCTTGAAGGCATCCAGTTTGGCTTGCAGCGACATCTTCCGTCTCCTGATTGGCGGTGGTTGATGACGAAAGAATGCCGTCGCTCCGTCGGAGCCGGTAGTCGCAGCGCCAGACTAGGATTCATTCCGGGCAAGAATATTGACAGACCCTCGGATCCGATCGAACCGAAGGCCTCGTCGTGATCGCCCGAGCGGCACAGGACAGACGGAACCATGTCCCGCTGAGCGTGCTTCTGGTCGGGTACGATCCTGAACACTGCACACCCGTGGGCCGAGGCGAGAACGGGGGGGCTGCTGGAATCGAACATTGTTCGGTCGCTCAGTGAAGCCGGTAGAAATTCCCTCTTGCGGGATTGATCGACCTCGGTGAGTTTGGCGATCTCAGCAAAGGGGGAAAGCCATGGACGCGCTCTGCGACAAGAATGCCGTCGAATTGCGCCGGCTGATCGGGCGCAAGGAGATTTCTCCGGTCGAACTGCTGGCCGCTTGCCGGGCGCGGATCGACGCGGTCAATCCAGCGATCAACGCCATGGTGGCGCTCGACCTCGCCGGTGCCGAACAAGCGGCGCGCGCGGCCGAGCGTGCGGTGTTGCGCGGCGACGAACTCGGGCCGCTGCATGGCCTGCCGCTCGGGGTCAAGGATCTGTCGGAGACGGCGGGCTTGCGCACGACGTTCGGCTCGCTGCTGTTCGAGCATCATGTGCCGGTGCGGGACGAAGCGGTCGTGGCCCGGATGCGGGCGGCCGGTGCCGTCATTCTCGGCAAGACCAACACGCCGGAATTCGGTGCCGGCGGCAATACCCGCAACCGGGTCTATGGCGCCACCGGTAATCCGTTCGATCCAGTTCTGACCGCCTCGGGCTCGTCCGGTGGGTCGGCCGCTGCCTTGGCGCTCGGCATGGTGCCGCTGGCCAGCGG
>JBAVTK010000043.1:0-3733 GCA_049696095.1 Aliidongia sp. | reverse complement strand
GGGTAAAGAACGGATCGATATTCAGTTCCTGCGGTACGATGCCGATGGCAGCGCGCGAGGCGCGCGGTTCGATATCGATGTCGTGGCGCCAGATCCGCGCGGTGCCAGCGCTTTTGGTGACCAGCCCGGCCAGGATGTTGATTGTCGTCGATTTGCCGGCGCCGTTCGGGCCGAGCAGCCCGAACATCGAGCCGCGCGGAATGGCCAGATCGACCCGATCGAGCGCGGTCACTGCGGCCCCCTTGCCCTGACCCGGATAGGTCTTGGACAGGCCGATCAGTTCGATGGCGAAATCGGGCGGTGCGCCGACAATAGCTTCAGGTGCGGCATGATCGAGCGGCAGGGCGACGGTGAGTGTCATGGTGAGGCGAGGGTTAGCATCGGACTCTTTCCGCGGCAAGGGTGAGCAATGTCGCGGCGGTTCGCCGACGGCGCCATCGTGCTATTGCTTGCGATCGAAAGCGGCCCCGGCAAGCTGCCAAGGCTTTTCGATATTGAAATTACGGGCGAGGAAACGGTACAGATCCTTCATCGCATGTTCGTTTTCCGTCGATCGTTCGACGGTCATGCCGAGCCATTTGGGAATGAGATCGTCCCACAGCATCAGGCGGGTATGCAGTTCGTCACGGCTTTCGCGAATGAACGCGATCTGACGATCGAGATTGCGCAGCAAACTGATGATTTCGCCAGACTGCGCATCGACCTGTTCGAGGATGCCACCGATTTCACCGATCGGTCGGCGCATCAAATTCTCGATTCGGCCCAGCTCCCCTTCGATCGAACGGTCACGCCGATAGAGCTTCATGAACAGTAGAATCTTGTCGTGAATGACCAGCAAGGTCGAGCGGTAGCGGTCGCGCAAAGCCTCGATATAGGACAATTCGCGAACCACGAGATCGACCCGATCGACGACGTCCTGCTTGTGTTCGCGTGGCAGGCCCAGTTTGACCGCGATATCGGCGAATGCCTCGTTGACCCGCGCCTTGATGGCCGGATCGTTGGCCATCTGCAGCAGTGACAGGTGATCGGAAATGACCTGTTCCTGCCCGCTCAGCCAGGACGATATCTGAAGCGTGATCCGGCCCTTGGCAATCTCCAGATGCCGGTCCTCGACCGACCAGGAGGCGGTGCCGTCCAGGATTTCGCGCGGGATCGAATCGCCCGGCCGAATGGTCCGCACATGCTTCAGGCCGGCAATGACCAATTCCAGCAGCTCGGCATCGCCATTCTCGTCGAGGGCGAATTCGCTGCTGAGCGAGCGGATCGGTACCACGGCGTCGAGATCCGCCAGACGCAACATCATCGCCGGCGTCCCATCGCTGGCCAGCGTGAAGCGGGTCTGCGGCGCGCGAAACACAGCATGTTCGAAAATGAAATGCGTGCTTCGATTGGGTGTCGAAGGGTCGAAAGGCGGCTCGTCAGATCTCATCGTGCCCGCTTTAACCTGACCTTCCCGGAGGATTCTCGCCCACCGGCCTGAGACAGAGCCGAGCATGTCGCATCAACACAGTCAAGAAAAACGTTCGATCATCGAAACATTGCCGAATGTCAGCGGCGTTGCAGGACTGCCCGGTAACGCTCGACTATCGGCCCAGCGTGTTACTGTGATCTTAACATCTGCCGGGCGAGAGCGCTCAATGGCCGCCGAACGAGGCCGGCTCAGGTTTTGCCAGGAACATCACCGGGATCAGGCTCAGTAGCAGAACCACGCCGATGACGAAGAAGCAGTCGCAATAGGCCATCACAAAGGATTGCCGGCGAACCTGCTCGGCGAGGGAGGCGACCGCCTGCATTGGCGCCCCGTCACCGCCATGGCCATTGGCGGCGAATTGCCCTGCCATGCCGGCCAGGCGCTCCTGCAAGAGTGTGCCGTTCTGGGTGATCCGCTCGGCGATCGTCGAGAAATGGAAATGCTCGCGCGTGATGGTAAAGGTGGCGAGGACGGCGATGCCGACCGATCCGCCGAGATTGCGCATCATGTTGAACAGGCTGGACGAGTTCGGAATCTTGGCCGGCGCCAGCCCGGCTGCGGCGGCCGCGCTCAGCGGCGGGAAGAGCAGGGGCTGGCCGAAGGCGCGGACCAGCATGGACCAACGGAGCTGCTCGCCGCTGGTGTCGGCGCTCATATAGGCATTCATGAAGCTGCTGGTCGCGAACAGGATGAAACCGACTCCGACCAGCAGCCGGTGATCGATCCGCTGCATCAGCATCGGCACGAACGGCAGGACGAAAAACTGCGGCACACCCATCCACAACAGCACCTGGCCGATCTGTAGCGCGTTGTAGCCTTGGATCTGGCCGAGATAGACCGGCAGCAGATAGATCGAGCCATAAAGCCCGACACCGAGAGCGAGACCGCACAAATAGCAAGCCAGCCTCGCCGGTTGCGCCAGCAGCCGCAGATCGATGAACGGCTCCTTGCGCACCAGTTCCGTCGCGATCGCCAGCGCCAGGCCGATGCCGGCCACGATTGCGCAATCGGTAATCAGCGGCGAGCCGAACCAATCCTTGCGGGCGCCCTCCTCAAGCACGATCTCCAGCGCGCCCAGCCCGACCGCCATGGTGATGATGCCGAACCAGTCGCCCGTGATCAACCGGCCGAGCTGCGCCTGCTGCCGCTCCAGCCCATAGAGAAGCATCGCGATCATTGCGAGGCCGGGAATGATGTTGATGTAGAAAATCGCGTGCCAGGAATAGGTGTCGGTCAGCCAGCCGCCGATGGTCGGGCCGAAGGCCGGGGCGAAGGTTGCCGTGACGGTGAACAGGACCAGCCCGATCGGCCGCTGGTGCGGCGGCAGTTTGATCGAGACAATGGTAAAGGCGGCCGGAATCAAGGCGCCGCCGCTTAGACCCTGGCCGACCCGGAAAAGGATCATCTCGGTGAGCGTGGTCGACAGGCCGCACAGGATCGAGAACACCACAAACAAGCCGGCGCTGACGGCAAGATAGCGACGCAGCGAGAAAACCTGGGCGAGCCAGCCGGTCAGCGGGATGACGATGATCTCGGCGATCAGATAGCCGGTCGAAATCCAACTGCCTTCGTCGAGCGAGGCGGCGAGCGATCCTTGAATGTCCTTCAGCGAGGAATTGGTGATCTGAATGTCCAAAATCGCCATGAAGGCGCCCAGAACCGCCCCGAACAGAGCGACCCAATCGCGCAAGCTGGCGCCGCGAGGCGAGCCGGCGGCCATGGCTCAGGGCTTCTTCGATGGCGGCGCGGTGCGGGTATCGACCGCCGCCGTGACCGAGAGGCCGGGACGAAGCCGTCCGGCCAGGGCATTATCAGGATCGAGCACGATCTTGACCGGCACGCGCTGCACGATCTTGGTGAAGTTTCCGGTCGCATTCTCGGGGGGCAGCAGGCTGAACTGGCTGCCGCTGCCGGGTGCGATGCTGGCGACCGTACCGGCGATCTCAACGTCGGGAAAAGTATCGACGGTGATCGAGACACGCTCGCCCGGCACGATCCGGTTCAGCTGTGTCTCCTTGAAATTGCCGATCAGGTAGAGATTCCGAACCGGCACGATGGTCATGAGCCGCGTGCCGGGCTGAACGAATTCGCCGATCTGAGCGGTCTTGTCGCCGACCACGCCGTCGATCGGTGTGGTGATGGCGCTATGACCGAGATCGAGTTCCGCCTGGGCCAGCCGCGCGCGCGCCGCGGCGACGGTGGCGGCCGCCTTGTCCTTCTGAGTGCGCAGCACGACGAGTTGCTTGCGCGCCGCATCGAGGG
>JBAVTK010000042.1:0-17839 GCA_049696095.1 Aliidongia sp. | reverse complement strand
GATCAGCGTCCAGCCGGAAGATCTGCTGAGCGAGCAAGGTCTGAAGCCAGGCGATGCATCGGGCGGAATCGAGTTCGTGAGGAATATGTGCCCGAGCCAGGGCACCATGGATATTTTCGTCGAACCGTTCCTGCCCAAACCAAGTCTGTTGATCTGCGGCGCCTCGCCGGTCGCGGTGGCGCTGGCCGAACTGGCGGCACGCATGGGCTTCGCGGTTGGTATTGCCGCGCCCAAGGCGGAGCACGGCAAATTTCCCGGTGCCGTGCGGCCGATCGACGGCTTTGCCCTGCCCGATGGTGACGCGGCCGCCGATTACATCGTGGTCGCAACCCAAGGATCGGGCGATACCGCCGCGCTCACCGCAGCACTTGCCATCGACGCCCGCTATGTCGCCTTCGTCGGCTCGCGCAAGAAGGCCGCGGTGCTGAAGGCCCGGCTGGCCGAAACCGGTACCGCCGCCGAACGCCTGGCCACGCTCCGCGCCCCAGCCGGGCTCGATCTGGGCGCCATCACGCCGGACGAGATCGCCTTTTCCATCGTGGCCGAAATGATCGAAACCCGCAGGCGCGGTCAGCGCCGGGCGGGTTGACCGAGCGCTCGCGGGAAAACCCGTGCAGCGGCGCTGTAATTCCTTCGACTGGTCCCCAGGATGGTGGAATAGCGTTGAAAGACGTGTGGTGCGCGGCTATGCTCGCCTGGCATGTGGATATTTCGCACGGTGCACTATGATCAGCAAGAAGACTCTCTCGGCCGCTCTCTGCGCGACGGTTATCTCGTTGTGTGCCATGGGTCAGCATCAGGCGATGGCTGGTTTCGGCGAACTGAGTCACGCCGCCGATATCGGTCTGGCCAAGAGCATTCGCAACAATCCGCAGCCGGGACAGCTGCATCAGATGATGGAAGTGTTTGGCGCGCATATGGCAGAGATGGCTTCGATCACTGAGCCGCTTCGCGCAATTTGCGGCCAGATTTCCGATCAGCTCGCCGGCAATGGTCCGGTCGATACGGCACAGCTCGACGCACTTGCCGAGCAGGCTTTTCCGCTTCGCGCGCAGGCGGATATGCTGGATCTGACGCGGCAGATCGACCTTCGCTTGGTCACAACCCCGGCGCAAATTGCCGAAGCCTACGATCTGAATCAGCATACCGTTGCCCTGAATGCACGGTTCAATGGGGTGCTAAGCTTGCCGCGATACACGACAAGTGTGTACCTTCCGAGCGATCTATTCGGGGATAATCTCGGCTATACACGCGGCCTAAACCTGACGGAAGATCAGTATTCGCGGATGGATAATATCAGGGCGGGCAATGCGGCAGCGCTTGAGGCGATACAGCAACGGCGTCATGCGGTCCGCCAGCAGATCGCCGAGCAAATGGGCGGGGCCGGCGCGGTGACTGTCGCGGGACTTGTCCCGCTTCAGCAACAGGAATCGGCCTTGAAAGACCAGCTCGATATGCTACGCCTGAATATGACGATCGAGATCCGCGCCCTTCTGACCCCCGAACAACTCGCCCGCGCCGCCGATTTACATCAACAACTCAGCACCCTGCATGCCCAGGAAACAGCGGCGGAAAGAGCTGCGATGGATCAGGCCAGATCCACGAACTGAGAACCGATCGACCGGCCGGTTGGCGCAATGTTGCTGACGCCGCCCCGCCGCCGAATGCTGTCATAGACGGTGCCGGGCATCAGGACATTAGACCAGCTGGCGGCGACCGGGACGCGGCGGGTGGTGCGGTTTGAGCGAAACGGTATCGAGTTTAGTACAGTGGCACCGTAATTCCCCCACCGTAATTCCCGAGCGCGTGGCGCGGACCGAGCTGTCCGACGCGCCACGCGCGGTCGCCGGCCGCGACTTTGCGCCGCGTGATACCCCGGTGATGCCAAGCCGTTCCGTCATCCTAATGTGGGCTTATGGATCGGATGGCATAACGATCTGAAATCTATTGCAAAACCTTGGCTGGGGGACGAGGGCTCGAACCTCGATTAGCGGAGTCAGAATCCGCTGTCCTACCATTAGACGATCCCCCAAGCGAAACCACGGTGTCGCTGGATCACCAGTGGCGCGGATCTAGCACGATGTGTTGCGGCTGGGAAGCCTTATCGATGCAGAGCTTCCTTCTCGAATGATGCATCGACCATCGCGTTGACATTGCTTGGTCCCGCGCGGAATGCAGCCCAGTCGCGAGGCTGTCGCGTTTGTCGCTTGCCGCGGTGGGGGCTAGGGTCGCAGAGATCCGATGGGCAAGGTGAGGCAAGCGTGGCGACGACGATCTATCGCGAGCGGCGACTAAGTCCGGTCAATTGGCTGGGCTTCTGGACGCTCTATCTCAAGGAAGTCCGGCGCTTCATCAAGGTTTATACCCAGACCCTGCTGGCGCCGATGGCGACGACCCTGCTTTACCTGACGGTCTTTTTGGTGGCGCTGGGCGGGGCGGCACGCAGCGTCGCGGGCGTGCCCTATGGCGAGTTTCTGGCGCCCGGCCTGATCATGATGGCGATGACCCAGAATGCCTTCGCCAATACCTCGTCCTCGATCGTCATCGGTAAGGTCCAGGGCAACATCGTCGATATCCTGATGCCGCCGCTGTCCGCCGCCGAGCTGACCTTGGCGATCGCCCTCGGCGGGGCGACGCGCGGTGTGCTGGTCGGTATGGTGCTGGTGCCGGTCATGGCCTTGTTCGTCGGCCTGTCGATCCAGCATTGGGCTGCGATCCTGTTCTTCGGCGTCACCGCATCGTTGACGCTGTCGCTCGTCGGCGTGCTCGGCGGGTTGTGGTCGGAGAAATTCGATCATATCGCGGCCGTGACGAACTTCGTCGTCGTGCCGCTGTCGTTTTTGTCGGGCACATTCTATTCGGTCGATCGCCTGCCCGAGACCTGGCGAATGCTGGCGCATTTCGATCCGTTCTTCTACATGATCGATGGGTTCCGGTACGGGTTCATCAATCACGCGGACGCCCCGCTGTGGTTAGGCGTCACGGTGCTGGTCGGTCTTAATGCCGTTCTTCTGTTGTTGTGCTGGCGACTGTTCGCGATTGGCTATAAAATTCGTGCATAAGATCGCGGTGTCGATTGGCCGGTCAAATGAGACGCGCGAATTATGCGGGGCTTGATAATGATCCGGCGATTGACAGAGCCGAATACAATCAAGATACTTGCGCGCTTTCCTGAGGCCAAGGTCGGCAGGCAAGTTGGTGGAGCCTGATGAATGGGTTGTTGCTTTAAGGGGTGGGACAATAGGTACCGTGCGCGACCAGGCCGGCTGCGACGACGATAGTGACGGTATGACCGCCGTCGGTCTTTCCATCATGTTGCCTGTTCCGACGACCCTCGTCAGGGAGTTCCGCCGATGATTTCGCCGCTGATGCCCACTTATGCTCGGGCCGATCTCGCCTTCGACCATGGTGAAGGTGCTTATCTCTTTTCCACGTCCGGCGAGAAATATCTCGATTTCGCCAGCGGTATCGCCGTCACCGCGCTCGGCCACAGCCATCCGCATCTGGTCGAAACACTGATTACCCAAGGCCGCAAGCTCTGGCATACCTCAAATTTGTTTGAGGTTCCCGAGCAGACCCGACTGGCCGAGCGGCTGGTCGCGAACTCGTTTGCCGATACCGTCTTCTTCGGCAATTCAGGGGCCGAAGCGGGTGAGCTGGCGATCAAGATCACGCGCAAATACCAATATGAAACCGGCCATCCAGAACGCTATCGGATCATCGGCTGCCGTGGTGCGTTCCATGGCCGGACACTCGCCACGCTGGCCGCGGCGGGCAACGAAAAATATCTCAAGGGCTATGACCCGATGGTCGAGGGGTTCGATCATGTCGCGTTCGAGAATCTGAATGAGCTACGCGACAAGATCGGGCCGGAAACTGCCGGCATTATCGTCGAGCCGGTCCAGGGCGAAGGCGGTATCCGGCCGGCCAGTGCCGCCTATCTGCGCGGCCTGCGCGCCGCCGCCGACGAATTCGGCCTGGTGCTGATCTTCGACGAGGTGCAATGCGGCATGGGCCGCACCGGCAAGCTCTGGGCGCATGAATGGGCCGGCGTCACGCCCGATGTCATGATGACCGCCAAGGGGCTGGGCGGCGGCTTTCCGGTCGGCGCCGTGCTCGCGACCGAGAAGCTCGGCGCGGTGATGGGGCCAGGCGCCCATGGCTCGACCTTCGGCGGCAATGTGCTGGCGATGTCGATCGGCAATGCCGTGCTCGACATCATGCTGGCGCCGGGCTTTCTCGACAATGTCAATGCCCAGGCCAAGGCGCTGCGCGCCGGGCTCGAAGCGGTGGCGGTGCGCCATCCCACTGTGTTGAGCGGCGTGCGCGGCGCCGGGCTGATCCTCGGCTTGCAATGCGTCGTCCCGAATACCGAGATGGTCGATCGGCTGCGGCAGCACAAGCTGCTAGCTGTCGGGGCCGGCGAGAATGTCGTCCGCCTGGTGCCGCCGCTGATCATCGGACCCGACGAAATTACCCAAGCCTGCGCCGCGATCGATGCGGCCTGCCTGAGCTGGACGAGCTGACGCATGACCAACCCCAAGCATTTTCTCGATCTCGACCAGATCAGTGCCGGTGAGCTGAGACGGATTCTCGATCTCGGCCACGCCTATAAACAGCCGCAAGAGGCCTCGGCCCGGCCGCGCCCGCTCGCAGGCAAGACGCTGGCCATGGTATTCGAAAAACCCTCGACGCGCACCCGCGTCAGCTTCGAACTCGCCATGAAGCAACTCGGCGGCGAGGTCGTGATTCTGTCCGCCCAGGACAGCCAGCTCGGCCGCGGCGAGCCGATCGCCGATACCGCTCGCGTGCTGTCGCGCTATGTCGATGCCATCATGTTGCGGACGACCGAGGCGGCGAAGCTCGATCAGATGGCCAAATACGCCATGGTACCGGTGATCAACGGCCTGACCGATCTCAGCCATCCGTGCCAGATCATGGCCGATCTGCTGACGCTGGAGGAACACAAGGGCGCACTGGCCGAACGTGTCGTGGCCTGGAGCGGTGACGGCAACAATGTCGTTGCCTCCTGGATTCACGCCGCGGTGCAATTCGGCTTCGAATTGCGGGTCGCGACCCCACCGACGATGCAGCCGCCCGCCCGTCTGATCGAATGGGCGAATGCCCGAAGCGCCGGCAAAGTCACCTTCACGACCGATCCCGAGACGGCCGTGGCCGGCGCGGAATGCGTCGTAACCGATACCTGGGTATCGATGGGCGTCGAGGCCAGCGTCAATCGGCACAATCTGCTCGCACCCTATCGGGTCGATGAAAAATTGATGGCACGCGCGGCGCCCGGCGCGGTTTTCATGCATTGCCTGCCGGCCAAGCGCGGCGAAGAGGTCGAGGCGGCGGTGATCGACGGACCGCAAAGCGTCGTCTGGGACGAGGCGGAAAATCGCCTCCACGCCCAGAAGGCGATCTTGGCCTGGTGTCTCGGCTGATTTTGCCACCATACAAGGCCATGACTTATCAAGCGGGGCGATGCCGATGGATGATCTGATTCGACCGTTCCAGATCGACCCCTTCGCCTTGCGCGGTCGCCATGTCCGGCTCGGCCCGGTATTCGACCGCGTGGTCAGCCGGCATGGCTATCCGGCACCTGTCGCGGCCATGCTGGGCGAGGCACTGGCCTTGGCCGCCCTCCTGGCCGGTGCGCTCAAATATGAGGGAATTTTTACCCTCCAAACCAAGGGTGACGGACCGATTCGGCTAATGGTCGCCGATGTCACCTCGGACGGCGCGGTGCGCGGCTACGCCCAGTTCGACGAGGAGGCGCTGGCCCGCATCGCAGCACCCGGCAATTCCGTGCCGCGCCTGCTCGGCGCCGGCTATCTCGCCTTCACCGTCGATCAGGGCGAGCATACCGAACGCTATCAAGGCATCGTCGAACTCGATGGCGCCACGCTGGCCGATTGCGCGCATCATTATTTCCGGCAATCCGAGCAGATCGAGGCCGGTATCCGCGTCGCCGCGCGTCATTCGCCGGCCGGCTGGCGGGCCGGCGCGGTGATGATCCAGCGGCTGCCCGACGAGGGTGGTGAGGCCGATGAGAGCGAGCAAGCGATCGAAGCCAACGATGATGGCTGGCGGCGCGCGCTGCTGTTGCTCGGCACCTGCCGCGACGACGAACTGACCGATCCGGCGCTTGACCCCGACGCGCTGTTGTTCAGACTGTTCCATGAAGAGGGCGTGCGCGTCTATCCGGCGCAGAAGCTGGATGCGCGCTGCCGGTGTTCGCGCGCGCGGATCGAAGGCGTGCTCAGCACCCTGCCGGCCGACGACCTGGCCCATCTGATCGTCGATGGCGCGGTCGAGGTGACGTGCGAATTCTGCTCGACGAGGTATGATTTCACCGAGGGGGAAATCGCGGCATTGACGCCGGGTCGGTGACATGAAGTCCGTTCGGTTTGGGCTGAGGCAGCTATCTGGTCGGCCTTGAATTGCCGGAACGCCTCCGAATACGGACGATCCAGAAGATCATCAAGACCAACGGTGCGATGGCTATCGCGATAAGAATCGGTGAGCCCTGGATAAATATCGGCATGATTTTCTGCTGCCCCAGGAAGAAAAATGCGGTGGCGAAGAAGAACGCGAAGCACATTCTCCAAAGATGCCGGCCGATACGTTGAGCCCCGGAAATGCCGCCGCGCAGAATAACCTTGAGATCGCAGGCAGCCGCGAACAGCGCGAAAGAAGCGAAGACAAAGTAAGGCACGTAGTCACCGGGCGACGCGGACGGATCGCTTGCGGCCTGCGCGCCGAAAATCAAGAGGATTGCCGCCACGCCGAGGGCGACGGAAAACGCCAGCTTGTGGATTAGCCTGACGCTCCTTTGCCTTTGCTTGACGGTCGCCCAGGCTGTGATCACGAGGTAAAGCGTCAAGATTCCAATGGTCACGGAGGCTTTTGGCGGTGCTGCCCCGGCGCCTGGCTGCGGGCCGAAAACCGCCAAATATGCCCCGAGCGCGGACATCGTCATCATAGCAATGACAAAGACAATTCCGAACGCGCGGTGGACGCGTCCCCCTTTGCGGGCCAACACGGCAATCGTCCCGGCGACGATGCCAATACCACCTGCGCCGACATGAAGGATAATGGCGGGCGTCATCCAAACTTCCCAATGAGCCGAACGAGACTGGCTTGACGTCGATGATTGGATCATCGCGGCGCGGCGGCGCTATGAAGCCGTACCGCCCCCGACGCTCGATCAACCTTAGCGGTATCGTCGAATATGATCATGCCACACCCGACGAAGGTGCGCTATCTCCCCAGCGGGAGAATTCCTCAATTGTGTTCCCGGAACTCTCGAGGCATGGTGGAATTTTGTCTCTCGGCTGGAATAGACTTGTTAGGGGCCGGGAATGAGACTTATAGTGGAGCGCGGTTGGTCAAGCTCAATCAAATATTAAAACGAGGCATTAACGCCTATTTTCAAAGGAAGCTTTCATGCGCATTTTTAGCCAAAACACCAACAAGATGCTCGCGGTCGCCATCATTGCTGCCGCAATGGGCCTCGGCGCAGGCATTGCACTTGCCGCCCAGCCTGACATGGAGGGTGCGCTCAAAGAACTGCAAGGCGCTCAGGCTCATCTGAGTCGTGTCACGCAGGACAAAGGCGGCCATGCGAATGCGGCACGGAAACTGGTCGCGGACGCGCTCGATGAGGTTGAGAAGGGTATTGCCTTCGGACACGCGCACGGAGAATAAATTTCGGCGTTCGCCCAAAATGCGGCAAGGGAAAGGGCATTGCTGCCCTTTCCCGCTTCTCGATATCACCTTGTCGGCGATGAGGCCGGCATCACGGCCGACTCGAGCTGGATCGACGACCACCGTGCCATAAAGGCGATTCGCTGCGTCGTTCATAATGCGGGGTACAATCTTTTCAATTTCACGCGCGCGTCGTCGGATTTAAGTACCGGTCGGCCTTGGCGTGCGTGTTGTCGCGGGCCGCGACTACTCGCCCCTCATCATCGCCGGATAGCGGGATGAATCGATGCCGCGAGCAGGGAGCGCCGCGTCGTCGAGAGCACCCCGGACACGACGCGCCAACTCACCCTTGCGATAGGGTTTGTCTAAGAGATCGATTGCCACTCGCTCCGGCGTCATGGGAGGAGCGGTGCCACCATTGAACCCCGACGTCAGCAAGATCTTGATCCCCGGACGCAGGTGCCTTGCCGCTTCGGCCAGGACCCAGCCATCCATACCGCCTGGCATGACGATGTCGGAGAGCAACAGATCGACCGCGGCCCTTCCCCGAAGACAGGTGAGCGCGGCGAGCCCGTCGCGAGCCTGGACCGTCCGATAGCCCAGTGATTGCAACTGCCGCACGATCACGTCCCGCATCCCATCATTGTCCTCGACGACGAGCACAATCTCATTGCGGCCGGCCGCGGCCGTGGCGGTCGGCGGCTCCTGGGCCAAGATCTGGGCCGCTTCAGCGCGGGGGAGATGGATCCGCACCATCGTACCGAGGCCTGGCTCGCTGGTGATACTGGTATGGCCACCCGACTGCTTGACGAAGCCATACACCATGCTGAGGCCCAGCCCGGTCCCGGCAGCGCCCTTTGTAGTAAAGAACGGATCGAACACCTGCTGGAGGATTTCCGGCGCCATCCCCGTTCCGGTGTCGGCAACGGATATGACGACATGGGCCTCGGGCGTCCGCATCGGGCCGAGATCGCCCGCACCGCCATCCGATGCCACATTGCTCGCTTCGATGGTGAGGTACCCGCCGTCGCGCATGGCGTCGCGGGCGTTGATCGCGAGGTTCAGGATCGCGGATTCGAGCTGCGCGCGATCGACCAGGACCGGCCAGATATCATCGGCCACCCGCACATCGATCGTGATGGCCTCGCCGATAGTGCGGCGCAGCAGCTGCGATGTTTGCTGTAAGACCTCGGCCAGATCGACGATTTTCGGCGACAGTGCCTGCTGCCGTGAGAAGGCGAGCAACTGTTTGGTCAGTTCCGCCCCCCGCAGGGCAGCATCGATCGCGGCACTGACCAACTCCATCTCGTCGCGCGAGGTGGGCGCAAGCCGCTCCATCAGAATATCCAGGTTGCCGATAATGATGCCGATCAGATTGTTGAAATCATGTGCCAGGCCGCCGGTCAGCTGGCCGACCGCCTCCATCTTCTGCGACTGACGCAACTCGCCTTCAATCAGCCGCCGCGCGCTGATGTCGAGACATAGGCTCTGTCTTGCCGGCCGCGAATGATACTCGAATTGGTGACTATAGGTCTCGGTCTCGATGACCGTGCCATTGGCCAGGCGATGCCGAATTCCTTCAACATGGATGTATTTCTCGCCTAGTCGCGAGATTATTTGCGCTTGAAGATCTTCCGGGAAGACGATATCGGAGATCAGCATTTTCAGAAATTCGTCACGGCTGTAACCATAGGAGCAGATCGCGGCGTCATTGACCTCGAGGATTTTTCGGTCGGCGACATCCCATACCCACATAGGTGCCGGGTTGCTCTCGAACAGTTCGCGGAATCCTTCCTCGCTCTTGCGCAGAGAGGTCTCCAAGGCACGACGCTCGAGAATTTCGCGATGCAATTCAACGGATTGTTCCAGCAATTCGGCATGCAATCGGGTCTCGCGCCGGCGGACTTCGGCGGCGGCCAGTTCGCGCAGCACGGCCAGCGCCAGACGCGCGCCGACATTTTCCTTGCGCAGGACGTCGGCCGCCCCCTGGCGCACCAATTCGACCGCCATCTCCTCGCCGATTGAGCCGGAGACAATCAAAATCGGTGTGGCACTGGCAAATCGGCGCGTCAGGGCCAGCGCCGGGACGGCGCCGAACCCCGGCAAATTATAGTCGCAGAGGATGAGATCCCAGGATTGTCGCTCGAAGGCCGCCCGTAACGCCGATTCAGTGTCAACCCGTTCCGCGACCAACGCGATGCCGGCGTTTCTGAGCGCGCGCACCATCAGATCGGCGTCGTCGGGCGAGTCTTCGACCAGAAGCACCCGGAGCGGCGGTGTCACCGCCGCAGATTGTTCCGGACGGCGCTCCCGCTCATTGTGCATCGGGCGCAACCCGGTTCAACAGCAGCCAATAGAGCCCGAGATCGGCGACGGTCTTGGAAAATTGCCCGAACTCGATCGGCTTTCGCACATAGCTGTTGGCGCCGAGCCCATAGCTTCTGAGCAAATCCTCATGCTCGTCCGAAGAGGTCAGTATGACCACCGGGTTGTGCTTTGTTCGCGAGTCTTCGCGGATTTGTCGCAGGACTTCGAGCCCGTCGACCTTTGGCAGCTTGAGATCGAGGATCGTAATGGTCGGATGGGCGACAGCGCGGCCAGCATAGCGACCACGACCAAAAACATATTCCAAGGCTTCGGCACCGTCGCGGACGACGTCAATCCGATTCTGCACGCTCGCCTTCTTCAGCGCCCTGAGGATCAAGGCTTCGTCATCCGGACTATCTTCGATCAGGAGAATCGTTCTGCCTGTCATGGGCGGCTCCGTATTCGTTCACACTGCGAAAAATACCGTGGTCCCCGCGCCGATAGCGGACTCGATCGAGATCTTGCCCCCGTGGCGATTGACGATGCGCGAGACTGTGGCAAGGCCGATGCCGGTGCCTTCGAACTCCGCCGCGGTGTGCAGGCGCTGGAAGGGCGAAAACAGCTTGCCGACATAGGCCATGTCGAAGCCCGCACCATTATCCCGAACGAAACGGACCATCTGCCCGTCCCGCTCCACTTCGTCGAACGCGATTGCCGCGTCCAGGGTATTGCCGGTGAATTTCCAGGCGTTGCTGAGCAGGTTCTGGAGCATCAGAAACATCAGCCGCGCGTCGGCGCGGGCATGCAGATGCGGTGCGATGGTGATCCGGACCTTGCGATCCGGTTCGGCCAGATGGAACCGCTGCACGATGCTGTGAGCAATTGCGGACAGATCGACCTCCGTGCGCTCGATGTCGCCGCGCGACACATGCGACAAGGCGAGCAACCCGTCGATCAAGTGGCCCATATGGACGCTGGCGCGACTGATCCGGTGCAGGAAATCCTTCGCCGTCTCGTCCAGCACGCCGCCATAATCCTCGAGCAGGACTTGGCTGAATCCGGTCATATGGCGCAGCGGCGCGCGCAAATCATGCGAGACCGAATAGGCAAAGGCCTCAAGCTCGCGATTGACCGCGGCGATTTCGGCGGTGCGCGTGGCGACACGGCTCTCAAGCCCCTCGTTCAGCGCCCGCACCTCAATCTCGGCGTGCCGCCGTTCGGCGTTCTCCAATTCCAAATCCGCATTGGCTTGTGCGAGCTTGTCGTTCAGGGTTTCCAACTCGCGGGCCTGCCGTCGCAGCTCGGCCTCCTTTTCGGCCAGCGCCACCGCCAACTGCCGACGCATGGTATTGTCCGTGCCGATCAGCAGATAGCCGATGATCGTCTCGTGCGCGTCGCGTAGCGCCGTGACCGAGACGACAGCCGGGAAGCGGCTACCATCCTTGCGGATATAGGTCAGTTCATAGATGTCCTCGATCCCGCGCGATGCCTTGAAGACCAGCGCCTCGAAGCCCGGCGCGATCGGCGTGCCCAATTCGGCGCTTAACGCCTTGGCGCGGGCGATCACCTCTTCGGGGTCGGAGATATCGGCCGGTGTGATCTTGTTCATCACTTCGGCGGCGGCAAAACCCAGCATATGCTCGGCGCCGACATTGAAGATCTGGATGACGCCCTTGGCATCGGTGGCGATGCTGGAAAAATTGGCGCTGTTGAAGATCGCCCGCTGTAAGGCTCCGGCCTCAAGCAAGGCCGTTTCCGAACCATCGGCCGACAGGACCAAGGCATCGGAACAGCCCTCGTCGCTGGCATTGGGCCGAAGCGAACGTCCGTGTTCGCCGTTTTGGGGGAGCATATGCGTCCTTGCACGAGCGCCGGACCCAGTACATCCACGATGCACCGGTAAGAATCGTGCCAGAATATAAGACCCTGGATTGGCTCGATGCCTCTGATCTAGTGAAACATGAGTCCAATAACACCAAATCATCGATCAAATAGATTAAGCTTCAGTTAAATCCGCTTCAGACTTATATTAACCGTCTGTACGGGATAGGCATTTTCAACGGTACATTGTTTTTTTATATGCCTGAAACTTGTGCTTAATTCTATCGATCTTGAGCCTCAATTTGCTCTACCCACCGCGCCCCGCCCGTTTCTTCGCGGCTGGCGGCACGGTCGGGCGATCGGTCCGGACCAGTGTGCGCCGCCCGAGCGAACGGCCGAGCGCATCGAGCCGACGCTGGACCGCTTCGCCGGTATAGATCGCGGTATGCTCCGGGATGGTGAGAACGAGCGTCGTCGCGTCGAGCGCCACGGCGGTCTTGCCGATCAGCGTCGGAGCACCGCCGGTCAGCGTATAGCCCAGACGAAATGCGAGACCGATGGCACGGGCGCGCGCGAACGCTGCCTCGTCGAGCAGATGGCGTGGTTGCTCCATCACCGGGGCATCGGCGCTGCCGCCATAGCGCGCCTGCAAGGCGACGGCGATGAAGACCCGCCCGGCATGGTCAATGCCCGGCACCGGCATGCGCAGACACCGGGTGAAGACCTGTTCGTCGCGATAATCTGGATGCTCACCCCAGCCGATATCCGACAGCAAAGCCGCCGCGCGCCGAAGCCGGCGTTGCGCCGGATTCTCGGCGGGAAAGAGCGGGTCGGTCCAATCGACCAATTCCTCGCCGCCCGGGGCGAAGCGCGGATCGGCATCGGCCAGTTGGGCGCACGCGGCCAGCAATGGATCACGGCGGCGCTCGTCGGGCGGCAGCAGTTCGAAGAGATGCCCCTCGCGCAAGCCGAATGCGCTAAACACGATCTCTGACGGCCGGATCGCCTGGGTCAGGCGATAGAGCACATAGGCCGCGAGCGGTACAGTTTCCGCCCGCTTGCGCGACAGGCCGATGATCTTTTCCAGCGAGCGGCGGGATTGGCGGCTGATGAATTCGAAGAACTCGTCGGCCACGGGGCGCGCCAATTGGTAATTCTGGATGACATGCAGCGGATAGCCCGTCTGCTCCATATGTATCCGCGCCAAGGCTCGCCAAGTGCCGCCCACGGCATAGAATGGCTTGCCCTGCGCCCGGGCCAGCCAGGGCAGACCGGCGACCGCCTGATCGACCAGTGCCCGCGGCCGCGCTTCGTCGCCCGAGGCTTCGATCAGCCGCAGCGGGCCGATCGGCAGGCTGGCGACGAACGCCGACGGCTCGGGCCCGGTCATTGCCAGTTCGACACTGCCGCCGCCCAGATCGCCGGTGATGCCGTCGGCCCCGGCAATGCCAGCCTTGACGCCGGAGGCCGAGAGCCGGGCTTCGTGCAGCCCGTCGATGACATTGACCGTGACGTTGCAGCGCCGTTCGATTTCCCGGACGAAGACCGGCCCATCGGCCGCATCGCGCACCGCCGAGGTCGCCAGGATATCGAGCCGCTCGACGCCCAATTGACGCGACAGCATGACAAAACGCTCGATATTGTCGCGCGCCAGCACCACACCCTCGGGGTTCAAGCGCCCGGTGCTGTTCAGATCGCGTCCGAGCGCGCACATGACTTTTTCGTTGAACAAGATCTTTGGCGCCCGGCTCAACCGGTCATACAGCACCAGACGCAGCGAGTTCGAGCCGATATCGATGACGCCGAGCATGTCTCGCCCGCCGTCGGCATGCTTCATCTCCACCCGCCCCATCGGCCCCCTCATTCGTTATCGAGCACGAGCCGCGGCGCCCCCTGGGGCTTGTCAAGCGCGGAGCCGCGTCCGGACAGGCTGGGATTGATCATGAAGTAGTTCTGGGCATTCACACCGTCCGGGCTGTGCGGTATGCGGGTATACCCCCCATCCGGTCCCAAGATCCAGCTCTGTGCCTCATCCTTCAGGCTTTCCAACAGGATTTCGTCCAGAACCTGCTGATGCACCGTGGGATTTTCGATCGGCACGAGGGTTTCGACCCGTCGATCGAAATTGCGCGGCATCCAATCGGCCGAGCTGATATAAACCAGCGCATCGCGATTGGGCAGGGCAGCACCATTGCCGAAGGCATAGATCCGGCTATGCTCGAGAAAGCGGCCGACGATGCTGCGCACGCGAATCCGCTCCGATAGGCCGGGAACACCGGGCCTGAGACAGCAGATGCCGCGGACGATCAGATCGATCTGGACGCCGGCATCCGAGGCACGATAGAGCGCATCGATCACCGCCGGATCGACCAGCTGATTCATCTTGGCCAGGATCGAAGCCGGCCGGCCGGCCCGCGCATGGTCGATCTCGGCCTCGATCAGCGCAATGATGCGCTGGCGCAGATTGATCGGCGCGATGGCGATCTTTTCCAGCACCTCCGGTGTCGCATAGCCGGTGATATAGTTGAATAGCCGCCCGGCGTCGCGGCACAGCGCCGGGTCTGAGGTGAAGAAGCTGAGATCGGTATAGATCTTGGCCGTGACCGGATGATAATTGCCCGTGCCGAAATGGACGTAGGAGCGCAGACTGCCACCCTCGCGCCGGACGACCAGGCTGACCTTGGCATGGGTCTTCATTTCAAGGAAGCCATAGACGACCTGCACGCCGGCCCGTTCCATGTCGCGCGCCCAGCGGATATTGGCCTCTTCGTCGAACCGGGCCTTCAACTCGACCAGGGCCGTCACCGATTTCCCCGCCTCGGCCGCTTCGATCAGCGCCCGTACGATCGGGCTGTCGTTCGAGGTGCGGTAGAAGGTCTGCTTGATCGCGACCACGTCAGGATCGCGCGCCGCCTGACGCACAAACTGCACGACGACATCGAAGCTTTCATAAGGATGATGGACCACGATGTCCTTGAGCCGGATCGCGGCAAAGCAATCGCCGCCGAAATCGCGGATCCGCTCGGGAAAGCGCGCATTATAGGGCGCGAATTTGAGATCGGGCCGCTCGTCGATAATCAATTGGCTGAGATTGGCCAGGCCCAGCAAGCCATCAAGTTGAAACGCATCGTCGGGCGCCGCCCCGATCCGCTCCGTCAGGAAATGGCACAGATCGGCCGGCATCCGCGCCTCGACCCCCAGATGGATGACATGGCCGCGCCGGCGGCGTTTCAGCGCCGTCTCGAACAGCAGAACCAGATCCTCGGCCTCTTCCTCGACCTCGATATCGCTGTCGCGCAGCACGCGGAACGCGCCCTGGCCGATCAGCCGGAATCCGGGAAACAGCCGGTCGAGAAACATACCGACCGCTTGCTCCATCGGCACCATGCGAACGGCCAGCCCCGGCAGGCGGATGAAGCGGCCGACGGACGGCGGGATCAGCAGGATCGCCTGCATTCTCTTGTCGTCCGCCAGCCGGGTCAGATGCAGGGCGAGGCCGAAACCCAGATTGGGAATGAACGGAAAGGGATGCGCCGGATCGATCGCGAGCGGCGTCAGCAGCGGAAACACATCGGCCATGAACCGGTCATGCAGCCAGCTTCGCTCGCTGTCGGTGACCTCCTCGGCATTGATCACCGCGATATTGGCGTGGCGCAATTCGCCGCGCAGCCGGCGATAGCATTGCTGCTGCGCCAGCATCAGGATGCTGCCCTGCTTATGGACCGCGGCCAATTGCTGGGCCGGGCTGAGGCCGTCCTCGCTCGGCGTCTCGACCCCGGCGCTCACCTGGCCGCGCAGGCCGGCGACCCGGACCATGTAGAATTCATCGAGATTATTGGCCGAGATCGACAGGAAGCGCAGCCGCTCGAACAGCGGATGGCTGGTATTGTCGGCCTCCTCAAGCACGCGCTCATTGAAGGCGAGCCAGGAAAGTTCGCGGTTGATGAAGCGTTTTTCCGAGGTCGCTTCGATCTTGAGCTTGCGGGCGGCAGCGCTGCGCGTCACGAGTCGGTCTCCTCTGGCCGCACGCGCGGCCTTGGGTGGGAAAGGCAGTTTACCCTACCCAGCCGATATGTCACGGGCGTGACCATCGGTGGAGGGAGCGATTTCGACAGGATTGCGGTCACGATGGGAGCCGTATGCCAGGAAGCAGGAGATCCTGAGTGGTTTGGATTGTGCGCTGGAATTGATATTCCCGCAATGCGGGGCTTAGCTGGACATCATCAGCCGGCGATGCCATATTTACCCAATGACCGACCGTGACCCTACCAAGCTGACGCTTGACGACTGGATTTCGGAACTCGAAATCGACGAGGCCGACGCGCCTTTAGCCGATAATGCTCCGCTGTCCGTGATCGTCGAAGGCTTGCACGACACCGCGGCCCGTATCGCGGCGAGAAAAGCGGCCGGGACGCCCGGCAAGGCCGCACGCGCTCGGTGATCGAACTATCGCCGCGCGCGCAACGACATGTTGCCCGTCTTGCACAACACTATGATTCGCTCGACCGCGACGCGGCGGTGCTCAATCTTGCGACTGCCTTGACCGAGGCCGGCGACAAGAGCGAGCGCGATCCGGCCGCCGGATTGCCCGCGCCGCGGCCATACCCGCAACTGGCGAAGCCGGGCCGCCGATGGCTGCATGTCCGCCGCTATTGGATTGCCTCCGATAGGGTGCCGCTTTGCATTGTCGCCGTGTTCTACGATAGGGCGAACATTCCAAAGCGGTTGTAAATGCCGAAATTGCCAAGCACCATGATTTCCGCGATCGGAAATATGGGCTGGCCGGGTTTCTACTTCAAGGATAATGTGTCGATACTGGCGCGCGGCAGCGCGCCCGATAGCAACCGGCTGGCGCGACGCCCGTGGGGGGAGCCGAGAGAATAGTGGGTAGAGCCAATTCAGACCGTGGGAGACATCCCCGTCTCGACCGACCTCTCCTGATTGGTTGGGGCGCGTGGAGGTTGCTTTTTGCGCTGGCCCTGTGCTGGGCTGGTTACCCGGCCCCCGCCTTCGCGGACCCGGTTCCGGTCTGGGCGACGTTCACGCAGCAAAACAGCGATCTGCCCGACGACCGCGTAAAGGCGTTGTCGTCTGGGCCAGATGGCTCGCTCTGGGTCGGGACTTTCGGTAGCGGTCTGGCGCGGCTCGACAAGGACGGCCATTGGGAGACCTATACGGACGCCAGCACCAAGGGCGGTCTGCCAAACAATGGTGTGTCGGCGTTGTCGCCCGGGCCTGAAGGCTCGCTCTGGGTGGGGACCTTCGGCGGTCTGGCACGGCTCGATAAGGATGGCCATTGGCAGACCTACACCAAGGCCAGCACTGAGGGCGGTCTGCCGAACGATAGCGTGTCGGCGTTGTCGCCGGGGTCAGAGGGCTCGCTCTGGGTCGGGACCCGAGGCGGCTTGGCACGGCTCGACACGGACGGCCATTGGCAGACCTACACCAAGGCAAGTACTGAGGGCGGTCTGCCCGACGACCGCGTGTGGGCGCTGTCGCCCGGGCTGGAGGGCTCGCTCTGGATCGGGACCCGAGGCGGCTTGGTACACCTCGACACGGACGGCCATTGGCAGACCTACACCAAGGCCAGCAGGAAGGGTGGTCTGCCGGCGGATGGCGTGCGGGCATTGTCGCCCGGACCGAAGGGCTCTCTTTGGGTCGGTACCGAGGGCGGCCTCGCAAGGCTCGACAAGGATGGCCATTTGCAGAGCTTCACCAAAGCCAGCACCGAGGGCGGTCTGCCGGACGATTTCGTGCAGAAATTGTCGCCCGGGCCAGAGGGCTCTCTCTGGGTCGGAACCTTCGGCGGCCTGGCACGGCTCGACAAGGACGGCCATTGGCAGACCTATACGAAAGTCAGTACTGAGGGCGGTCTGCCCGACGACAGCGTGTGGGCCTTGTCGCCGGGGCCTGAGGGCTCGCTCTGGGTGGGGACCTTTGGCGGTGGTCTGGCACGGCTAGAAAAGGACGGTCATTGGCAGACCTATACCAAGGCTAGTAC
>JBAVTK010000041.1:0-2104 GCA_049696095.1 Aliidongia sp. | reverse complement strand
AGTATGTAGTGGCGCGCTACGAGTACATCTGCCCAAACTGCGAGACGGTGGGCACCATCCAGCACTCAATGACGGAGATGGTGTTCGTCGTCCATGACGGCTGCTTCGTGCCGTGCGAGAAGTACTTCACCCCCGAGAGCATCTTTCAGACGCAAGAAGACCGCCGGCACATGCGTGGCGAGAAGATCAGCCATGCAACTGGAAAGCCGTACGCGCAGAGTCGTCGCGAGGAACGGGTCATCGAGAAGGTCGGCGGGTTCGAGTTTATCGGCAAGAGCGAAATCCCCGAGCAGTGGCGAACGCTCGCCGAACATGCCCGCTACGTCAAGAACGGGGGAACGGCGCTTGCGCCAGATGTTCTCAACCCGCCGCCCGATCCTAAAGTCGAGCCCGGAACCATCCTTAAAATGATGGATAAGAAAGGGCTTCGGTTCGGCTGTCGATGAGCACGTTTGAGGAAGCCGTGGCCTCCGCGCGTCCGCGCAACGGCAAAGCCACGCCCTCGAACACCAAGACCAAGAACGAGAAGGCCGATACCGGGATGCCGTCCGATCCGGACTGGCAAGCCGCCCTCGCCGAAAAGGTCTGCTCCTACATCCGCCTTTGGGACGCCGAGGAAGACGTCCGCCGTCGCTCCGACCGCGAGGGCGCGAACGCCTACTACTCGCGGCACTGGCAAATCGCCGTCCCGCGCAACCGTGCAGCGATCACTTGCAACATCATCAAGCCGCTGGTGGACCACTCCATCGCGATCATGACGAAGCAGCAGCCGACCTGGGTCGTGACCCCCTCGGCTGAGGGCGACGTGCAAGGCTCGCGCAACATGCGCCGTATCCTCATGCGCCAGTTCGAAGATGACGACATGCTCATCAAGAGCCGCCAGGCGCTGCGATGGGCCAAGACCACGCGGACCTGCGCGGCAAAGACGTTTTGGGACCCGACGCTCCAAGAGGGCGCGGGGAACGTCACGACCGACATCATCCCGCCCTTCCGCTGCATCCTCGACAACCGCACGCGCTTCCCGAACCGGATGCAGTTCATCGGTGATCGCGCGGTGATGACCCGCGCTCGAGCGATGCAACTCTACAAACGGTCGGCGAAGAAGTTCATCGAGGCCGGGCAGATTACGGGCGGCACGATCTTCAATGGAGCCACCGCCGCAAGTCCTATCGGCGGGCAGTTCTCGAACGGTGCGGCCGGGGTAGACTCCGCGCCATTCGGTGGAACGAGCGCCGGCGGTACGATCGTGAACGGTCAGCCGATTGTAACGGCATTCACCGGCCGCTCCACCGCTGATGCAGGCCGGGAGTTCGAAGTCGAGATCGTCGAGATATACCACCGCGACCCGACCCTGGTCAAAAAGGAAGTCGCGGTCAAAGACGAGTTCGGCCAAGACGTGAAGCGTATTGCCCGGCACCCGGACACGGGTGCGCCGCTGTTTACGCAAGACGGCGAGTGGGACGACATCCTTGGCGAGCCCGGGTTTAAACTCGCGAAAGAGACGCAGACGGAAACCAAGGACGTGCCGAAGTACCCGTACTGGCGGCGGACCACCCTCTTAATGCCGGATAGGGAAGTGATTGATGACCGAGCATGGGACGCCCCACAACCCTATAGCCTACTATCTGATAACGAGCCGCTGGAGGGCGCTGTGGGCAAGGGTACTGCCCTCGATTGTATCGACATACAGGCTAGTACAAATGTGTCACTGTCCACCATGCTCGATAACCTGCGCTTCAGTGCGTACCGTGCTTTCAAAGCATCCAATCAGGCGCAGATCGAAAAGGCCAACCTCATCATTTCCCCCGGTGACGTGATCCGCACCGGTAACGACGTCAGCCAGTTCGTGCCCCTTGAATTCCAAGAGATGTCGCAGCAGTGGTTCGGCTGGATCAATCTCGGCATCAGTCTCATGGAGAAAATCTTTGGGCTTGAAGGCATCATGCAGGGTAACGCCAAGGACGCTCCGCGCACTGATAGCGCTAAGGGATTTGACTCCCTGGCGGAAATCGGAGGCTCTCGGATCGTTGAACAGACCCAACGCTTCTGCGAGTGGCTCGCCGACATCGGCGAAAAAGTCGGCTGGTGGGCCCAGCGCGAGTAC
>JBAVTK010000040.1:0-5563 GCA_049696095.1 Aliidongia sp. | reverse complement strand
TTTCATTACAAGATACAATTTGGCAGGAATTAAATTATACTCCAGTATATTACTCGAAATTTTATCGATCTCATTAATATTAACTGTGGCTTGCCGTCTTGTTTCTGTAAAAGGGTCGTATCATGATCGTATAACTTACTGTATATGGGAGTGTTGGTATGCCATTTGCTGTTTTTCTATAGCTTTTTATCCAATCCAACTGTAACAAGTTACTCCGGCAACCAAGTGCGGGGGCGGCTTGCGCATTGCCGGATTGTATCTACCGAAAAGCCGTAGCGCGCCGCGAATACTTCCTGCGACAGGCCGAGCTCGGTTTGCAACGTAAGCCTACGCTGAGGGCCGCCTGATAAGTCCGCGTGCGGTATGGTTGGATAGCGCCGGTGCAAGCACTGGTGTTTGCACCGGCGTGAAGCGTGGTTTCCGTCGGCGCACGGAGCCGGACTGGTCGGATCTGGCCTGCGAGTTGAAGCGGCCGGTCCCTTCAAGAGATCGCCTTCCCAATGGCTTGGAACCAGCCCCTTATCGACACCAACGCGAGCTACCCTTGGGCGCAAACCTGTCCCTATCAAGCCCATCGGCCATAAACCGCCACCCTATGCCCGACCCGCGTTCGAGGCCGGTCGCCCTTGCCACTCTTCTCGGCCAACCCGGCCATCCACCCCGGCGACCCGAAGACTCCCTCCAGCAGCGACGGCAGATACAAATCGGCACCGAGTCTCGGCCAATGCAGGCCGAGCCCGGTCGGGCTGATTTCGATGATCGCGAGATCGGCCGGTTTCGCGTCGGCCAGCCCTTCAGCCAGATGTGGCGCAAACGCCCAGTTCCAGCCCGTTGCTCAGGCTGATCATGATCCGCGACACACGGCGGTCATAACGCGCGGCGACGGCCCACGGTGTCGATGCCAAGCGTGCCCGCATGCGTTGTTCGGCTTGGTCGATCGCGGGCATCCATGATTTCCATGAATCGCCCTCGATTCGGCACAAAGTACCGAAATCTCACCCGACAGAACAGCGGCCATTTGCCGTAGCTCCGATCCGATCAAGCCGCGGTGTGCGGGAATGGCGGTGCCGTTGATCATCACGCCGCCGCCAGCGCCGTACCGGTCATTGCGCGACCGGTACGGCGCCGACAAGTCGGGTTAGGCTCGAATTCAGCCTTAGTTGATCGCGATCGTCTTGGTGTTGGCCTCGGCCGTTGCCGTTTTCGGCAGAGTCACCATCAGCATGCCATTCTTGAACGAGGCTTCGACCCGATTGCGGTCGACTTCTGTCCCGAGGGGAATGCGGCGTTCGAACCGGCCATAGAAGCATTCGCCGATATGCCGATTCTTATCCTCGGTCTCGCCGTGCTTTTCGCCGCGCAGCGTGAGGATATTGTCGTTCAGCGTCAGTTCGACATCCTTCCGGTCGAGGCCCGGCAGTTCGGCCGTCACCCGGACTGCCTTGTCGGTCTCGGTCACATCGATGTTTGGCCAGCCGAGAGCGTTGCCGCCGAACGCAGTGATGCCTGGATCGAAGCCGTGCACGAAATCGTCGAACAGCCGGTTCATCTCGCGATGCAGGGCCAGGAACGGATCGGACCCGCTGCCGCGCGCGGGCAGATTGCGGCCACTCCGCGACCAGGGCATCAGATTAGCAAAAGCCATGTCTATCTCCATCGGAAGAGGAATCGGCACCTTCGGATGTCAGATGAGGCGACCCGGAAGGCGCCGGCCTGTGATCCGGGGTCGGCGGACATTCCGACGATCCCGCCGTCTTGGCGGATCAGGCCACCCTGGGCAGGCCAATTGGCGTGTACGCAGCGGCACTGACCTCGATCTTGCGCGGTTCCATCGTGTCCGGCACTTCGGAGGCGGGATCGATCACGGCTTCATCAATCGTCGCTCGAAGGGCCGGTCGGCAATGCCGAGAGATAACCGATTGCAAGAATGCGATTTCATTCCTCATTCCGCCCCATGAACAGAGTCAATGTTACGACATGCGCCGAGCGGTCACCCGACGCGCCGCAGCCATCCCGCGATTTCGGCATAGAGCGTCAGGCCGTCGAGCACCGCGCGCTTCACCGTTTTGTGGTGATGCCTTTCTTCCCGCGCGATGGTTTCGAAGGTGCGGTCGTCGATGACGAAATCGATGACGAATTGCAGCGTCTTCGGATGGTGCCGGCGGCATTGTCGCCGATCCCGCCGGTCGCCCGCTTTGGCGGCGAGTCGGATGACATCACCCTCACCGACACTCGCCAATACCCGTGTCATCTCGGTCACGTCCGGTGCCGTGACCCGCTGCTGGCTGAGCGCGTCGGCCCAGGGTCGGTAGCGCGCGGTATAGGCCGCCTGGAGCGGGTCGGATGCGCTGCCGACCGCACCGCGAATCCGTGTCAGGTCGCCGATGTGGGATTTGAGCCCGGAGGTTACCCAGTGAAAGACCCGCTCGATTTCCTTGGCGGCATTGTATTGCTCGGTCGAGATCAGGCCGCGCGCCATGAGAATTTCCAGCGGTGGCGGCATGATTCGCGCGGCAACCCGCTCATTTGGCCCCCATTCGGCCGGCTCGGCCGCCGGCCGGATGACGATTGGCACCGGCGACGACGGAGCCTTGCGGATGCGGCGTTTCAGGCGCTGTCGGGCGGTCGTCATGGCTCAAACCCCTGCACAAAGTGCAGCAGCGCAGCCATAGAGCGATTGCCCGGCGGCCGGCGCCTTGCGGCCGCCGCGACGGCACGCCGGGCAGCGCAACTCGTCGAGCGAGGGGGCGATGAACAAAGTTCGGCAGCCGGGAACCTGGCAGCGTCGTTCCATCGAAATCGGCTCTTCGAACGGGTCGGAGTCAGGGGGCGGGTCGATCATTTTTCGGATTTCCTTGTGCCAAATTGTTCGATCGCCCAACTGCGTGCCGCTTGCGCCAGCCAGGGATGCTGCGCTTCGAGTTCATCGGGCCGGATCATCACGATCCCCTGGTTGACCCATGCCGCCCGACGCAGCGCGTCGAGCTGGGCCGGGCTCGCGGGTTCGACGGCGACATGGCCGGCGAGGCTTGATCGGAGCCTCATCGCGCGCCTCCGGTAGCGAGGCGGTTGGAACGGGGCAGGGGGTGTAGGCCCGATTGGGCGAGGGCTTGCGGTTTCATGAATAGGAGGAATAATAGGCCTATTCCGCTTTGTCAAGCGGATAAAACCTATTGGAATTTTCCTATTTTATCCGCGACACTCCGGCGATGAATCTCGACCCGCCCCGCCTGCTGCTGCTGCAACTGATCGCCGATTTCGAAACGGACTTATCGACGGTCTCGAAGGCGCTCGGCCGCAACCACGCCTATCTGCAACAATTCATCAAGCGCGGCACACCGCATGAATTGCCCGAGGAGGTGCGCGAAAGGCTGGGTGAGCGGTTCAACGTCTCGCCCGACAGTTTCCGGCTGCATCGCCCGCGTCGAGCCGTGCCGGCCGAGACCAGGAGTGCCACGCCGACCTTGCGCACCGACACGGTGACGATTCTCGAACTGGACGTTCGGGCCGGCAATGCGCTGGCCGGGCCGATCCATGAAGGCCAGGATCTGGCCTATGATCATGAATCGGTCGTCGGCGAGTGGCAGATCCCGAGCGTCGTGTTGCGCGCCCATGTTCCGGCACCCCCTTCGCAGATCCGCATCATCCAGGCGGTCGGCACCAGTAATCTGCCGCATATCTTGCCCGGCGATCGGCTGATGATCGATCTAAGCCAGACCGAAATCGGCATGGGCGGCTGGTTCGCGATCTGGGACGGCTCCGGCATCATCATCAAGCAGCTCGAAATCATTCCCTATTCGACGCCGCGCCGGGTCAAGATGTGGTCCGGCAATCCGGAATGGGAACCGCGGGAATATGAGCTGGATCAGGTCGTGATCCGCGGACGAATGGTCGGGAAGTGGCTCTGGACGTAACGTGCCTCGTTGACGAAGAGGATGTTTCCTATTATCATCCTCTCCAATCTCGGATTGGGGAGGAAACATGCCGATCGTCGCGGGTTCCAAGGTTTTTCGCATCGATAGCGGTGATTTTCGTCCCCTGATCGTCGTCACGGCCGATGCGCGCTATATCGTCGCCACCGATCCACACGGCGGTGAAAGCGGGGCGCCGGCCTCCTGTTTTCTCGCCGTTCCCGAAGGTTGGCCTGAACCGCCGCCCGCTTATTTCGGCGAAGTCCAAGCGCTCGAAGCTTCTTTCAGCGGCGCGATCCCGGCTGACATGATGGTGGTGGCCGAGGCGCTCGACGCGGCGCTGCCGGCGCTGGCCCGCAAGCTCGATGCCGCCGAGGCTTGGCTTGGCTGGGTGCGCGACCATCTCCATCCGCTCTCGCCCACATGGTTCGAGCCACGCTTGCTGGTGGCGCAAGCGGCCCACGAAGCGGCCCTGCGGCGCTGGCTTGCGGTCCTTGAGGCTTTCGCACCCGCGCTTGCCGCGGAATAGCCGCGCCTCGCCGGCCGCCCTTGCCAAAGCCGGTCTGCCTGCCCACTCTGCGCGGCATGACTTCCTCATTCGAACTCACCGTGCCGAATTTCGATTTGCCGGACTTCCAGCCGGGCACCGTCTGGCTGGTCGGTGCCGGTCCGGGCGATCCGGGACTATTGACGCTCCATGCGCTGCATGCGCTGCGTCTGGCCGATGTCGTGGTCTATGACGCGCTGGTCGATGAGCGCATCGTCGCCTGCGCCCGGCCCGAGGCGTTGCGCGAATTTGCCGGCAAACGCGGCGGCAAGCCGTCGCCGCGCCAACCGGATATTTCCGACCGGCTGATCCGACTGGCGCGCGCCGGCCACCGCGTCCTGCGCCTCAAGGGCGGCGATCCGTTCGTCTTCGGACGTGGCGGCGAAGAGGCGCTGGCGCTGGTCGCGGCCGGGGTGCATTTCCGCATCGTGCCGGGCATTACCGCCGGGATCGGCGGCCTTGCTTATGCCGGCATTCCGGTGACGCATCGCACGATCAATCAGGCCGTCACCTTCGTGACCGGCCACACGCTTTCGGGCGAGATCCCGGACGAACTCGATTGGGCGGCCCTGGCCCGCGCACCGGTCGTAGTGTTCTATATGGGGCTGAAGCATTTGCCCGACATTGTCGGCCGCCTGTTGGCCGAAGGCCGCGCCCCGACCGCACCGATGGCCTTGATTTCCAAGGCGACGACCCCGGCGCAGCGCGTGATCGAAACGACGCTGACCGAGGCACCTGCGGCTGCCATGTCGAGCGGCATCGAGCCGCCAGCCCTGATCGTGCTGGGCGAGGTCGTGCGGCTGCGCGCTGGGCTTGATTGGCTCGGTGCTGCGGCCGGACGAGCGCTCGATCCCGACCCCCTCGGGACATCGCGGCATGGCGGATGAGCGCGGCCTGATTCTGGCGGCCCCAGCCTCGGGCAGCGGCAAGACCACACTGACACTGGGGCTGTTGCGGGCGTTCCGTCGGCGCGGATTCGATGTCGCGGGCGCCAAGCTCGGGCCGGATTATATCGATCCGGGCTTCCACCGCGCGGCGTCGGGCCGGGCCTCGGTCAATCTCGATCCCTGGGCGATGCGGCCCGAGACGCTGGCCGGTTCGGTCG
>JBAVTK010000039.1:0-2579 GCA_049696095.1 Aliidongia sp. | reverse complement strand
GCGCATCGAGGCGGGTGGCGGCGATCCGGGCGGCGTCGCGCGCGCGCTCGGTATCGCTGAACACGCCCGGCGCGAACAGCCCGGCCAATGCTGCTTGTTCGACCACATCGACCGAGCCGATCTTGCGCGCCAGCGGTTCGCACCAGGCGCGGCAGTTGCGTGATCTTTCGACCAACTCGCGCAGATCATTGCCGGCGCGTTGCGCGCCGTCATGCTGGATCAGCACGGCATTCTGGAGACCCGAGCCGATCGAATATTCGTCGAGCGCCGCATCGTCCTTGAGATAGACCGCCTGATTCTGGCCCTTCTTGGCGCGATAGAGCGGCGGCTGAGCGATATAGAGGTAGCCGGCATCGATCAGGGCGCGCATCTGGCGATAGAAGAAGGTCAACAACAGCGTGCGGATATGGCTGCCATCGACATCGGCGTCGGTCATGATGATGATCTTGTGATAGCGCGTCTTGGCGACGTCGAAATCCTCCGAGCCGATGCCGGTGCCGAGCGCCTGGATCAGCGTGCCGATCTCGGCCGAGGCCAGCATCTTGTCGAAACGCGCGCGCTCGACATTGAGGATCTTGCCGCGCAAGGGCAGGATCGCCTGAAAGCGCCGGTCGCGGCCCTGCTTGGCCGAGCCGCCGGCCGAATCGCCCTCGACCAGGAAAATCTCGGATTTCGCCGGGTCGCGCTCCTGGCAATCGGCCAGCTTGCCCGGCAGATTGGCGATGTCGAGTGCCCCCTTGCGCCGGGTCAACTCGCGCGCCTTGCGTGCGGCCTCGCGCGCGGCGGCGGCCTCGACCGCCTTGGCCATGATCTTCTTGGCATCGGCCGGGTGTTCTTCGAACCACTGGGCCAGGCGTTCATAGACGACATTCTCGACCACCGGGCGCACCTCGGACGAGACCAGCTTGTCCTTGGTTTGCGAGGAGAATTTCGGGTCGGGCACCTTGACCGACAGCACGCAGGTCAGGCCCTCGCGCGCATCGTCGCCGGTCAGCGCGATCTTTTCCTTTTTGCCGATGCCGCTCTCGGTCATGTATTGGTTGACCGCGCGGGTCAAAGCGCCGCGAAAGCCGGCCAGATGCGTGCCGCCATCCTTTTGCGGGATGTTGTTGGTGAAGCACAGCATCGTCTCGTGATAGCTGTCGGTCCATTGCATCGCGACCTCAACGGTCATGCCGTCGCGCTCGCCCGACATGCCGATCGCCGGGCTGTGCACCGGCTGCTTCGAGCGATCGAGATATGTCACGAAGGCTTCGAGGCCGCCCTCGTAATGCATCGTCACCTGTTTGGGCTCGCCCAGCCGGGCATCGGTCAGCGTCAGCGTCACGCCGGAATTCAGAAAGGCCAGTTCGCGCAGCCGATGTTCCAGCGTGCCGAAATCGAACTCGGTCTTGGTGAAGGTCTCGGTCGAGGGCAGAAAGGTGATCTCGGTGCCGGTCTGAAACCCGCTGCGCTTGCCGCCCTCGGGCAGGGTCGGTGCCGGCCCGGTGATCGCCAGCGGCGCCTCGGCATTGCCATGGATGAAGCGCATGCGATATTCCTTGCCGGCCCGCCAGATCTTGAGATCGAGCACCGAACTCAGCGCATTCACCACCGACACGCCGACGCCGTGCAGCCCGCCCGAGACCTTGTAGGAATTCTGGTCGAATTTGCCGCCGGCATGTAGCTGGGTCATGATGACTTCGGCGGCCGAGACGCCCTCGCCCTCATGCAGATCGACCGGAATGCCGCGGCCATTGTCGGTCACGGTGACCGAGCCGTCGGCATTGATCGTCACTGTCACGGTGTCGCAATATCCCGCCAGCGATTCGTCGATCGCGTTGTCCACTACCTCATAGACCATGTGATGCAGGCCTGAGCCATCGTCGGTATCGCCGATATACATGCCGGGGCGCTTGCGCACCGCGTCCAGGCCCTTCAGCACCTTGATCGAGCTGGCGCCGTAATCCTCGGCGGCTTGGTCGAGGGCGGATGTCGGGTCTTGATTGGTCATCATCTGGTCTCTCGTCGGCTCTTGCGGCGTGGGTGGCGGTCCGAATCGGAGATCCCGGTTCGGACGGTCGCCGCGCAATGGTTCAGGCAGCGGAATCGGGCGTGTGGCGAGCGGCGATCACGGATCGTCCCGTCCCATCGGGATCGACGCGATCATACCATCCGCCACCGTGAAAAACTGGGCTGCCGCGCGGAATTCGGTAAACAATACGGTATCTGTCCCGGTCAGCCAGGCCTGGCTGCGCAGGTCGAGAATCTGCTCGAACAAAGCCCGGCGGCGGATCGCGTCGAGATGGGCCGCCACCTCGTCCAACAGCAGGATCGGCGCCACGCCGCGCAGCCCGGCCTGAAGCCGGGCATGGGCCAACACGATCGCGATCAGCAGGGCCTTTTGCTCGCCGGTCGAACATTGCTCGGCGGCGACCGCCTTCGCCGCATGGGTCACCGCCAGATCGACGCGGTGCGGCCCGACCACGGCGCCGCCACTCTCGGCATCGATCCGGCGCGATCGAGCCAACTCGGTGCGCAGCCGCTCTTCGGCGGCCGGGGCGGGCAGGGCGGCCAGCCAAGGCTCGGCGGTCCCGGCC
>JBAVTK010000038.1:0-2889 GCA_049696095.1 Aliidongia sp. | reverse complement strand
ACTCATCCCGACAATGCCGGAAATCAGGCTAGCGCCGCTCATGGCGCGCTTCGCCGACACAATTTCCGAGTGTCATGCATTCAGTGGGCTGTTTTCAGTTGTATAATATGAGGGGATTGGTGAGGGTCAAGGCCGCTGTCTGGCTGGCCCTGCGCAACGCCATCAAGACCGCGGGGGTCGCGTGCCAAGCATTGCCCGACGGGGCGACGATCGAGACCGGCGAGAGCGATTACGCGCCGGACGTTGTCATGAATTGCCGGGCTCCGATGGCGGACAACGCCACCACGGCACCGAACCCGACGATTATCATCGAGGTGCTGTCACCGAGAACGGTAGCCTCGGACACGGGCGCCAAGCTCGTCGATTACTTTCAGGTGCCCAGTATCGCTCACTACCTGATCGTGCATGCGATCACCAAGTGGGTCATCACCCATCATCGACGAACATCGGAGGGCATTGACACCCGTATCGTCGTCGCGGGTAAGCTCGTCATGGATCCTCCTGGCATTACGATCACGCTGGAAGAGATATACGATGCCGGTTGAAAAATTCGATGTAACCGGAATCGGCGGTGGGGAGATTAGTGCGGTGTCACCGGAACCGATGTCAACCCTCGCAGAAAAAACCGATAGGTGCTCAGCTGTCGGCATCGGGGGAACCCTCGTGAACCCGGTAATCTATTGTTGCAAAAGAATTATCTCAGATTTCGACCCCCGATGCATGCATCACGTTTGAGAAATCCAGGTTAGCGTAGTACAAATAATTCGAGCGGTAAGTCGGCGTTACGAGCCAAAGATAAAGGTGGTTGATAATGCCCTGATTGCCTTCTAATGGAGCCGTTTGGTATAATTCGTGAATCCCAGATATGCGCCGCATGTCGAGTCGCAGGGGCAAAATACATAATTGACACCGCTCTGCCCGCACCTATTGCGCCCCAAGCCAAGCAGCGCCTATTTGTATTAAGATGGCACGCCCCTATCTAATCCAGGCTTGAGAATCAATCGTTCATCCATTTCCCGTCTCCGACATTTATCGGCTAATTTATTGCCGGTTGCTAGATCGGCTGCTATCTGGGTGTATGTCAATATATCAACCTCATAGTATTCCTCATAGTCTGCCATGCGATTGCTAACCGGTATAGATATATAATACTTTCCAGATGGCTCGACGATTCCGATCGAAAACCGGCCAGATTTTGATACAGCAGTGTCATTAAATTTCATCATAATACCTCAAATCGAGTGGTTTTCGGCCAAATTTTGTAAAGAAAATCACGGAGCGATTGGTGAAGCCTCAACATGAGATACATTATAGTTGCCGGATGGGGCGTTACCCAAATCTATTACGGCTTCGAGATTTCCGTTTGGCAGCCGGCCACCGGGAATAAACTGCGCATTCGCCCCCGCCTCGTTCCCTGAAGGAATTCTGAGATTCAACGCCCTGGGATTTGGTATATCTATCCTTACCAGATTCTGACTTTCAAGAGTTCCCTCTGGTAGACCCAGCGCCTGCTCAAGCGCAACAGCTTCCCCCCGTGTAGAGGCCAGCAATTCATCGGCCTGCGATGCAGGTATCACGAACGTGGTTCCGTCCACCTGAGCCGGGCCATATTTATTCACGGTTGATCCTAGTGAAAATCGAGATGCGCCGGCGTCAAATTGCGCCAATTGCGATTGAATTTGATCAGGTGACAGATATTCACTTGGATCGGGCCGTAAACCTTTCGGGGTTGCGAGTATGTCGGCGATTTGGGCGTCGGTAAGTCGGCCCCGTTTAGCCACCTCGCCGGCCGCTACCGTGTTTGGGCCATTCTCGTTTTTCAAAATACCAGGGTTGGTATCATTCGTCACGCCTGTCCCGCCATCGGTGGGCGGTGGTGGCGCAGCCTGTTCTGGTGTTTTTACCGGTGCCTGAGCATCACGGCCTACGATCCCCGCCGGCGCGGCTGTTAAAGGATCGGCGGCGGCTTGACCAATTGCCTGTGTCCCGCCCTCAGGGAATTGCGGAGTGATCTTACGGAGACCGCTCGCTGGCGGCAATTCCGTCAGATTGCCTGCCGCGATCGGCTCGGACATCAACGGTGCCACCGTCACACCGGTCGGCTTCGGCAAGACCAAAGCTTCATCAGCTGTGATCGCCGCTCTGACGCCTCTCGAAACCGACGCGGCCAGACCGCCGAGGGCTGGAAGCACGATCCCGCCCAGTTCAAGCCCGGCATTGAGCGCAATTTCGCGTTCCGTAATGGCCGGAACGGCGGCCGCATTGCCCACCGCGATCGCCGCGCGTTGCTCTTGTGTGGCGGGCGTCAGGATGTAATGGCCGTCGGCGTCCTTGTCGCCGGAGAAGACGCCCGAGGCGACAACGGCATTGCCCTTGTCATCGGCAACGGTGCCCGTGACGCCCAGGCCCGGATAGGGGCGATAAGTCGCGTAGGCGATGAAATCATCGCCGCCGACAGTGGCCGGAGCACCGGAGACGTTGAGGCTCGTCCCGAGCACACTATCATAGCCCTGGCCGAATTTGAGTGGTGCCACCGCGAAGACCGATGGGATCGGCGCGTTCAGCGCCGCCTCGGTTCGCGCGAATTGCTCGGCAATCGCCGCAGCGTGCGTCTCGGCATCGGCCTGGCCTTGGGCGATGATCCGCTGTGTTGCCGCCTCGGTCAGCGCGTTGCTGTCACGTTCCAGGCTGTCGGCGGGCGGGAGCGGCAGCGCGAACAAATCGGCGAAGTCTGGATACCAGGTTTCGAGGGGCGGCAGCGGGGTGGTGAGGGCGGTCAGGTTGGCATTCACCCGCTCGGGCGACACGGCGGCAAGAAACGGACCCTCCGGATCGGCAAAATCCCATAGTGTGTCGTGGAAGGTCGCCCAATCGATCACCTGGCTCGGT
>JBAVTK010000037.1:0-13932 GCA_049696095.1 Aliidongia sp. | reverse complement strand
CGCCCGTCGGGCGCCGGGGCGCCGCGCAGAATCGCCGTGATCTCGCGCGCGGCATGCGGCGTCATCAGGGTGGCTTCGCCCTGGACTGCGCCCGGCACGAGGCGCGGTGGTGCCGCATGGCCGTCATGGGCGAGGGCGACGTAGAGCCGGGTCAGGTCGAGAAGGCTGATACCGACGCCACCCAAGGCGAGCGGCAGGGTCGGTGCCGCCTCGCCATTGGGAAAATCGAGTCGTGCGCCGGCATCACGCAAGGTCGCGGCGAGGCGGCCGGGACCGACCCGGTCGAGCAGTGCGATCGCCGGCACGTTCAGCGATTGTTGCAAGGCCTCGCGCGCGCTGACTTGCCCGTGGAAATTTCGATCGAAATCCTCGGGCGCGTAGTCGCCGATGCGCAGCGGATGGTCGTCGACCAGTGTGTCGGGCAGCAGAGCGAGGTCGTCAAATGCCAGGCCATAGATGAACGGCTTCAACGCCGAGCCGGGAGAACGGCGCCGACGGGCCAGGTCGAGCGCGCTGTGCGCGCCACCGACCCAGCCGCGGATCGCGAGGTCGCGGTTGTCGACCACCAGAATGGCGATATCGCCCCCATCACTCATTGTTGCAGCCGCATCTTGGGCCACGTCCTCGATCGCGCGCTGTATGTCGATGTCGAGCAATGTGCGGACCGGTTCGCCGTCCGACCGATGGAGCCGTCCCGCGACATGGCTCGCAAGATGCGGAAACGGGTAGCGGGCGGCGATCCGCGGTGGCGGGGTCTCGCGGTCGCTCTCGGGCAGGCGCCCGTCCTGGGTCAGCCGGTTTAGCACTCGGCTCGCGGCGGCGAGCACACGGGCCGGATGCCGGTCGGGCCGGAGCGCTGCCGGACGCTGTGGCAGTGCGACGAGAATGGCGGCCTCACCCGGTGTCAGCCGGTCGGGCTCATGGCCGAACCAGGTGAGCGACGCGGCCCGGACACCCTCGACATTGCCGCCGAACGGCGCCAGCGTCAGATAGATCCCAAGGATTTCGTCCTTGCCGAACCGTTCCTCAAGTTGGACAGCACGCACCATGTCGTGCAGTTTGCCGAGCACGGAGCGCGGGTGCGGCTCGAGCAGCCGCGCGACCTGCATCGTCAGCGTCGATCCGCCCGAAACGATGCGCCCGGTCGAGATGAGTTGCCAGGCGGCGCGCGCCGCCGCAAGCGGGTCGATGCCGACATGCTCGCGGAATCGATGGTCCTCCGCCGCCAGCAGCATGCCGAGATAATGCGGGTCGACTGCATCGGGTCGCGTGCCAAGCCGCCACATGCCGTCGCGCGTCGTCGCGACATGCAGCACAGTGCCATCCTGGGCGAGCAGGACCGAGGAGCGGTCTTGCCAGCGATGCAGATCGGGTGGCAGGCAGCGGTCGAGGACCAGCACGCCGGCGGCGATCGCCAGCAGGCTCAGGAGACCACGCTGCCAGCGTCTGGGCATGTTACGGGGCGACCACGGTCGCCGTGCCGGAAATGGTCCGGGCCATCGTGCCGGGGTGGTACATGTCCTCGATGACCGCCTCGGGCAGCGTGAAATTGCCCGGGGTCACCGCGCGGGCGACATAGGCGACGTGGAATCGACCTTCCGTCGCCGGTTTGTCGGCCTTCTGGTCATTGTCGTTCTCCAAGACGTGGAAATAGCGATAGCCCTCCGCGCCGAGGTCGAAGGCAGTGACCAGCCGGTCGTCGCGCTTCTCGCTGACGCGCAGGCGGGTGAGGTCAGCCAAGAAGTCGGGCGCTTGGTCCGGATGGAGCACCGCTTCGATTTCCCAGCCTGCTGGCAGCAGGTCAACGAGCGCCACCCGATGCAGCGCCTTGTCGTGGGCGCTGCCTTCGAGTGAGACGATGAATCGCCGATTCTGCGGCAGGTTCGCCGGGTCGAGCGCGCTGCCATCCATGGCGAAGTATGATTTCTTGAGCGACAAGCCTTCGCTCATCGCCGGGGGAGCGGTCATGGGCGAGCCATGGACCGAGAGCGTGCGCCAGAGATCGTGGGTCGCGGGCGTGATCGTGTAGCCGCCCGCGATCTCGGCGGCGGACGGCATGAACGCCGCCTGACCGTGCGCCCCGGTGACGGCGGCGCCATTGAGTGTCAACCCGACCGCCGCTTCGCCCGCGGTGACCGCATGCGCCGCGATCAGCATCCAAGCCTTCTCCTGCGTGGTCAGCAGGTCCGGCGTCTTGCTCAGCGCCTGTAACTTCGGCACGAGCGGCTGAACCTGCGGGAGCTGGTCGCTTTCCGACGCGACGGCCAGCAGGCCGGCCGCATCGCGCAGCCGCGACCAATAGAGCAGCCTTTCCCACCAGCGGGCCACGGTTGGTCGCTCGACATTGCCGACCGCGAGCCGCATGGCGCTGGCGCCACGCGACCGGTCACCCAGGATGCTGAGCGCGCCGCTCAACTGACCCAGCGCCAGCGCGTCGGCCGCGCTGTTAGCACCGGTACTCCATGAAACCAGCGTCGGTCCGGCCTTCAGGCCGTCATGAAGTTGGCGCAGCCGTCCGAGATCGATCCGATGAACCGGTGCCAGAAGCCAGGCGGCATAAGCGAGCGCATCGGGGGCGGTCTTGTCGCCGTCCTGATCGGCATATTGGCTCGGCCCACGGACCAAATTTTCCGCATTGGCGAAGCCGCGCTCGACCGCGCCGTCCGGCACCTCGAAGCCGGCGGTCCTTGCGTGCAGCAGGAAATCCAGCGCGTAGAGATTAAGCCAATCGCTCGACAACCCGTCGCCGGCCCGCCACAGGCCGAACGTGCCGCCCGGATCCTGTCGATCGACAAGGCGATCGACAGCCTCTTGTACGCGTTGCCGGATCGCCGCCTTGTCGGCCGCGCCGGTGGCGAATGTGGGGTCATCGTAATAGACGAGCGGGAAGGCGGTCGAGGCAAGCTGCTCGGTGCAGCCATAGGGGTAGCGCCAGAGCGATTGCAGCATGCCCGGTACGTCGATGCCGGCGAGCTTTGAATAGCTGAGCTGCGCCGTGACGCTGCCCGGCATGAAGGCATCGAGCAGGTGCGAATCGAGCGTGAAGCTCTCGCCTTGATGCTGAAGCGCCACGCTTTCCAGGGTCACGGGGTAATGCGCGCCGCGAACCGAGATCGACCAGTCGCGCACGATATTGAGGCCATTCGGCCCGGACAGCGTCGCGGTGATCTTGGCAACGCCCTCGGCCGTACCGGCGATCGGGATCGTCGTGGTCTTGCGTTCACCGGCGGCAAGCGGGAATGACCAGGGCTTGGCATCGGGCAGGCTCGCGGCACCGTCAATTTTGACTTCGAAGCGATAGTCGCCGGCCGCGCCATCGCGGTTGTCGACCAGAACCGTCATCCGGCCTTGGTCGCCGGGGGCGAGGAAGCGCGGCAGCGCGACGTCCGGCACCACCGGATCGCGCACCGTCAACGGGCCTTCGCCTTTGCCGACGCCAACCTTGCTGTAGGCGATCGCCATGACCCTCAGTTCGCCTTCGAAATCAGGGATGGTGATGGGGATTTTTGCCGTGCCGTCTGCGTCAAGTTTGACCGGTCCGTCGAACAGGGCCACCGAACGCGTCGGCACGACCGGCAAACCCTTGCCGCCAAACGCATCGCCGCCGCTTCGGAGCACACCAGCCTCGCCCTCGGCGCCGTCGAGCAAATGACCATAATCGTCACGAATCTCGACCGCGAGGCGGCGCTGGCCGAAATAGAACGCGGCCGGGTCAGGCGTCTTGAACCGGGTGAGCTGGAGGATACCTTCATCGACCGCCGCGAGCGTCAGATAGACTGGTTCCCGACCGGTGCCGCCTGTGACGGTGACCGGCAACTCGATCGTCTGTCGCGGCGTGACCTTGTCCGGCAGCTTGACCGAGACGTTCAACTGATGCGCGCCCGGATCGACCCCGATCCAGGCGAGGCCGATTGCGCGCACCGGCAGATGGCCCTTGCCGCCATCGGCCGGGCGATAGAGCGAGGCCAGCGCATAAGCGCCGCTGCCCCACTCGGCGCTGACCGGCACCTCGACAATTGTGCCCTCGCGCGGCACATCGAACTCGCGCGTCTCGAATACCTTGTCCCGCGCCATCATCAGCCGGACCTTGCCGGCATAGGGCGGCACAATGCGCAGGCGAGCGGTCTCGCCGGCCTTATAGCGCTCGTGCTCGACCGTCACATCGACCTTATCCGGCGTATCGGCGGCCCCGGCGGTCGCCATCCAGCCGGAATAGAAGGCATAGCTGGCGATGGCACCGCCGGGGCCTTCGACAACCAGCCGATAATTCCCCCAGTCGAATTTACGGGTGACGACCGCCGGTCGATCAGCCGAGACATCCAAATCATCGGACGCGATCGCTTTTTCCCTATCGGTCCGGTGGAAGCTCCAGCGGCCGTTCGTCAGGAACCAGTCATAATGACCGATCTGCTCGATCAGGGTCCAATGCAGGCTTGCCGGCACGGGCTTGCCGTCCTCGTCAACCGCGATGACCTCGAAGCCGGCATCGTCGTCTTCGCGCACCCGGCCGTCCTTGAAGCGCGGCCGGATGCCGATCATCAGCGGCATCGAGCGGATCGGCAGACTCACCTGGTCGCTGGTCACGCGCCCGCCCGGCTCTTGCAGGCCGGCGGTAATCGTTGCTTTCAGCGCGACGTTCGGCGGCGGCGCGGTATCGAGTACGCCCTTTGCGACCGCATGACCGTCATCATCACTGCCGCCGGCCTCAAGCTCGACTTCCAGCGGCTTGAAGCTGTCGTTCGGCACGCCAAAGCGATAGCCCTGCGCCGATTGCGGGAATGGCGCCGGGTCAACCGCGATGCTCATCTGTGCCTCGGCACCGAGTCCCGAGGCCGGCGCGCCATAAAGGAAGCGACCATCAATCTGAATCTCGATCGGATCCTTGGGGTGCAGCTTGGTGATGGCCGCGCGTGTCGTGACCTTGAGGCGCTGGGGGACGAAGTCCTGCACCTCGACGGAGGTGTCGCCGATGATTTTGCCGTCCGCATCGCTCGCTTCGAGGTGCCAGATGCCGCGGCTCGCTGTATCGGGCAGATCGACATCGAGACGGAAACCACCGGCCGCTTGCGGCGCGAGGTTGATTTTCTTGAATGTGACGCCGTTCGGCTTGCGCAGCGTCAAGGTCAGTGCGCCGTCTTCGATCGCCACGCCGATGCGGTCGCGCAGCAATGCCGCGGCATGGATGCGCTCGCCGGGGCGATAGATGCCGCGCTCGGTATAGACGAAGGCGTCGAGCGGACCGGCCGCATCGCGGCCGGTGACGCCGCGATCGGACAGGTCGAAGGCCGGCTGGTTCAGGTCGAGCAGCGCGAAATCCTGCGCCGCGCCATAGGCTACCACCATGTTGGCCGTGGCGGCCCCGGTCCCACGCAGCAGACCGGGCGCGAAGACGGCGTGGCCGGCATTGTCGGTTCGCGCGCTGCCCAGGATCTGACTGTCGCGCGCCTGTAGTTGGATCTCGACATCGCCTAGTGGTGCTGCGGTCGCGAGCGAACGGGAAAAGACGTGGAGTCCGTCAGCCGCGTTGACTGCGGTCAGTGCGATGTCGGTTTGCACGACGACTTGGCTCGCGAACTGGAAATCCTCACTGCGCTGCCAGAGAAACTGGTGTTCCTGGTCGCGCGGCTTCAGCCCCTGGGCGTTGGCCGCGACCAGCACATAGACGCCCGGCTGACGAGGCTCGGCGATCTTGGACAAGGGAAAGGCGGTATGCACCACCTCGTTGTGGGGGCCCTTCGTCTCCATGGTGCCCGACCAGACCGGGCGGGCCGACCGATCGGTCAGATTCTGGAGCTCCTCGCCTTCGTTGGTCACTTCGCCGCGCAGAGTCTGGATCATGCTGGGTGCCAGCCGATCATTGATGCGCAACACCTCGATCGTGACACTGTCGACGTTGACCGTGTCGAGCGTCACGCCGCCCGGTGCATCGCGCGTCAGGATGAAGCCCTGGCCGGGGAAGCTCACCAGCTTCGCCCGATCACCGAAATCGATTTCGGTTTCGATCGGCTCGGCCAGCCGGCTGCCATCGGCCGCGGGCAGCCCGGCCGCCATGGTAACTTTGTATCGTTTGCCGAGCGAGAGGCCGTCGAGGCACAGCGTCTTTTCCTCGACGCGGAGTCGCGCGTCAGCCGTCGGCGTCAACTTTACCCAATCGCCATAGTGCGTTTCAGGCCCCGCACCGAGCGCGCGGTTGAAGGTGAGGCAGGCGCTGGCTTGAGGCTTCGTCAGGTCGGTCGAGACCCGAAGGAAGCCAAATGGCGCCGGTGCGGACGGTTTATCCGCTTGGGCAACGGGCCTGGCCGAAGCGGTCGCCGTCTCGACCGTGTCGTCGGGCGGCACGCTCGGCGCGTTGCCCTTCACAAGGTAAAAACCGAGCACGGCCAAAGCCGCGACGACAATGGAGAGTCCTGCCAGACGCCGCATGCTGTACTCATTCGTGAAGGAAATGCTCGCCACATGGTAGCATTGCGGCAAAATCGCTTCAAGCGGAGCATGCCGGCAAGGGCGAAGAGATGTCGTGGAAGCCGACATGGCGGCAAGCTGTCATGCATCGCACCATCGGATGACGCGATCGAGATCTGGATGAAGAGCACCGATCCGAAGACGCGGGGGACGGCCAAGGCGGAATTGACCTGGTCATTTCGGTGGACTATCCGGCAGCAAAAGCCTGGGTCGAACGCACCGTCGCCAAATCGGGTCGTCCTCGGGCTGGCGGCACATTCATTTTGTGCCGGGGATCTTCGCCACGTGAAGCTCGGCATAGTCCGCCGGCTCGGCTTCAAGCGCATCGGCATAGCTTCGATAGCCGACATCGCGGGCCATCGCCTCAAGTGCCCCTTGTCGGGTTTCGGCGCTGTATCGGCCAACCTCGGTGCCAGACCGGCGATTCTCAATAATCCATCGGGCCAAATTCAGTCTCCGTCAAACCGGCCACAATCCAGATCGAAAGGGCGCCGCGCATCGGGTATTATCCGAAGATCCCGGCGAATTGCGCGATCGCCCGGTCGTGCCACGGCACCGGCGAGGCGGCATCATGGAAGCCGACATGGCCACCGCTTGGCGTCAGGACCAGTCGGACCGAGTCGAGCGCCGTCCAATCGACTGTGTCATAGGCGGCACGCGGAATCCACGGATCGTCGAGCGCGTGGATCACCAGGGTCGGCACCCGGATGTTTGGGGCATAGGCGCGCGCCGAACAGCGGGCATGATAGTCATCGGCCCCGGCGAAACCGTGGCGCGGGGCGATGAAGATTTCGTCGAATTCATAGATCGACCGGCAATTTTCGATCGCCTGACGCTCGGTTGCGGTCAGGGAGGCGCTGGCTGCCAGTGCCTCGATCTTGATCTGGTTCAGCAAATGGCGGTGATAGATCCAGTTTCGCGCCGCTTGGATGCGGCGTGAACTGATCGACAGATCGAACGGCGCCGAGATCGAGACGGCGCCCAGCACGGTGATGCCATGCGCGTCCTCGCCCAGGAATTTCAGCAGCATGTTGCCGCCGAGCGAATAGCCCGCGAGCAGCAGCCCGTTGGCCGAGAGCGGTGCCGGCAGCATGCGCAGGGCCGCCGCCAGATCCTCACTGCGCCCGGCATGATAGCGCCCCTTGCTGACGCGCTGCGAGGCGCCGGCCCCGCGCAGGTCGAGCCGCAGGATCGGATAGCCAAGCCCGCCCAGATGGCGGGCGGTGGTCACGACGTAATCGCTCATCGCCGAACCGCTCAAGCCATGGATCAACACGAGAAGCGGTTTTTCCAGGCCGGGATGATAATGCCCGACCAGCGCATCGCCATCGCCCAGTGGCAGGATCACCTCGCGACTGTCGGGCAGCCCGCCATCGACGCTGCGAAACGAGTTGCGCAAGGTCTGAAGGTCGGCACCAAACCAGGGCGCGCGCGCCTTGAAGGGCGGCAGATCGAGCGTTCGCAGCGCGGTGGCGGCGCTCATGGCTGGGCCCGCCGCAGATAATGCACACTGAACAGGTTCTCGGCATCGGTCCAGCAATCGAGCGGCTGCCAGCCGGCGCGGCGGGCGAGCGCGCGAAATTCGCCGATTGCGTATTTGTAGGAATATTCCGTGTGAATCCGTTCACCCTCGGTCAGGCGGAAGCCGTGGCCGGCGATATGGATGAGCTGATCGACCAGGCTTTCGATATAGATTTCGATCCGGCCTTCCACCTCATCGTAAAACCCGACATGGGCAAAGCGGCCGAGGTCGAAATCGGCGCCCAACTCGCGATTGATCCGGGTCAACAGATTGAGATTGAAGGCCGCGGTGACGCCCTGCGCGTCGTTATAGGCAGCGTTGAGAATCGGCGTCGGCTTCTTCAGATCGACGCCGACCAGCATGTCGCCGCCGGGGCCGACCAGGCGCCCGCAGCTGCGCAGCAGGTCGAGCGCCTCGTCCGGCACCAGATTGCCGATGGTCGAGCCGGGGAAAAATGCGACACGCTTGCGAAAGCCGTGCTGCAAAGCGTCCGGCAGCGCGAAATCGCGGGTGTAATCGGCGCAGATCGCCGTGACCGGAATCGCCGGATGATCGAGCGCCACCGCCTCGGCCGCCCGGCGCAGATGCTCGCTGGAAATATCGACCGGAACATAGCCGCTGATCTCGGTCAACAGGTCCAGCAGCAGCCGGATCTTGCGGCTGGAACCGCTGCCCAGCTCGATCAGTTGGACGCCCGGCCCCATCAGCTCGGCGATGCGGGGTGCCGCCGCCTCCAGAATGCCGCATTCGGTTCGGGTCGGGTAATATTCCGGCAGCCGGCAGATCTCGTCGAACAGCAGCGAGCCGCGCTCGTCATAGAGAAAGCGGCACGGGATCGTTTTGTGCGGCCGGCGAAACCCGGCGAGGATCGCTTCTTCGAAGTGTTCCTCGTCATGGCCGAGATCATGGAAGCGCACGAGCGGCTGGATCACGGCTCAAACCCCTTCTGCCAGGCGAATGCCGCCGAAGCACCAACGCGCCGACGGGGGGAAGAAGTTCCGGTACGAGGCTCGAATATGGTCCTCCGGCGTGATCGCGGCCCCGCCGCGCAGCACCATCTGGCTGCACATGAACTTGCCATTATATTCACCGATCGGCCCGGCCGGCGGGACAAAGCCGGGATAGGGGCTGTAGGCGCTGGCGGTCCATTCCCAGGCATCGCCGAACAATTGCCGCAGGCCGGTGCCGCGAGCGGGGGCCGGATGAAACCGCCCCGTGCCGGCGAAATTGCCATCGAGCTTCTGTCCGGCCGCCGCGATTTCCCACTCGGCCTCGTTCGGCAGCCGCTTGCCGGCCCATTTGGCGAAGGCGTCGGCCTCGTAGAAACTGACATGGACCACCGGTTCGGCCGGATCGATCGGCTGCTCGCCGGCGAGCGTGAAGACGCGCCAGCCGGCTTCGTCGCGCCGCCAATAGAGCGGCGCCTCCCAGCCCTGCGCCTGGACCGTGGCCCAGCCGTCAGACAGCCAGAATTCCGCCCGGCGATAGCCGCCATCCTCGATGAAATCGCGATACTCGCCGCAGGTCGCCAGACGATCGGCGAGGCGGAACGGCTCCAGCCATTGCCGGTGGCGCGGCGCTTCATTGTCGAAGGCGAAGCCGACGCCGTCATGGCCGATTTCGACCAGACCGCCGGGAAATTCGATCATCCGCACCGGCGGCGCCTCGGCGATCTCGCGGATCAGCGGTGCGCGATAGGCCGGCAGCAGCGGGTTCATCGAGAAGACATGCTTGATATCCATCAGGATCAATTCCTGATGCTGCTGCTCGTGATGAATCGCGAGGTCGATCAGCGGTGCCGCCTTTTGCCACTGCGCCTCGTCCGCCGCCTCGATGAAATCGGCGAGCGCCTCGGTGACATGGGCGCGATAGGCCAGCACCTCAGCGCAATTCGGCCGGCTGATCAGACCGCGCTGCGGGCGCGCATGGCGCGGGCCGATCGATTCGTAATAGGAGTTGAAGAGATAGGAGTAGCGCCGATCATAGGGCGCCAGACCGGCGAGGCCTTCGAGCAGGAAATGTTCGAGGAACCAGGTGACATGCGCGAGATGCCATTTGGTCGGGCTGACGTCCGGCATCGATTGCACGACCTGATCCTCGGGTGCCAGGGGCGCCGCCAGAGCCTCGCTCTGGGCACGCATCGCGAGGAAGCGCCGCCCGATAGTGCCGCGATCGACCGCGATTGGGTCTTGCCGGGAGTTTTCCATCTGCGTCACCGCTTCGTTCCTCCCGATCCCGCCGATATTTACGCCCAGTATTTACAACATCCATCCGTCATGACCGGGCTTGTCCCGGTTACCCACGTCGGGCCGCGGCACATTTTGCTTCAAGCAAACGCAGCGGCGGATCGACGTGGGTGGCCGGAACAAGTCCGGCCATGACGGGGTTTTTAGCGATCCTTTTGAATTGCTTATCAAAAAAGAGGCGCCAATACCATAGCTCCTACGCGGGCGGGGCCATTTCGACGGCCAGATGCCAGGCGCCGTCTTCGGTCAAAAGCCGTTCGCCCGGCAGCATGCCAGTCTCGTGCCACAAGATTGCCTCGGCCGATATGGCATGACCGAGATCGTCGAACAATGCCTTGATTCCGTCGCCGCCATTGGCCGCGGGACCGAGATGCAATGATTTCACAGGCGTTTTGATCGAAACCTTATGCTCGCTTTTCAGTTTCCGCACGGCCGACAGCACGGCGATTCCGGCGGCACCGAGCGTTTCGGCACCGTCATCGCCGGCCTGGTCGGCGAGCTTCGGCCAATTGCCGCGGCGATGAATCGATCCCAGTGCGGCGAATCGGCCGGGGAAATGCGCCTGATAGAGTTCCTCGGTCAGATGCGGCAGAATCGGCGCGAAGAGCCGCAGCACCGTCTCCAGACAATGCCAGAGGGTGAATTGCGCAGAGCGGCGGCCGGCCGGCGTGCCGATCTCGCCATAGGCGCGGCCCTTGACCAGTTCCAGGTAATTGTCGCAGAGATCGGACCAGAAGAAGCGTTCGGTCGCTTCCATGGCATCGGCATAATCATATGTCGCGAATTTCTCGGTGGCGATCCGCACGGTGCGCGCCAGTCGGTTCAAGATCCACCGGTCGAATGCCTCGGTGACGATGCCGGCCGCGAGATCGGCCGCTGGACTTACGGGCTGCTCGGTGAAATCCTCAAGTTGCAGCATCAGGAAGCGCGCGGCATTCCACAGCTTGGTTTGCAGCTTCTTGCCGACCTTCAGCACATCTTCGCTGAACACGGTATCGAGGCCGAGGCGCGAGGTCGCGGTCCAATAGCGCACGACATCGGCGCCGTATTTCGCCAGCATGTCGCGCGGGCCGATGGCGTTGCCCTTGGATTTTGCCATCTTGCCGCCGCTCTCGGCCAGCGCCCAGCCACTGAGCGTGATGTCGTGCCACGGCACGCTGTCCTCATGGATCAGCGATTTCAGCACGGTGTAGAAGGTCCAGGTACGGATGATCTCATGGGCCTGCGGCCGCAGATCGGCTGGGAACAGCTTCTCATGCCGGCCGGGATCCTCGGCGAAGCGCGCGGCGATCGAATGGCTGTTGAGTTGCGGCGAGACCGAGCTGGTTGCCCAGGTGTCGAGCACATCGGGATCGGGCTCGACCTCGTCGCGCGTGTAGCCGCGCGGCAGATCGACCAGGGGATCGACCGGCAGATCGTCGGGATGCGCCGGCAGAATCCGCCCTTCCTCGCCCGGCCGCTTGGAGTACCAAAAGGGCAGGGGTACGCCGAAATAGCGCTGGCGGCTGATGCACCAATCCCATTTCAGGTTTTCGGTCCAAATCTCGAAGCGCTGACGCATGTACTCGGGAAACCAGCGGATCTGCCGTCCCTTGGCGATCAGCGCTGCCTTCTTGTCGAGCACGCGGACGAACCATTGCGGCGTCACCAGGATTTCGAGCGGAGCGCCGGAGCGTTCCGCACTCGGCACCATCCGCGTGACCGGTACACCGCCCTTGATCCGGTCGGCCGCGGTCAGCAATTCGACGATCTTGGGGCGGGCGAGATTGACCGTCAGCCCCTCGATCTGTGCCGCGGCGTCCCGCGCGCCGGCAACATCGCGCGACGGCCAGTCCGCCCCGCCGATGCCGGCGAGGCTGCCGATCCGGCCCTCGCGGGTCACGATCACGCGCAGCGGCAATTTGTGATCGCGCCACCATTCAATGTCGGTCGCATCGCCGAAGGTGCAGCACATCACCATGCCGGTGCCTTTTTCCGGATCGACCCGCTCATCGGCCAGAATCCGCACCGGCACGCCGAAGAGCGGTGTCAAAACCTCGCGTCCGACCAGGGCTTTGGCGCGCGGGTGATCCGGGTGGATCATCACGGCGCCACAGGCGGCGAGCAATTCCGGCCTTGTCGTGGCGATCTCGATCGTGCCGCCATCCGTCAGATCGAACGACACGGTCCAGAGCGTGCCGTCCTTCTCCTTATCTTCGATCTCGGCCTGGGCCAGCGCCGTGCGGTCGGCTGGATCCCACAGGGTCGGCTGCATCTGGCGGTAAAGCTGGCCCTTTTCAAACAGATCGAGCACCGAATGCTGCGAAATCCGGCGCGAGCGCGGGCTGATCGTCTGATATTCCAGCGCCCAATCGATGCTGAGCCCGATGGCGCGGAACAGATCACGGAAATCCTGCTCGGCTTCCTGGACCTCGTCATGGCAGATCCGGATGAATTCTTCACGCGACAGATCGCCGGCGCGGATCTTGCGCCTTTTCTCGACCAGCCGCTCGGTCGGCAGGCCGTTATCGTCGAAGCCCATCGGGTAGAACACATTCTTGCCGCTCATCCGTTCGAAGCGGGCGATCACATCGGTCTGGGTATAGGAATAGACATGACCCAGATGCAGCGTGCCGGACACGGTAGGCGGTGGCGTGTCGATGACATAGGAGTCCGCGCGTGGCACCGTAGAGTCCCAGCTGTAGACATCCGAGGTCAGCCAGGCATCGCGCCATTTCTTCTCGGTTGCGGCGGCGTCATATTGCTGCTTCGGCGGGGTGTCGGTCATCGGGGTCCTCGAAGGGCACGAAACATCGAACGGGCGAGGTCGGCTGCCCACAGGCGCTAAGGTCACGCGTACCCTACCTGTCATGCCCAGGCTTGTCCCGGATACCCACGCCGAGCCACGGCACATTTTGCTTCAGGCAAACGCGGTGGCTGATCGACGGGGGGGCCGGAACAAGTCCGGACATGACGTCAGTAAAGAATCTATCTTAGCGCCTATGGGGCTGCTGCCCCGCCGGGGCCGGGTATATTGGCGCGAAGTGCCGGGCTTGCCTAGCTTGGCGAGGCCGCGATGGGCGCGCCACTGCTCTGCCGGGGTGAAACGGATGGTTTGGAGCGTGGTTTTGAACCGGCGCGGGCCTTCGCCCAGATGGGCGCGATGAGTGTGCCGCGCGATCTCGTGATTCACGGCGGGTGTCGGGTGGTCCGGGCCTCGACGACGAACCATCGCAATGGCAGCACGTCCAGAACGGTGATGACGGGCGACGGCAAGGTCCAGATTGCGCCGCCGCGTGACCGTGACGGCCGTTTCGAGCCGCTGCTCGTTCCCAAGCACGCCCGCCGTTTCACCGGGTTTGACGACAAGATCGTGGTGTCCTACCCGCTCGGGCTGACGGTACCCAAGATTCAGTAACTGGGGGCAAAGCCTCAGGTGGTTAGGCAGGGGCGGAGCGGGCCGCGACGATTTGGGGCCGTCGGGGGACGGGGCTTGTGACCGCGTCGCCGAGACGTGTTCCGCGGAATTCCCAGAACGTGATGCCGAGGAAGCCATCCCGGCACTCTCTTGCGTCGTCGCATCTGGTGGTTCGACCGCGTTTGCTGCTCGACGGGCGCGGCGCCGGTGATGTTGCATAGGGAAAGGCCTGCCGCGAAGCTGGTTAGCAACCATAACGGGGTCAGTTTATGTTGGAGGCATCGCATGGCGACGTGTCGCTCTCC
>JBAVTK010000036.1:0-5730 GCA_049696095.1 Aliidongia sp. | reverse complement strand
CTTCTCGCCAAGGGCGGCGATATCGAGACCGCCGTCAGCGAAGTCGGTTTGGGTGAACGCGACAAGTGGCGGCTGTTCGACGATTACAATGGGCGCAACGTCACTGTTGCCTTCAAGGAACTCGAATGGGAATAGGCCGGGAGGATAGTTCGATGCGACGGATCGCCTTGATTGCTCTGCTGGCCGCCCTCGCGGCGACCGGTTCGGCGCGCGCTGAGGAAGACGAGGCCAGCCGCCAGGCGCGCTGGGCCGATCTGCGCCATGCCGTGTTCGGCGACCGCGCCGTCACCGATGGCGCCGGGATCATTACGCTCGACGCGCCGCCGCGCGCGCTCGATGCCGCGCTGGTGCCGATTACCATCGATCTGCCCGGCCCGGCCAAGATCAAATCGGTCTATGTCATCATCGACGAGAACCCGTCGCCGCTGGCCGGCACCTTTCATTTCGGCCCGGCCGCCGATACGCATCAATTGCGCACGCGCATCCGGGTCGATGCCTATACGCTGATCCATGCCGTGGCGGAAACCGAGGATGGCCAGCTCTACGCCACCGAGAAATTCGTCAAGGCCGCGGGCGGCTGCTCGGCGCCGTCGAGCAAGGATGCCAAGCTGGCCATGGAACGGCTCGGCCAGATGAAGCTGAAGCCGGTCGGCGAGGGGGCCGGCCAGGCGACCGAGACCATGCAGCTATTGATCAGCCATCCCAATTTCAACGGGATGCAGATGGATCAATTGACGCGGAACTATACCCCGGCCCGTTTTATCCAGGATGTCAAGGTGATGCGCGGCAATGCGCTGGTCTTCGATCTGGAATCGGATATCTCGCTCAGCGAAGATCCGGCGATCACCTTCGGCGTCACCGGCAAATCGCCGGCGCCGATCACGGTCGAAATCCATGACAGCGCGAACGCCACCTTCAAGCAGAATTTCGAGGTGCCTGGCGGCGGCATCTAACAACTTTCGCAACTAATTCGGCACGGGATGCAGCCTCAAAGACGATAAATTTAGGATATTTTACCGTCATGGCCGGACTTGTTCCGGCCACCCACGTCGGCCCGCCGCCGCGTTTGCTTGCAGCAAATTTCCAGGCGGCTCGACGTGGGTAACCGGGACAAGCCCGGTCATGACGGGTGATGTTTTCCTTAACTTAGCGGCAATGGGATGCAACCGACCGAGCAGACCGCCTCCCGGCAGGGAGAGGGCTGACCCAGGGAGGAAACCTATGCGTAAATTCGTGACAGTCGCGGCAACTCTTGCGTTCTTCATCCCGGTCGCGGCCGGGCTCCACACCGCCGCGCGCGCCGCCGACGATGCCAAGCCCTATCATGTCGAAAACGGCCTGGTCGATCAGGCGACCTTCAACGGCTATCGCCGCTATGGCGAATCCTGCCTGCGCTGTCACGGCCCGGATGGCGCCGGCAGTTCTTATGCACCCAATCTGCTCGATTCATTGAAGAGTCTCGACCATGACCAATTCGCCGCGATCGTGATTCAGGGGCGGCAGAACGTCACCACCTCGAACAGCAACGTCATGCCGTCTTTCGGCACGACCGAGGATGTCGTCCTATATCTCGACGACATCTATGGCTATCTGAAGGCCCGCTCCGACGGCGTGCTCGGCCGCGGCCGGCCGAAGCGCGTCGGCGATGATTAGGGCGGCACTGCTCGCATTATTGCTTGTCGTAACCGGCCCGGCCCTGGCGGCCGTGCCGGAGCCCGAGGGCTATCGCCTCGATGATTACCGGGCACCGGTGCCGAATTCGGTCGCGGGCGGCCAGGTGATCCACACCAAGGCGCTCCACGCGTTGCTGCGCCGGAACCCGGTGCTGATCGATGTCCTGCCGGCGCCGCGCCGGCCGGAGACAATGCGGCCCGATCAGCCCTGGATGCCGGTGCCGCGCCGCGACCTTCCCGGCAGCCTGTGGCTGCCCGATGTCGGCCGCGGCGCCCTGTCACCAGAGCTTGCGGAGTGGTTCCGCGCCAACCTCGACCGGGCGACCGCCGGGCACAAGAGCCGGCCGCTGGTGTTCTATTGCCTCAGCCAATGCTGGATGAGCTGGAACGCCGCCAAGCGCGCGGCCACGCTCGGCTATCGCCGGGTCTATTGGTACCCGGACGGCAGCGACGGCTGGGAAAAAGCCGGCTTGCCGCTGATCGAAGCGCGTCCGGAGAGTCAGCCCTGAGGCACGGACGACAAAGTCACCGGTTTGACGTTTTAACGATCTCATCAACCACGACAGTAATCACCCGATCGCGCTGTGCCGCCGACAGGCGCACATCATGAGGCAGTTCGATCCGCAACCGCCGTTCCACCACCGACGCGACCGGTGCCGCGTCCTTTGTCAGATCGTGATAGATCGTCCAGCCGGTTTGGGTGGCGAGGACGACCAGCGTCGCCAGCGCGATGGCGGCGTTCAGCCCATCGCCGAATTGCTGCGGCGCCTCCCCAGGCTGTAAACACGCTTCAACCAGCGCCGGCAAAGCCGGATCAAACTCCGCCCCCAGACGCAGCGCCGCAAGGCGGGCGATCTCGTCAGATAGTGCCGCCATTTATGGTCGCCTCCTCATTTCGGACCGCCGCAAGGCGCGCCCATGACCATCTCTCTCTCCACCCCTGGGGGTGGAGAGGGCCGGGGTGAGGCGAGGGAAACTCTGCACCTGCCAAACCGCCCCCAACACCCACCTCATCCTAAATCCTTCTCCCCCCTGAAGAAGGGCGGAGAAGGACTTGCCGGTCGAGCAGCACGCCCACCGAATGCAACGATGCGGCAGAGTAACCCATTCCAGCACACGTCAAAACCATAAAGGCCGCGCCGGCGGCTCGGCATTCCATTCGGCGATCGTCCGTATGACGGTGTCGCGGAAATGGTCGGGCAGCGCCCCGCCGGTACAGCGCTGCCAACTCGCCTCCAGCGCCGGAAGACCGAGGGCGATGGTAAGTCGAACGAGATGACCCGGCCCCGTTCCGGTCTGCGGATTGGGAAAATCCGGAAACAGCGCGTTGCAGCGAATCACCCAGTCCAACGCCGCTTCCGGCTGGTTCCGTTCCTTACACAGCAACCCGAGTTGAGCGTAGGTTAGAGCCAGACAGGGCCGATTGCCCAGCGATTCCTCAATCGCAAGCGATTGGCGATACCAATCCGCCGCCGCAGCCAGATCGCCGCGAAGCTGCGCCACGATGCCGAGCTGATGGTAACTGCGCGCCAGACCCGGCCGGTCGCCCAGCGCCGCCAAGATCGTGAGCGATTGGCGATACCAATCCTCCGCGGCCACCAGATCGCCGCGACGCTGCTCCACGAGGCCCATATGATGGTAACTGCGCGCCAGACCGGGCCGGTCGCCCAGCGCCGCCAAGATCGTGAGCGATTGGCGATACCAATCCTCCGCGGCCACCAGATCGCCGCGATCCTGCGCTACCCAGCCCAAGTGGTTATAGCTAGTCGCCAGACCGGGCCGGTCGCCCAGTGCTTCCCGGATCACCAGTGACCGGCGGTACCAATCCGCCGCCGCCGCCAGATCGCCGAGACGCTGCGCTAGGATGCCCACCTCCTGGTAGTTGTTCGCCAGGCCAGGCCGGTCGCCCAGTGCCTCGTTGGTCGCCAGCGATTGGCGAAGCCAATCCTTCGCCGCCGCCAGATCGCCGCGATCCTGCGCCACGCGGCCCAAACAGTTGTAAGCGACCGCGAGCAGCTTTTGTTGTTGCTCGGTCCCCCGCGATGCCTCTAACTGCTGGCGGATCGCGTCGTAGGCGGCATGGGCGGCGCGTAGATCGCCAGTTTCGCACGCTTTGTTCGCCTCGATACCGACGGCAAAGAGCCAAAGCGATCCGGGGGCGCTGTCCAGATCGGGCGGCGTGCCCTGCCGATCCTCCAGTGCCGCCCGGCATTTTTCCACCCAGCCATGCACCTCCTGGCCCAACCCGCGCACGTTCCAGAGTTTGTTGAGCGGCTGCATCAGCGCCTGCGCCGGAGCGTAACGCTGCTGCGTCAGTGCCAGGCCGAGCAGTCTTCCCATGGTCCGACGTTGCTGATCGATCAGAGCGAAGGCAATCTCGGCCGCGCCGCCGCCGATTTGCTGATAAAGCCAATCGCCAATATCGGCATAGGCCGCCAGCAGCGCCAGCTCCGCCGCCGCCTGCTCGGTGGCGAAATCCGCGCCGGCCACGCGGCGCCATTCGGCGGTGAGATAGGCCGGCAACGCCGGATGCAGCCGGTACATCCCGGCCCCGAGCGAGGTCAGCACGCCGATCCCGGCCAGCCGATCGAGCAGCGCCGCCCACGCCGCTTTCGCAATGCCGGAAAACCGGGGCGGCACGCCGTCCATGGCCGACATCAGACCCAGCACATCCTCATCCACCACCCCTTCGAATAGCGACAGCGCCAGCACAGACTCGCGCTGATCCGCCGCCAGATGATCAAAGGAGTATTTAAGGCTGGCGCCGAGCGAGGCCAGCCGGCCCTCGTCGACGAAGCCGGCGGGCAGCGCCGCCGCATTGCCCTTCAGCGCCGCCAGCAACTGCACCGGGGTGGCCTGTTCCAATTGCGGCAGCAGCAGGCGGAGGCTCAGCGGATTGCCGGCGAGCCAGTCCATCAATTCGACGAAGACCGGATCGTCGCGCCGTCGCCTGCGGGCGATCGGCCAGGGGGTCAGCACGTCATCGGCCATCTCCGCCGCCTCGCCCGGCGTCAAGCCGTCGAGCGGCACGCGTCGGAGATCGCCCAGCCAGATTTCCGGGGTCCGGCTGGTGATGATCACGCCGCTTTTGCCGTCGCGTGCCACCGCATGCAGGAAGTCGCGCATCCGCCGCTGTTCATCGGCCGAGAGCGGCGGCGTCGCCCCGGACGGGTCGGGCAGATCATGCAGCGTTTCGAAATTGTCCCAGATCAGCAACAGCCGGCGCTCGCACAGCACCTTCAGAATCAATGCGCTGCGTTGCTCGGCACTCTGCGTCCGGCCGATGAAATTGGCACCGAACAGCGCGAGCCCGATCGAACTGATCGCGCCATCGAGGCCGAACGAGGCGAGGCCGGGTTCAAAGCTGTGGAAGAACACCCAATCCGGCTGATCGACACCGCCGGTCGCCTGCCACCAGCGGCCGAACGCCTTGGCGAGTTCGGTCTTGCCGGTGCCGGCCGGACCTTGCACCAGGACGACATGCTGCTGCCTCAGCGCCAGTTCCAGCGTGTAGAATGCGCCGTCGCGACCGATGAAGCGGCGATCCGGCGCCAGCGCGTCCGCGCCCGGTGATGCCACAGCCGATCCGCCCGGACGCATGTTGTCCAGCATGTCATCCAGCGACAGCTTTGCTCGCGCCTCACCCGCGCTCAGCCCGTCGAAGCGGATCGCGCGGCGCAGATAATGCACCGGCACGATCCAGTCTTCGAGCGGCAGCGGCCCGCGCTGGCTCGGCCGGTCGCGGCGCCGATGGAGCCGCAGCCGCCCTTCGCTCACCGCCTGCGACACCGGCTTCTGCGCGAACAGGGCCTCATAAAACGCCGTCATGAATTCCGCCGCCGCCACGGCATAGACCGAATAGCCCATCGCCACGACCGAGGCGGCCCCGCTTTCGAGCAGGCGCGTCGCCACCGCCGCCTCGATCGCCGCCTCGCCCAGCATCCCGGAGCGGCAGGCATTCAGCACAATCAGCGGCACGCCCGCCCGGTTCACCGCCAGGGCGAATTGCTCGGCCGGCACCAGATCATCGCCGCCGCCCGCCTTCTCGAACACCAGA
>JBAVTK010000035.1:0-2075 GCA_049696095.1 Aliidongia sp. | reverse complement strand
GCGCGCGCGAGTCGTTTGCGCCATAACATTCGGCGGGGCGCGGAAATTGCACCGCCTTCGCGGCCGCGGCATCCGCGGGCGCGATGCCGATGGCCTCGACTGCATTGCCGGAGCCCCAAGATTCCATCGGCACGATCTTGTACCCCATGGCGCTGAGCGTCTTGACGGTGTCGGCGGAGAGTGCAAAGGGTTCCGCGCCGATAACGTCCGGCAGCCATTGATGATGGATGCGCGGCGCATCGATGGCCTCTTGCAGCGACATGCCGTGATCGATGAAATTTACGATGACTTCCAGCACCGTGGTGATGATTCGTGAGCCGCCCGGCGTTCCGACCACGAGAACCGGTTTGCCATCCTTGAACACCAGCGTCGGCGTCATGGAGCTCAACGGGCGCTTTCCCGGCGCGACCGCATTGGCCTTGCCCTGCACCAAACCGAATACGTTCGGCACTCCGGGCTTGGCGGTGAAATCATCCATCTCGTCGTTCAAAAAGAACCCGGTATTGCCGGCAATCACCTTGGCGCCGAATGAATCGTTGATGGTGGTGGTGACCGAGACTGCGTTGCCTGAACGATCGACCACGGAGTAGTGCGTCGTCGTGGCGTGCTCGTCAGCGGCGGCGAGGCCCTGCAAAGCAGACGAGGGAGTGGCGCGATTCGGCTGAATCTGGGCGCGGATCGATGCCGCATATTGCGCGGACAAGAGGCGCGCAGTTGGATTGTCGACAAACTTAGGATCGCCCAGGAAGGTATTGCGGTCGCGGTAGGCGTGACGCATCGCCTCGGCCATGACGTGAACGGCGCTGCTGGAATGAAAACCCATCGCCTTGAGCGGGTAGCCTTCCAGCACTTGCAGCATCTCGCACAAGGTGATGCCGCCGGAACTCGGCGGCGGCGCGGAAGTGATCGTGTAGCCGCGATACCCACAATTAATCGGCGCCGATTCCGTCGCGGTATACGCCGCAAAATCGTCGCTGGTCAACAATCCGCCGTGCGCGCGCGAAGCGGCGCTCACGGCCGCGGGGATGGCGCCGCGATAGAAGGCGTCGGCCCCGCCGCTGCTGATGGCGCGCAATGTGGCCGCGAGGTCCTTTTGCGTCAGTCGATCGCCTGGCGCAAAAGGTTCGCCATGATTGAGGAATATCGCCGCAACGTTGGGCGATGCGCGAAAGTCCTTGGCGCCTTCCGCCAGCACGTCCACATCGCCGCGAGTCAATACGAATCCCTCCTCCGCGAGCTTGATTGCCGGTGCGATCAGCACGGCTCGCGGCAGGCTGCCGTATTTCTGCCGCGCCATCTCCAGGCCCATGACGGTTCCGGGAACCCCCGCCGCCAAATAACCGTTGAGACTCCGCTCGCTGACGGCGTTGCCGCGCGCGTCGAGGAACATGTCGGCGCGCGCTGCCAGCGGCGCCCGCTCGCGAAAATTGATGAAGGTATTTCTGCCGTCGGCGAAGTGAATGGTCATGAATCCGCCGCCGCCGAGATTGCCGCAGCATGGATGCGTCACCGCCAGCGCGTAACCGACCGCCACCGCGGCATCGATGGCGTTGCCTCCCTGGCGCAGAATTGCCGCGCCCACCTCTGAAGCCAGGTGCTGAGAAGTCACGACCATCCCCTGGTCGGACTCGAGATCGAGGGGCGCGGCCGCACGAGCCATCAGGCAGGGTGCGAGCAGGAGTGCGATTGCCATGCGGTTGAACATTGTCCTTAGAGTAGCGCAATGAACCGTCATGCGGCAGCACTTGTTTAGGAGTGCTAACACAAGTTGGTGAAGGCCTGACGGAATTCGCGGATAGTCAAGCATGAAGAGCGGAACTCTTGAGGAGAGCGCCGTCATGAGCCTCCACGAAATTGCCGACAGCGGGGAGCGACATCACCGCATCCTCAGGCTTCTGGCGTTGATCAGGTCGATCGCCGTTCACATGCAGATCCAAGAGCGCGACGCGGAGGAGTCAGCGCTGCACCTTGCCGGCCGGGTGGCAGCCATTGGACGTGCGGCGCTCACGCCCGTCGCAGCCGGGACGGATCTGGAATCCTTGGTGCTCGATGAGCTGCTGGTGCATCGCGTCCAC
>JBAVTK010000034.1:0-1714 GCA_049696095.1 Aliidongia sp. | reverse complement strand
CTCAGAGGCCCAACCCCAGCGCTCGGCTGAATGACCAATCGACCCCGCCGCCGGGCATGGCGACACCTGAGATATGCCGGCCGAGATGGTCTTCGAGCACCGGCCGCCACGGCACGAGGCTGAAGCTGAGGCCATCGTCGATCATGGCGAACTTGCCGCTTGGTAGCTGGGTCGAGCCGACGAGTTGGCCGGCGACGTAATTGCCGGGGATGGCGGGCTGCCATTCCCTCCCGCGTTCGGCGGCGAGCGCCCTGCCGGCGCGTTCGATATCGCCCGCCTCAAGCCGCTGGATCAAATCCCTGGGCATGCGGATATTGCCGTCGCCCTGGTCAGCAGCATGGCTCCGATCAACCAGAACCTGCTTGCGGCTCTCAAGCGCCGCCTTCACATCTCGGCCGAACCCGTCATCGGCGAGCGCCGTCTGGTGTCGCGTGACCAATTCCCGGTCGAGCCAGGTTGCCCCATCATGGCCGATCTGTTGGTCGAGCGGCGTGAGTGACAAGACGGCGACTCGGACATTGGCGCGGTCGCGGTCCAGGTCATAGGCTTGGCCGCGTTCGGGAAGATCGGCCGGAACGCGCCAATGATCGGCATCGATCCGTTCGACATGACCGGCCCGGCGCAACGCCTCCAGCCGGCGGACATGGGAGCGCACGAAAGCGTCCGGGTCGCAGCCGATGCGCTCGATGGCGTCGCGCGCCCGCTCCAGATGCGCGGAAGGGCGGTAGATGCCTTGGCCGTCGGCCACCTCCATGATGTTCTGGTCGGCCGCGCGGGGACCGGGCGGTGCCGAACCGGCCGCGACGATCATGCCCCGGCGGATTTCCTCAGCGCGCGCGGCATCCAACTCGACATGGTGAACCCGCCCGTCCACACCGTCGATGACCAGCCGGACCCGCTCGCCCATCTCGTCATTGCCCAATCCCTTGTCGAGCACGCGGCCGGTGATTCGGGCGGTCATCGTCTCTTGATGCAGGACATAGTGGGCGGGATGCCGGGTCTCGGCCAAGCCTTCGCGCTCCACTGCCCGGTGCATGGTCTTGATGATATCGCCGCGTTCGCCAAGCTCGCGCAAGATCGGCTCGGCCTTGGGCGAGACGACCCAGCGGCCGGTCTCGACCTCGGTGGCAAGCCCAATCCGCTCCAGCTTGCGCGCCCGATCGATCAGCAGCGCCCGGTTCTGTCGCAGGCTGGCGATCATGTCCTTATCCGGCCGCAGATCTGCGAACTCGTTGCGGCTCTCCTGCTCGGCGATCAGCATGCGGTCAAGCCGGGTGAAGCGGTCGGCATCGACCTCCCGCTCCAGGCTGCGCGTCACCTCCTGCTCGGTCTGGCGCCCAAGCTCCAGGGTGACGATCTCGCTCGCCCGCTCGCGGATGCCATGAGCGATGTAATCGCCGGCGATGTTGAGAATCTTGCGGTCGCCGGTAACGCCGCGCAGCAGAATGTGGGTGTGCGGATGGCCGGTGTTGTGGTGATCGACCGCGATCCAATCGAGCTTGGTGCCGAGATCGGCCTCCATCTGCTGCATCAGATCGCGGGTGGTGGCGCGCAGATCGGAAAGCTCGACGCCTTCCTCGGCCGAGACGATGAAGCGGAACTGATGCCGATCGCCACCACCCCGTTCGAGGAAGGCACGGCCGTCCGCCACATCCTGCTTGGCCGAATAGACTTGGCCCTTCTCGCCGTCGCGGGTCACGCCATCGCGTTCGAG
>JBAVTK010000033.1:0-8302 GCA_049696095.1 Aliidongia sp. | reverse complement strand
TGGCGGGCTTCTTTCATCGAAGAATCCTTGTCGCTGAAACGCTTGGTGGCCGAAGCGGGGTCCGATTTGGCGGCGGCTCATCGCGGCTGGCGCCGCCGCCGCGGCCGGATCGATCGGGCGACATTGGCGCGGCTGCTCGACGCGCCCTTGTCCGGACCGCTGCTGCTGGCCCGGATCGGGTCGGGCGATCGCCCGATTCTGGCGGCTTGGCCGCGTGGCCTCAAACTTTACTCCGACGAAGCATTGGGCAAGCTGATCGGCCGTCCGTTCGACGAGCACCCGCTGCACGGCTATTCGGTTCGAGCAACCGGCGGCTACGGGGAGGTCCATCGCAGCAAAACACCGCGCCTCGAGCTGATCGAGGCAGTGGTCCGGCCCGAGGGTGGCCAGGCGACGCGGTTGCGCTATGAGCGGTTGCTGTTGCCCTGGCAGGCGGAGGATGGCACTCATTTCGTCGGCAGCCTGTCGCGTCCGATCTGGCATCGCGCTTCTGCTTGCCCGCTCTGTTGAGCGGTGAGGAGATGGCCCGATGATGATCGGCGAGATGAATTGGTTTCAGGTCGAGGCGTATCTGAAACATGATGACCGGGCGGTGTTGCCGATCGGCAGCACGGAACAACATGCCTTTCTCAGCCTGAGCGTCGATAACATCCTGGCCGAGCGGGTCGCGCGCGATGCGGCCGAGCCGTTGGGCGTCCCGGTGTTCCCGACCGTCAATTACGGCATTACGCCATCGTTCCAAGCGTTTCCCGGCACGATAAGCCTGCGGGTCGGGACGATGCTGGCGATTATCCGCGACGTGCTCGATGCGCTCGATCGCCAGGGTTTCCGGCGCATCCTGATCGTCAACGGCCATGGCGGCAACGCGCCGGTCCAAGCGCTGGTTTCGGAATGGATGGGCGATCATCCGCGCGCCAGCGTGCGGTTCCATAATTGGTGGAACGCGCCGCGGACCTGGGCCAAAGTCGTCGAGATCGATCCGGCGGCGAGCCACGCCTCGTGGATGGAGAATTTTCCCTGGACCCGCATCGCCAACGTCGCCCAACCGACCGAGGCCAAGCCGATGCTTCCGTTCGAGCGCCTGCGCGCCATGAACCCGGCGCGCGTGCGCGACTTTATCGGCGACGGCAATTTCGGTGGCCGCTATCAACGGTCCGATGACGAGATGCTGGCGCTGTGGCAGGTCGCGGTCGGGGAGACGCGTGATCTGCTGGAGAAAGACTGGCCTTGATTGCCGGTGGTGCGGCCGGTTCGACACGGGCTGTTCGGGACTTGACCCGATACTTCCGCTCCGGCAGAAAAGAATCATGCTCTGCGATCGTCATCCTCAGCCTTACTGGTACGGCTCGTTGTGATGTCGGGTAAGGCGATGACGTCGCCGCGCATGGTTGCGGAGCTGATGCGACAGGGTATGGCCCATCAGGCGGCGGGCCGTCTCGAACCGGCCTATGGACTCTATCGCCAGATCCTCGACCGCGACCCACGTCACACCGAGTGTCATTTCCAGATGGGGTTGTTGACCACGGCAATCGGGCGCCACGATCTGGCGCTTGAGCATTTCGGCGCAACGGTTCGGCTGCGGCCGCGCGAGGCGCGATATCAGCTTCACCTCGGGATGGTCCGCGACGCGCTGGGGCAGGGCGAGGCGGCGCTTTCGAGTTATCGCACGGCACTGAAACTCAAATCGAATTATCCGCAGGCGCACAATAATCTTGCTAACACGCTGTGCCGGCTCGGCCGCTTCGATGAGGCCGAGCGCCATTACCGCGATGCCCTGGCGCTGGAGCCGGCGATGCCGGAGGCGCACAATAATCTCGGCAACGCGCTCAATCGCCTCGGCCGACCGGCCGAGGCGGAAGCGGCGTGCCGTCGGGCCTTGCAATTGCGGCCGGGCTATAGCGCGGCATTGAACAATCTCGGTGTCGCCCTCGCAGCACTCGGCCGTATGGCGGAAGCCGAGGCGAGCTATCGCGAATCGCTGCGTCTGAAACCCGATTTGTTGGCTCTGCATAATCTTGGCAACCTGTTGGCCAAGCAATGCCGGGTCGATGACGCGGCCGCGTGCTATCGCGAAATCGTGCGTCTGAAGCCTGACGATACCCAGGCCTACAAGGCGATGGGCGACGCATTCGCCAACGTCGATCGCCACGAGGACGCCGCGCAATGTTATCGACAGGTTCTGAAGCAGAATCCTGATTTCGTCGAGGTCTGGGGCAGTCTGGCCTTCATGCTCAACAGCCTTGGCCGTCAGTCCGAAGCGGTCGAATGCTATGATGAGATGCTGCGGCGAGAACCTGGTTCGTTCTCGGCCCGGATCAATCGGTGCGTCTCGCGCTTGCCGATCATCTATCGCGACGACGCGGAGGTCGAGCGCGCACGCCGGGTCTTTTCGGACGAGTTGGAGGAAATTTGCCAGTTGGGTGAGCGCGCGCCGATCGGCGAGCCGATCACCGGCCTGCCGCCGTTCTTTCTGGCCTATCAGGGTCGCTCGGATCGTGATTTGCAGGCGCGCTATGGCAGCTTCATCGCCCGAGCGATGGCGGATCTGTATCCGGCCTGGGCGACACCGCCCGCGGTCGAGCCGCCGCGGCCGGGTGAGCCGATCCGGGTCGGATTCCTGTCGCCGTTCTTTTATAACCACTCGAATTGGAAGATTCCGCTCAAGGGTTGGCTGTCCGGGCTCGACAAAAACCGGTTCCAGATTTTCGGCTATCATCTCGACGACATCACCGATGGCGAGACCGAGATCGCCAGGACGCTTTGTCACCGCTTTGTCCAGGGGATGGGGGCGGTCGAGCCCTGGGCCGAGGCGATCCGTGCCGACCATCTGCATGTCCTGGTGATTCCCGGTATCGGCCTCGATGCGCTGACCCACCGGCTCGCCGCCTTGCGGCTGGCGCCCGTTCAGGCGACCTCGTGGGGACATCCTGACACGACCGGGCTGCCGACAATCGACCATTATCTCAGCAGCGCGTTGATGGAACCGGACAATGGCGACGAACACTACACCGAGGTTCTGATCCGGTTGCCCAACCTGTCGATCGCCTATGAGCCGCCCAATCTGCCCCCGGCCGAGATTTCGCGGGCCGAGATCGGCGTGCCCGAGGATGCGGTACTGTATTGGTGCTGCCAGGCGCTGTTCAAATATCTACCGCGCCATGACTGGATCTTTCCGGCGATCGCCGCCGCGGTGCCGCACGCCATGTTTCTGTTCGTCGAATATTCCCGCGGCGAGGCGGTGACCGCGGTGTTCCGGGCGCGGCTGGACGCCGCCTTTGCGGCGGCGGGTCTCGATGCCGCACAATATTGCCGTTTCGTGCCGCCGCTGCCGATGGCGCGGTTCGGGGCGGTCGGGCGGGTGGCCGATCTGTTTCTCGACAGCATCGGCTGGTCCGGCTGCAATACCACTTTGGAGGCACTGGCGAACGACTTGCCGGTGATCACGATGGCGGGCGAGCTGATGCGCGGCCGGCACACGGCGGCGATCCTGAGCATGCTCGGCATGCCGGAAATGGTCGCCGCGACACCCGAAGAATTCATTGCGCTGGCAATCGAGGTCGGCCGCGACCCGGTGCTACGCGCGGCACTGCGTGCCCGTATCGCCCGCGACAAGCACCGCCTTTATCGCGACCAAGCCGCGATCGATGGGCTGGCCCGCTATCTGGAAGAGGCAGCCCGAAGCATCGTGCCGCGCGCTGATTAATAATATGATGGGAACATTCAGTGCCGCGATTGGAACATAGGATCAGGAGTTTCTATAGAATTCTGGGGAATGAGCCTTGGATTGTCGCGATCACGCTTGTCACGTTGATTTTGCATCTAACTGTCGCCGGTCGGTACGGCATTTTCGGCGATGAGCTCTATTTCATCATTTGCGGACGGCACCCAGCCTTTGGCTATGTTGATCAACCGCCGCTGCTGCCGCTGATCGATGCCGCCACCCAACTCTTTGGCAACAATGTATGGCTGCTGAGAGTACCGGCCGCGTTGGCGGCGACGGCTTTGATTCCCCTGACGGCGGCGTTTGCGCGCCAAGTTGGCGGTAACGCCACCTCGGCCTTGCTCGCGGCCGCGGCCGTCGCCTTGGCGCCGATCTTGATCGTGCTGACCTCGATCACCGCGACTTGGACCTTCGAACCGCTCACCTGGACGCTATTTGCCTATTTCATCGCGCAGGGTGTCGCCGGTCGGAGCGATCGGACCTTCCTCTGGGCGGGGCTCACGGCCGGTGTCAGCATGGAGGCGAAATACGGCATCGCCATCTGGATCGTGGCGCTCGCCATCGGCTTGCTGCTGACCCCGGCGCGGATCGTGTTCCTCAATCGCCGATTCTGGCAGGGTGCGGTCCTTGGCGCGCTTATCGCCGCCCCGAGCCTCGTCTGGCAGACGGCGCATGGCTGGCCCTTCCTTGCCGTCATGCAGCAGCACCAAAATGCCGGCTCGAATTTGACCGGCACCCCCTTTCAGTTCGAACTGGTCCAAATCATTGCCATGCATCCGGTTCTGATGCCGCTGTGGTTGATTGGGGTGATTGCCCCTTTCACGTCGGCCAGGCTAGCGCCGGTTCGATTTCTGTCGATCACCTTTGTAGCCTCGGTGCTTATCGTCTATCTGGCGGGCGGCCGATATTATTATTTGGTGGCCGCCTATCCGACGATTTTCGCGGTCGGCGCGGCGGCTTGCGCCGGTCTGGGCAGAAGGATTGTCGGCGGCTGGCTGATCGGTGCCGCCGCGATCATCGTGATTGTGGCGCCAGCCATCTTGCCGATCCTGGAGCCAGAGGCCCTTGCGGCCTATTTCGATCTGATGCCGTTCGACGCCTATCGCATCGGAACTCCCCTTGGTGTGGTCTTTTCCTGGGAATTGGGCTGGCCCGATCTCGAACGCCGCGTTGCCGACGCCTACCATGCCTTGCCCGCCGATGAGCAGCGTCATGCCGGAATTTTTGCGGCAAATTTTGGCGAAGCCGCCGCGATCGATTTCTACGGGCGGCCGGACAAACTGCCGCCCGTCATCAGTGGTCACAACCAGTATTATCTGTGGGGACCGGGTGACGACGAGGTTGGTATCCTCTTGATTGTCAATGGCGACCAGCAAGCTTGGCGGCAATTCTGCACCGATATCGAGATTGTCGATCGCTTCGGGGTACCGTTCGGCCACCCGATGGAATCGGACCGGCCGATCTTCACTTGTCGGGGATACAACGCATCATTGTCCAAGGGATGGGAGAAGCTTAGAAATTATCAGTGAGGCATTTTCGAAAACCGACCGCGACGAATCGATTTATCAATCGCGGCACGCGCAGATCCGCTACAATGAACTTGAACTATATAGTGCGGCCATGGTCAGAGGCATGTTCCCAGTATCGATGTTGTCGCGCGAGGCACTCGCAATGCTCTTTTTGGCGGCGGTGGTCGGTGGATGCACCGGATCCGACCCGGCCGCGCTGATTCCGCCTGGAGAGCGGGTCTTGATCCAGCGTGAGGCGGCACGGGACAGCGGTGATGCGCCGGTTTCCGTGAACGAGATCCTGGCGCGCGCGCGCGGCGAGACACCGCCCCAGCCGATTTTGGTCCATGTCGTCGAGACGGCGGGCGCTTTGTCGATCCCGGAGGATGAGACGCGGCATCTCGCCTCGCTTGATCCTGGGCGGCGCTCGGCGGTGCTGATCATCGGGCCCTCGAACGATCCCTCTCCGGTTGCCGCGGCACTCGGCGCTACACGAAGGGCGAGATTTGTGGCACAGTACTTGCCTTCCACATTGCATCTTGCGGAAACGCGGTACGATGTCAGTTTGGCACCGGATACCGCCCGGCTTGAATTCGGAGAGGCGGATCGTGCCCATTAAATTCGATATAGCCTTGATCAATGCGGTGCTGATGGCCGCTTGGCGGCGGCGCTATTTGATTGTGGCGCCCTTTGCGGTGCTACCGTTGCTCGGGCTGATCGTAGGATTGATCGCCCCGCGCGTCTACGAAACCCGGATGAGCATTCTGGTCCAGGAGATCGCGAACAATCCGGTCGTTCAGGATCTGGCGGTTCAGACCAACCTCAAGGACCGCATGGACGGCCTGTCGGTGCTGCTCCAAAGCCGGCACATCCTGTCCGATGTGGTCGAAAGCCTGAAACTCGTGCCGAAGGACGGCAGCGACGCCGATCGCGAACTGAAGGTTCAGGAATTGTCAAAGGCCTTATCGGTCAGGCTAATCGGCAAGGATCTGATCGAACTAAAGATGCGCTCGCGCGAACCGGGCCAGATGACCCAGATCCTCGAAGCCTCGGCGATCCGCTTCATCGAGGCGATCCGGGCGCCAGGGCAGAGCGAGGTCGCCAGTTCCGAAGTGTTTCTGCAAGAGAAGATCAAGGACCAGCAGGCCACGCTCCAGCATGCCGAGTCCGCTTTGGCTGAGTTTCGCAATACCCATTCCGATCAGGTGCCCGAATTGCATACTGCGAATGCCGGGCGCCTGGAACAGCTCAAGGATGCGCTCCAGCAGAAAAAGACCGAGCTGGCCGGTGCCGAGGCAACGGGACAGACACTGCGCACGCGCCTCGCCCAGGCCAATCCGATCATCGGCAAGATCGAAGAACAGATCGTTCAGGTTTCCGGCGAATTAGCGTTGCTTCGGTCGAAATACACTGACGAACACAGCGCCGTGCAAGGTGCGCTGCGTCAGCTCGAGCGGTTGCAGGAGGAGCGCGCGCGCCAGATCGCCGCGGCGCAGACGCTCTCGACCGAAGACCTCGAACAACTGTGGAATCGCGCGGCATCCATGCCGTCCGCGGGCGCGCCGGCCGATCCCAATGCACCGGCGGGTTCTTTGCAGCAGGCGATGCCGGGCGGGCAACCCCTGTTGATTTCGCAATTGTCGCAATTGCAGACGGCCGAGGCCAAGGTCAATGGCCTCAATCGCGAAATCGACAGCCTGGCCGGTGATATCGAGGCATTGCAAAAGAAGAACGACGCCTTCGGCGATGTCGAGCAGATGATGACGACGCTGGAACGCGACGCAAAAACCCAGCGCGAGATTTATGATTCGCTGCTGAAACGCTATGAAATGGCGCGCCTGACGGTCGATCTCGGCCATTTCGAACTGCCCGAGGCGATCAAGGTCATCGATCGTCCGGGGCAGCCGTTTCCGGTCAATCTGCCGCTGATTCTGTTCTTCCTGGCCGGGATAGGCGGGGCTGCCGCGCTGGGTGGGGCCATGGCGTTCGTCGCCGAGTTGCTCGACAGCTCGATCCGAACCGTCGCCCAGCTGGAACGGTTGGTCAAGGCACCAGTGCTGTCGACCATCCCGATGCTGTTGGCCGATGGTTTCACGGCCGATGGCGGTCTCGATCTCGAACTCGGCGCGGCGAACGTTCCGCGAGGGGCGGTCGCGTGACACGCATTTTGCAGGTGGTGCAACATCTGCGACCCGGCGGAATCGAAACCATGGCGCTGGATCTGCTTGGCCGGGCCGGGCCGGGCCGCGAGGTCGAAATCGCCAGTCTCGAAGGCAGTACATCCGACCTGATCGCCGCCTGGCCATCTTTGGCGACGCTGCCGCGCCGCATCCACGCCCTCGGCAAGCGGCCTGGGCTGCAACCCTTGCTCATTCTCCGTCTGGCGTGGTTGATGCGGCAGCTCGGCACGGAGATCGATCATACGCACCATATCGGCCCGCTGATTTATGGCGGCCGCGCCGGGCGGCTGGTCGGGGTTCGGCGCGTCGTGCATACCGAACATGATGCCTGGCACCTGATGGCACCGCGCCGACGCCGCGTCGAGGCACTGGCCTTGCGGCTGGTTCGCCCGGTGTTGGTGGCCGATGCCGCCTTTGTCGAGCGCGCGCTCGCGCGCGCCTTCCCGTCGCGGCCGGCGCTGCTGATCCGCAACGGCATCGACACCGACCGTTTCGTTCCGGGCGACCGGTACGCGGCCCGCCACCGTTTCAGGCTGCCGCCCGATGTGCCGATCATCGGCTGCGCCGCGCGGCTGGAGCGGGTCAAAGGCGTCGATCTGTTGCTTGAGGCATTTGCCGAACTATCGGCGCCGACGCGCTTGGTGATTGCCGGCGACGGATCGGAGAGTGGAAATCTGCGCGATCTGGCGATCGCCCACGGGCTGGCCGATCGCGTCGACTTCCTCGGCCGCATCGATGACATGCCGAAATTTTACCAGGCGCTGGATGTGTTTTGCCTTGCCTCGCGGGCAGAGGGACTGCCTCTCTCGCTGCTTGAGGCGCAAGCGTCGGGCGTGCGCGCGGTCGCCTTCGATGTCGGCGGCGTGGCGGAGGCGCTCTGCCCACGCACCGGC
>JBAVTK010000032.1:0-2006 GCA_049696095.1 Aliidongia sp. | reverse complement strand
CCGTATAGAGATCTGTGTCAGTGGTGTCTCGGGCATCGGCGGCCTCCTTATCGGTGTGCTTTGCATTCTGCCGACCGTCCCGGACGGATAAAAAGATGCAATAGCTACCCAGCGCACGCAGCCTGACAAGACCGAGAGGGGGAGCCAGTCGGCTCCCCCTCTCTCTACGAACTCAAAGGGGCTGCGCATCCAAGAATGACGGGGCCCACTCCCCGTCAGAAGACCCCGCCGGGGAGGTCATGTCTTCCCGGCGGGGCACCCATCCTCTTTATATACCCGAAACCGGATGGCAGACCTGCTCAGCGCTTCGCCTTGAGCTCCACTGCGATCCGATTGGCCTCCCGGACTGCCCGCTCGTGCGCTGCCGTGTTGGTCCTCGCAGCTATGGCCTGCCCTGCGCCGGCGCAGTAGGCGATGGCCTGCACGGAACCCTGGACGGGACCTGAGTTGCCGACGACGACGAACCAGCTCTGGTGGTCTTCGCTCATCTGCGACGCGCTGCCACCGTCACGGGCCACGATCAGGGCCTCGCCCCCGCTGACCGCATGGTCACCAGCGGGACAGGTAGCGACCGACGAGCCGGTGTGTTCGGCCGGGACGGTGTTTTTCGGCCCTTCTACTTCTATGAGTCCGCTCAGATTGCTCGGCCCGGCTGGCCCCTGCGCGCCGGCGGGCCCCTGTGGTCCCGTCGTTCCTGCTGGGCCAGTGTGGCCCTGGAGCTGGTGGACGACGCTTGGCTTGATCTCGCGGACGCTCGTCACGAGGTAGTGGTTGGCCGCGACAGCGGAGCCGCCGAGGCTGAGGAACAGCGCGATGAGCGCGATCAGGGTCGCTGGTGATGGTCTGCGGTGCATAGTCGTCCCCTTTGAGTATGTGGATGCCTACGGGGCGCGCACCCTACCCAAAAACTTGACGATATGTCTCTTGGCTTTACGGGTTAGACACCCGAAGCTCCACGGGTGAGCCCCCAAGAGCGCTTCGCTGCGAACCTCAAGGAGCTCCGCCATGAGCGCGGCTGGTCCCAAGAGGACCTATCTCGCCACACAAGGCTGCACACGACAGCGATCAGCAAGATGGAGCGAGCATGTCGAGCACCACGCTTCCCGACCATCATCGTGCTCGCCGAAGCCCTCCAAGTGCCCGCCGCACGCCTCTTCGACGGCATCCCCTGAGGCCAGCACATCTGAGCGCGGAGCTACGCTATAGGCATGGCCCCCTTGAACATCCATGCTCAGCAGCTCTACACCGACCTCGGGCAACTCGCCGACGGCGGCGCGACAGAGATAGGCAAGCCGCTCGCAGAGGTCTACAACAAGCTGCTGGAGGAAGCACGAAAAGCATCCCCCACAGACGAAATGGTCGGCACCCTCAAGCCCGTCGCCCCCGCCACGAAGCCCCGCGAACTACAAGCCCTCACGGGCCAACTGAAGCTGGCCCTCGGGAACACCTAACAGCGACATTCGCTAGAGCCTCCTAGTACGCAAAGACGTCGGGGAACCCACCGACCTCCAGCTCGACCTGCGTGTGCAGATGGGCATAGCACCGTTCGCGGAGATCCAATAGACCCTTGTGTCGGAGTCGCTCGTCCAGGGCCTCGTAGAGTCGCCAGAGATACCGCACATCGTTGGCCGCATACTGGAGCTGGATCGGGCTCAGCTCGCCTGCCCAGTTGCTCGTCTGGGGCCGCTTGTCGAGCTTGACACCGAGATAGCGACGAACGAGGGGCGCGAGCGAGTGATCCTCGCATGGGATCTGGGGATCAACCAGCTTGGAGGCAATCTTCGTACATGCGACGTTGGCGGGAGCCACGTCCCAGTGGTAGGCGAGGAAGCGAAGGTCGAACATCGCGTGATGCAGGATCTTGAGGATGCTCGGGTCCTCGATAAGGGCCTTGAGGCGACGCGGCGTATGCCCGTTGACGCGGACCACGTAAGTCACGTCTTCCACCTGGATCTGGATGGTCCCGATCCGCTCGATCCGCCAATCCAGGCCGGTCGTCTCAATGT
>JBAVTK010000031.1:0-10775 GCA_049696095.1 Aliidongia sp. | reverse complement strand
GTGCTGACTCAACGGGTGCGGACCGATACCAACCAGTTAGCACCCTTCGCCATGGCCCGCTTGCCCAAGCCGCTCGAAAACGCACTCACCGTGCTGCGCGCGCTTGACCGCACAGATTACGGTTTTGAGGCCGAGATGCTCCTGCTGACCGGTGCGGCTGAGCGGATGCTGATGGAACTGGCCGAAAATCGGACCGATGTGATCATCGTCCCAGTTCGCATGTCGACTCTGGTGCAGCGCAGAGATGCCGAGCGCTGGCTGCCGGTCGCCCGTTCAGTGGCGGCGCCAGGCAAGCGCCGGCTGGTCATCGAGATCACCGACCTCGCCCGTGATACAGCGCGCAGCCGAATGACCGATTTGGTAATGATGGTATCATCGCTCTGCCGCGCCGTGGCCTTCGAACTGCCGGGGGCGGATACCGGCTTCGTCAGCTTGCTGCCGACGACGGTTCCGCTGGTCACAATCACGGCACAGCGCTTGGCCAATGACGACGGAAACGGCCATGTGGCGGCCGCGAGCAAGCTGATCAGATTGCTGCAACTGCGCAATTGCCGCCTGCTGGTCAAGAACATAGTCTCGCCGATTCAAGCCATGTCGTTGGGTAAGGCTGGGGTGCCGCTGCTGCTGACGCAACAGGAATCGTAAGCCCGAACCGCCTTATTGCGTCGGGGCCGCCATTGGCTTTTCATCCGCGAGCGTGAAATAGACTGCCGGCTCGCTATAGGCGATAAAGAGATGCAATCGGTGCAGCAGCGGCATGCCGATGAGCATGTCAGGCTGTTCAGGGTTGCCGGTGATCCGCGTGCCATATCGCGTCGCCCCTCGGCCCGAATCGATATCGGCGATCACGACCGGGGTATTGCGCAGCGTTATACCGCCCAGAGCCAGGCTGTCGAACCGGTGCAGGAAGCTGTCGAGCCGGGCGCCGTCGACGCCGGTCAGCTTGGCTTGCGGCGGCGCTCCGGCCGAGGGGGGCGCCAGACCGAACAAATCGCGGGCGATGACCAGCCGCATGGTGGTGACGCTGGCGCCGGTATCGAGAAGCGCACGAACCGATTTTCCGTCGATCCGGACATCCACCTCCAGCCCCTTGCCGTCGGTCAGGTGGACCGGCACGCGGAAATACTCGTTGGCCCAATAAACCGTTCGTCCGGGGCAGTGGTCGGGCAGAAAAAGATTGAGGCGCCGTCCGGCCGGATCGATCTCGACATCGTAGGGCGCCAGATAGTTCGCACCGAAGATGCCGACCGGAAGACCATCCAGACCATCGCCGCCGACATTGCCGATCGCGAAATTCTGATTGTGAATCACCGCGTCGCCAAGGGCGAACCGGACGACATGGGCCGCGCGGTCGATCGGCCGCCCGGTCAACCCGAAGCCCAGGATCGGCGTGTCGTGCTGGGGTAATCGCGTGCGATCGACGAAACTTCGTTCGAGGAAGCTGAGCCCGGCACCGGTATCGACCAGTAATTTGGCGCGGTCGTCATTGATCGCGACCTCCACCGCGATGCGACCATCGGCATAGGCGGTGGTCGGGACCGAGGCGAATTGCTTCAAGCGGCAATCCTCGGCCGCACCCGCCGAGGCCGTGAGGACGACGAGCAGGAGCGTGCCGATGATCGAACGGCGGAACCAGGACATCTTCACCCCGCAGCGACTTGAGACCGACCGATCTTAGCATTCGAAGTTCGGCGGGCAAGACGCGTACCATGGTACCATGCATCTGGCGCGCTCGGCATCGCTCACCCATTCCCAAGAAGACGCAACCCAGCTGGATGCCCGGCTCGTCACCAATCGCTCTGCTGTTTATCGACCAGTGCCTTGGCGGCGTTGGTCGGCGCCTTGGGGACAGTCGGCCGCGCACCGGTGGGCGGGACGGCCACGCCCTCGACAAGCCGGACAACCAAGCCCGACATATCCTCCGGCAACGGGCGTTGTGACGTGCCGACCAGTCGCGCCTTGGCCAACCGCGGTTCGACCTCGAAGATGGCGATCAGACCAATCTCCTCTTCCTCGCGACCAATAACCTCTTTGGTATAACTATCGGTAATGTCGTCGCCCAGCTTGATGACCCGATATTGCTGCCCGACCTGTACAGACTTACCGCCCTGGCCGAGATAGTAGACGCCGTTCGCGACGCGCTCGACGCGCATTGGAAACAGCGCCTCCAAGATGGAGCGCGCGACATCCTGTGCGGCCGATGCCGCGATATCCTCCACCTTCCCGTTCGCACGCCCTGAGGTTGCCCAATTGTCCGCCAGATCGATCCGCCCCGTCGCTGTCTCGACCACGCGGTAGCTGATCTTGGCGGCCGCGGTGGTCGCACCGGCCACGGTTCGGCCGACTGATTGGATATAGGCGGTTTCCGTTTTCACACTCGCATCGGACACCACGCCGACGACGACATAGTCAGCGCCAAGCCTGTTTCCGAGTTTTGCCATCTCCTCCTTCTTGACGCCGCCCTGCTGCAAGAAGGCCATTTCCGCCCCCTGTTCGGCGCCGAAATCACGATCGAGCAGAGCCACCTTGTTAGACTGGGTCAACTGATTGACGAGATCGGTGTGGAAGACGGTTTCGAACCCGTGATAACGGGCATCCAACTTCTCAAGCCGCAGCGGCAGGACCGCAACCTTCTTACGTTGATCCTGGCTCGCCGCCTTGTATTTTGCGATCTCGGCCAGCACCGTTATGTGCCATCCATCCTTGAGCTGCGCAGTTTCGAGGATCTGATAGCGATTGACGACGCCGGAGGTCGAGGCAGCGACCGCGACGATAGTCTTGTCTGCGGCGAAATCCTGCCGGGTCTGTTCATGTGCGGCAGCGACCGCCGCTGTGCGCGTGGCCGTCTCATCCCGCTCCGCGGCGACCATCGCGGCGGCCCCCGTCCGCTCTGTTGGCCCCGCCCGCTCGGCCGCGACAGAGGCGTCGCCGTCGGCGCTGGTGTTCACCCGCGACGCCACACCCACAACGCCGGCGGCAACTCCGACCCGTTCCGTCACACTCCCACCGACGGCGGCAATCTCGGTCGAACTCGTCGCCGTCGCGGTGCCTCGTACCGACTCGCCGAAGACTTGGCGCGCGACCTCCACGCCGTTGACTTCCGCCACGGCGTGACTCAAGGCGGCATTGAGCGCCGAATCGTAATCGGTACCCACACCCTGAGCTTCGACTTTCTGAAGCTCCACACCCTCTTCCCCGCGGCTGGCGGTCCAGCCGAGCAAAGTGATCGCAGCCACCAGAAACGCCACACGACGCCGAATCAACATCTTACTCCTCCTGGACATTGCACCTCACGCCGGGCAGTGGTCAGAGGCTGCCGACTTTGGCTGATAGGTCGCCTGTATCGATTTTCTGTTTCTGCGAGAAGGTGACGAAGCCTTTGGTAACGGAGATCCATTTCCCGGTAAGGTCGGGCAGCCCTGCCGAGAGCTGGACGACTTTCGGCACCTGCGCCACCAGTCCCGGATTGGAAGCCAACGCCACCGGGTTCTTCATCGCTGTCTGGGCGCGGTTCACCCAGGCGGCATATTGCCCGGGCAGTTGCGCCGCGTGGGCGGTACCGAGCGCGTAATAGGGTGCAGCCGCGGAGAGCTGCTTTTTGGAGGCCGCATCAAGTGTCTGGGCGCTCGCCATCTTCTCGTCGATCTTCGCTTGCGTATCTGCCGAAACGTTGATGTCACGCTTGACCTGGTCATAATCCTCGACATTGCCCTTGCCATAATAGGCGGCGAGCTTTTCCAACTGTTCCGCGTCCGCCTTCAGGCCGAACGCCTTGGCGCTCAGCGCCTCGGCCGCGAGCATGTTCTGGAAAGAACCGGCAAAGGTGGCGGACAGACCATTCAAACCGGACGATAAATCGGCATTGGTGACCGGGGTTCCACCGCCGATCGCCGGCACACCAAGTCCGCCGAGGGCGCCGCCGAGCCCGCCTTGCGCCTTGGCGGTCGGAGCGGCCGCGATCGAGACGAATACGACTGCGGCGCATATGTTGAGAGAACCAAGTTTCTTCATGTTCTATCCCTCTTGGATTGGTGGCGCTGTCAGCGTGCGCCTTTGGCGTTCATCTGATCGGATATCGACTTCGCGACCTCGGTGGCGGCAAGCTGGAGCGCGTTACGCATTGCGACAATCGCATCCGGCCCCAGCCCGGCATATTGTACCGGCCCGACCGAAGCAATGATGCGCGGCAACCGGCCTGTAATGTCGAGCAATTGCGAACGCACCGAGACATAGACGCGCTTATTGCCAGTCACCGGGTCAATATCCTGCAACCCGACATCCAGCGTGCCGGTAGCGAATACCGAGATCTGGCACTGCCGCGCCGCGGCGAAAGTGTTGGCACGAGTTTCGCGCGACAGTTCATCGGACTTCGCGAATTCGGCATAGATCCGCGTCGGCTCGGGGCCGGCGCATTGACTGACCACATCGCGATAATCGTAGACTTCGAAGCCCTTGCTGGCGAGGACGTCGTTCATCGCGGTATTGATGTTCTCCGGCGAGGTCACGCGATACGTCACCTCGTCGGCCTTGTGCAGCGCGCTGCCGCCGGTCGTGACACTGCGCGTAGCCTCGCTCGATTCGGAGAATTTGGCCTGACCGCCGGAGACGCCCTGGCTCTGGCTGGCTGAAACGGCATTTTGGTCATTGGCCATGACCGTGCGCCGGGTGTCGAAAGCTTTGGAGCTTTCCGTCTCGCGCGCGACGAACAGATACGAGATCGCGGTGCCCTTGCCGCCCGAGGATTGTGCATTGGCGACACCGCGATCGTTCAACACCGCCTCCAGCCGCGTACCGTTGACCGTAGCGCGAATGACCGCATAGTAGGTCTTGGCTTCCTTGTCGACGCCTTCGTCGACAAGGACCGCGTCGATGACATATTGGTCGAGCGCGGCATAAATCTGTGGCTCGTCGGCTTGGAACAGCGCGTATTTTGCGGACGAGAAGCCGGCCGCGTAGCGAGTGAGCGCATTCTTCTTCGCCTCGGTCAACGCCGCCTGACGTGCCGCGGCATCTGGCTTACTCGAAAACAAGCCGGTGTCGTAAGGTATAGTGCCCCGCCCTTCGACCTGGATTTGTGCCCACGCTCCGCTTGTGCCGCTCGAAAGCGCAAGAACGAGAGCTGCGACCAATAAGAGGCCCTGCCGCCGCATCTTCCTAACTCCTCGATATTCAGCGGCAGCGCGACAGCGCTTGGCCGGCTGCAACCATTTGTGGTTTGGTGGTGCTAACACCCCATTTCTCGATCCAGTCGTCATCAGGCATCGCGAACTGACGCGTCAGCCCGTCGAGGAACGACAGCATGGACTCCTGATAGGCGCCCCAGTCATCGAGATGGAGGACGGATTTCGGCACGATCTTCGTGACCGCATATTTGAATTCAGCATTGAGATAGGACTTCGAGCTCAACGGCTGCTGGACGTCAACTCGAAAGAAGCTGGCATAGGCAAAGCCGGTCTCTTGAGCGTTCGAATCCACCTCGACCTTTTTGAAGCCGCGCAATGTAAGGCGGATCTTGTAATCCGGTTCCGGCAGCGAGAAATTGTACACGTCGCCATTGGCGAAGCGTGCCGACATCTTTCCGCCAATCGCCTGTCCCGCTAGATAGGGCAAGACGGGAATGCCGACATTCTTCGACAGCGACGCGTCGAAGGCCTCCGCGATAAAGACCTTCACCGGCTCGGGCTCGGCCGCGACAGCGGTCAGAAGTTGCGCCGCCTTGTCCTCGATCTGGACATCGGTGACCTGCGCATAGGCACCATAGGCGCGCTTGATATCGGTCGATTTCAGCACACGAATGAACGCGTCGAATATATTACCCGGGCCAAAATAGAGCGCTCGGAAGAGGTCGCGCACCATCTCCGGCGATGGCGCTGTGGGCAACACCTGACGGCTCTGTACACCGAACGGATAGGCCGCGATCACCTTCTTCGATTGAAAATCGAAGATCAGCGCCTCGGCGCGCAAATCGGCAACAAGCTTGACCTCCCTGCCGACCGGTTCCTGCGCCAAATTCTCCCAGGTTAAAACGAAAGCGACTGCGAGGGCGTCGCCGGTCTTGACGTTTCCGAGATCGCCGGTCAGGGCAATGTGATCGAATTTGGTAGCAGCGACAACATGGCCGAGTTCGCGATCCAACGGTGATACGCCCTGCGCATCCGCCGATATGTTGATCGCCACGCTGTTCGGAAAGGAGCGCGTGATCCGCCCGGCCTCACCGGAAAACGCGACCCCAGCATAATGCAATTTAGTGATGTCTTGGCCGTACCCGTGACGCGTCGCTGAGCAACAACAAATGACGAGAAGGACTGACAAAACAAGTTTTGGAACGGATATCGCACGGAGTTGACGTGACATTTCGAGTTTATATTCCGATGCATAACTCTACCAGAGAGCACAAGCTATCGGTGGCCAACTGACCTGTCAAGGTCCACCACGCCAGACGCCTAACTATGCGTCCGGGTGCTGTTCGAAGCCCATGCTGCCGTCATCTTCAGTCTCCGCGGCCAAGACGGAGGTTACTTTTGCGGCGGCCGGGCCGGTTCGGCAGGCCTGTACGAGAGCATCGAGCCGATCCCGAGAGCCGATCGCCTGAATCTCGACACTGCCGTCGGCGCGATTGCGAATCCAACCGCGCACGCCCAGCCGCAAGGCGGTCCGAACCGCCCACCAGCGAAACCCAACCCCTTGCACGCGGCCGAGCACGCTCAGCCGCAGCGCCGGCTCACCCGTCATTCCTGCGAAAACTCCAAGATGATCTGATCGACGGCCAGGCTGTCGCGGGCCGTGGCGTGGATTTTCTTCACGATCCCGTCACGTTCGGCCCGCAGCACATTTTCCATCTTCATCGCCTCGACCACGGCCAACTCCTCGCCGGCCTTGACCGCCTGCCCCTCCTCGACCGCCACCGACACCAGCAGCCCGGGCATCGGCGAGAGCAGGAATTTCGACAGATCGGCTGCGGTCTTGACCGGCATCAGGGCCGCCAGCCGTCCGGTATGGCGGGCAACCACCCGAATTTCGACCGCAGCACCCTGCCGCATGATCGACCAGACGATGCCTTTGCGATCGATCTGGGCGGTCACTCCCCGCCCGTCGATCACGGCCTCGAACAGGAAATCGCCCGGCTGCCAGCCGGTGACCATGACACGCGCCGATCCGTCTATCGTCACGGTGACCCCGAGATCCGGGCTTGCCGCGACATGGAGTTCGCGCGGTCGGCGCGGCGGGCTGCCGACCAGAGCGGTCCATTCCACGGGCACCGGCACCGGATGGAGGCGCTGGCCCGAACCGGCATCGCGCGATGCGGCGCGGAATTGCGCCACGGCGGCGATCGATACCAGCAGATCCTCGGTCTCGCCGGTCAAATCGGCGCCGTGAAAGCCGTCCGGGAATTCGGTCGGAATGAAATCGGTCGACAGCCGGCCGTCATGGAAGCGCTGTCGCCCCATGATTGCGGCAAGAAAGCCGATATTATGGTTGAGGCCGCGGATCTGGAAGGCATCGAGCGCCACCGCCATCCGCCCGATCGCTTCCTCGCGGGTCGCCCCGAAAGTCACCAGCTTGGCGATCATCGGATCGTAGAACATCGAAATCTCGGCGCCTTCATAGACGCCGGTATCGACCCGCACGCCCGGTCCCGCGGGCGGGCGATAGCGCGTCAGCCGGCCGATCGAGGGCACGAAATTGCGCAGCGGATCCTCGGCATAGACCCGCGCCTCGATCGCCGAGCCGGTCAGCCGGACCTGATCCTGCGTCAAGGGCAGCTTTTCGCCTGCGGCGACCCGGATCATCAATTCGACCAGATCGAGGCCGGTTACCTCCTCGGTCACCGGATGCTCGACCTGAAGCCGCGTGTTCATTTCCAGGAAATAGAAATTCCGGTCGCGATCGACGATGAATTCGACCGTGCCGGCCGAGCGGTATTGTACCGCTTTGGCCAGCGCCACAGCCTGCGCGCCCATGGCCTGGCGGGTTGCTTCGTCGAGAAAGGGCGAAGGCGCCTCTTCGATTACTTTTTGATGCCGGCGTTGGATCGAGCATTCGCGCTCGCCCAGATGAATGACATTGCCATGGGCGTCGCCCAGCACCTGGATTTCGATATGGCGCGGCTCGACGATGTATTTTTCGATGAAGACGCGATCGTCGCCGAACGAGGCACGCGCCTCGTTGCTGGCCGAGCGGAAACCTTCGCGCGTTTCGGCGTCATTATGCGCCAGCCGCATGCCCTTGCCGCCGCCGCCGGCCGAGGCCTTGATCATCACCGGATAGCCGATGTCCTGGGCGATCCCGACCGCGGCTTCGGCGTCGGGGATGACGCCCAGATGACCGGGCACGGTGCTGACGCCGGCCGCCGCCGCCAGTTTTTTCGATTCGATTTTGTCGCCCATCGCCGCGATGGCGTGGGTGTTCGGGCCGATGAAGACGATCCCGGCGGCCTCAAGCGCACCGGCAAAGGCCTGGCGCTCGGACAGAAAGCCGTAGCCCGGATGCACCGCCTCCGCCCCGGTCGCCATGCAGGCTTCCACGATACGGTCGATCCGCAGATAGCTGTCGGCGGCAGCGGAGCCGCCGATCGCCACCGCCTCGTCGGCCTCGCGCACGTGCAGGGCCGCGGCATCGGCCTCGGAATAGACCGCGACGGTCTTGATGCCCATCGCACGGGCGGTGCGGATGACGCGGCAAGCGATTTCGCCGCGATTGGCGATCAGGATTTTCTGAAACATGGCGGCGCTCAAAGCGGAATGTTGTCGTGTTTTTTGGGCGGATTGGTCAGCTTTTTGTCGCGCAGCATGGCCAGCGAGCGGATCACGCGCCGCCGCGTCGAATGGGGCTGGATCACCTCATCGACATAACCGCGCGACGCCGCGACGAACGGGTTGGCGAATTTCTCGCGATATTCCTCGGTGCGCGCCTCGATCTTGGCGGCATCGCCGATATCGGCCCGGAAGATGATCTCGACCGCGCCCTTCGGCCCCATCACGGCGATTTCGGCTGTCGGCCACGCATAATTGACGTCGCCGCGCAGATGTTTGGAACTCATGACGTCATAGGCGCCGCCATAGGCCTTGCGCGTGATGACCGTGACCTTGGGCACGGTTGCCTCGGCATAGGCATAGAGCAGCTTGGCGCCATGCTTGATGATCCCGCCATATTCCTGTGCGGTGCCAGGCAGGAACCCCGGCACATCGACGAACGTGACGACCGGGATCTCGAAGCAATCGCAGAACCGCACGAACCGCGCCGCCTTCTTGGACGAATCGATATCGAGGCACCCGGCCAGCACCATCGGCTGATTGGCGACGATACCCACGGTCTGGCCGTCGAGCCGACCGAAGCCGGTGAGGATGTTGCGGGCATAGCCCGGCTGGGTTTCGAAGAAATCGCCCTCGTCGAGCACCTTGAGGATCAACTCGGTCATATCGTAGGGCTTGTTCGGATTGGCCGGGATCAGCGTGTCGAGCGACAGTTCGACCCGATCGATCGGATCGGTCGTCTCGCGATACGGCACCTTCTCGCGGTTCGACGAGGGCAGGAAATCCATGAAGCGCCGCAGTTCCAGGAGTGCTTCGACATCATCCTCGAACGCCAGGTCCGCCACGCCTGAGCGCGTGGTGTGGGTGATCGCGCCGCCCAGTTCCTCCTGCGTGACGCTCTCATGCGTGACCGTCTTCACCACGTCCGGCCCGGTCACGAACATGTATGAGGAATCCTTGACCATAAAGATGAAGTCGGTCATGGCCGGCGAATAGACCGCCCCCCCGGCACACGGCCCCATGATCAGCGAAATCTGCGGAATGACGCCCGAGGCCAGCACATTGCGCTGAAACACTTCGGCATAACCGCCGAGGCTCGCGACCCCTTCCTGGATGCGCGCACCGCCGCTGTCATTGAGGCCGATCAAGGGCGCGCCGACCTTGAGCGCCTGATCCATGATCCGGCAAAGCTTTTCGGCATGGGCCTCGGACAGCGAGCCGCCGAATACGGTGAAATCCTGGCTGAAGACAAAGACCAGCCGACCGTTGATCGTGCCATAGCCGGTGACGACGCCATCGCCCGGAATGGTCTGCTCGCCCATGCCGAAATCGTGGCTGCGATGCTCGACGAACATGCCCCATTCTTCGAAGCTGCCGGCATCGAGCAGGACATCGAGCCGCTCACGCGCGGTCAGCTTGCCCTTGCCGTGCTGTGCATCGATCCGGCGCTGACCGCCGCCCAACCGTGCCGCCTGGCGCTTTTCCTCAAGGCGACGAAAAATCTGCTGCATGTTGCGTTCATTGTCCGCTGGGCTGGTGCCGCGATCGGCACGGAAGGTTTTTCCGATAACATCAACGCTGTTGCGGCGCCAGCCTGCGCTTGCGGTGCGAATGCGAGCGGCGGTCAAAATGCCGACCGCCGACGAGGCCCACCGCTCGCCCGCGTCGTCTGCGCCGAGAAGGTCATTTTGCTCTCTCAAATGGTTTCGAAGGTCCTTCGCAGCTTACCAACCTCCGGCGCGATGCGTTTGATCCCCGATCCGCGCAGGTAAAGCGGGGCGAGGCTCACGCGCCGGGCCGCAGCAAGGCCAGAAAACGTGCGCCCGCCGCGATATCGTCCTTCAGCCGGCGCTGCCGGACCGCCGCTTCGGCATCCTCGCCCCAGCTTTCATTCTGGAAGCTTTCATCGAGCAGAGCCGCTTCATAGGCACCGGCGGCATCGAGCCTGCCCTCCCAGAGCGCCAGTGCCAGGATTAGCGAGCCGCAACATGCTGTCAGATCGGCGATCGCGGCGAGCGTGAA
>JBAVTK010000030.1:0-3987 GCA_049696095.1 Aliidongia sp. | reverse complement strand
GGCCGGCTCGTGCCCGCGGGCGATGTCGCGGCGCTGCGCCGGGGATTGGCCGAGGCGGTGTTGACGCCATCGACCGAAGAGCCGTGCCGGTTCGTACAGGCGGAGCGCGGCATCGCCGAGATGGCGCGTGCCTATGGCCGCTGCTACGATTCGTGATTGGGTCGGGTGCAGCATGGGCATGTTCGTCGCCGCGGCGACCCTCGGGGCCATTTTTCTTTTGGTCTACCACCACCTGATCTATCCGGGTTTGTTGCGCATGGCCGGTCGTCATGCACCTCAGTCGGCACCGTTACGGCCGTTGCCGGCCGAAGAACTTCCGCCGTTGACGATCGTCATCCCGGCCTTCAACGAGGGGGCGGTGATCGCCCGCAAGATCGCCAACTCTGCCGAGTTGGACTATCCGGTCGAGCGGCTCAACATTGTGGTCGCGTGCGACGGCTGTACCGACGACACGGCGGCGCTCGCCCGACGGGCGGCCGCGGCCCACCCGCAATGCCGCATCCTCGTGCTCGACCATGCCGTCAATCGTGGCAAGGTCGCCGTGCTGAACGAGGTGTTGGGCCTGATCGAACCGGGGTTGATCTGCCTGACCGATGCATCGGCCTTGCTGTCGCGTGATGCATTGCAGTTCGCCGCGGCGGATTTCGCAAATCCGGAAATTGGTGTCGTGGCGGCGACCTATCGCTTTGCCGCGCAAGGGATGGCCGGGGAGGCGGCTTATTGGCACTATCAGAACGCGGTCAAGCTCGGTGAATCGGCGCTGGGTGGGGTTATCGGCGTGCATGGCGCAGGCTATTTGTTCCGCGCCGCCCTGTTCGAGCCGTTGCCGCCCGATACGATCAACGACGATTTCATTCTGCCGATGAGCATCGTCGCCCGGGGGTATCGCGCGCTCTACGATCCGCGTATCGTCGCGACTGAATTGGAGGTCGCGACGCCCGAACTCGACCGGCGCCGCCGCCGGCGGATCGCCGCGGGCAATATGCAGCAATTGCTGCGGCTCGCCGGCTTGCTGCTGCCGCGGCACGGCGCCGTTGCCTTCTGCTTTGCTTCGGGCAAGGCATTGCGCGCGCTTTCACCGTTTTTGATGGTGGTGGCGTTCGTCGGCTCTTTTTGGCTGACGCTGGCCGGATCGCGGCTGTTCGGCAGCCTGCTCATGCTACAGGCGCTGGGCTATTCGTTGGCATTGCTCAAGGAATTGCTGCCGGGCCGAAAGCTGCCGCGGCCGATCGAACTGGTGCATTACTTGGTCGCCGGTCATGCCATGGCCCTGCTTGGCGGGTCGCGTTATCTGTTCGGGCTGGAGCGCGGGCGATGGCACCGTGTGTCCGATTTGTCGGCCGATACGGTTCTGCCGGCGCCGACCCATATCTCGCCCGCTACCCAATTCGGCAAGCGGCTGCTCGACATCGGCGGCGCGCTGGTCGGGCTTGCTATCGGTGGCCTTCTCGCCGGCCCGGTAGCGCTTGCCATCAAACTCACCTCGCCGGGTCCGGTGATTTTCCGCCAATTGCGCATCGGCCGCGCGCTGCACGACCGGACCGAGCTGTTCGTCATGTACAAATTCCGCACCATGTGTGTCGATGCCGAGGCCAAGACCGGTCCGGTCTGGGCGACGCGCGGCGATCCACGCATCACGCCGATCGGCCGGTTTCTGCGCAAGACCCGGCTCGACGAGATTCCGCAGCTGGTCAATGTGCTGAAAGGCGACATGTCGCTCGTCGGGCCGCGCCCGGAACGACCAGCCATCACGCAGAATCTGGAAGATGCGATCCCGTTCTTTGCCGAGCGCACTTTTGGTGTCCGGCCCGGCATCACCGGCCTCGCTCAGGTCAACCAGGGCTATGACGAGACGCTCGACGATGTCCGCAGCAAGGTGCTCTACGATCATGCCTATGGGTTGGCCATTATGAGTTTCTGGAGCTGGCTCAGGACTGACCTTGCGGTGTTGTGGCGGACTTTCGCGGTTGTGATCGGTGGGCGGGGACAGTAGGGGGCGCTTTCGGGCGAGCGGTAATGTCATAGATCGCGATGTGTTGACTACCCTGATGTGTCAACGGTAGAAAGTTGCAGCGTTATAGGCGAATCGCACTGGCAATTTTGTCGGGTTATGGTATATGGCAAGCAGCTTTTCCCGATTCTGTACCCGGTGAGGCCGTCATTTCCTGCGCTGCCGCGATTTCCACATCCGATGAACGTTACGATAAGCGACTCGCCATCATCGTCCCGTATCGTGACCGGGCGGCGCATCTTCGAGAGTTTTTGCCGCATATCATCACGTATTTCGCGCGCGATAAGCTCGATCGCCATATCTCGGTCTCAGTTCATATTATTGAACAAGTTGCTGGGGCTCCGTTTAACCGCGGTATAATCAAGAATTGCGGCTACCGGCTGGTTCGGGACAAGGTAGATTATGTCTGCTTTCACGATGTCGATTATCTGCCGGTCTGGGCTGATTACTCTTGGTCGGCACAGCCTTGTCGTCTGATCTGGCATGGTTTGACGTTGAGTGAGGATTGGGAGCAGTTTTTCGGCGGTGTCGTGCTATTCGACAAAGCGGATTTCGAACGTGTCAACGGTTATTCCAATGCCTATTGGGGCTGGGGGCCGGAGGATCTTGAGCTGCGCGCACGCTGTAATATCGCTGGATTGAACATTAACCACCGTGACGGAACCTACCAGTCGCTCGCCCATGTCCATGCCGGCTTCTCCGCACCCGGTATCTATACCGAAGAAGCAAAAAGAACAATAGCAATCTGGGATGGCCGGATCCATAGGCTACGAGAGGTAATGGCGAGCGATGGTCTGAGTTCGTGCGAATTTAAGCTCGTGAAAAGCAGAAGGATTTCAGTGAATGGAAATAAAAACCCACCGATCGTGCATTATTTGGTCGATATTGGTGATGAGGTGAAAACCGCCGCGACCAATTTGACTGATCGGTATCGACATCTATTGGCCGCGGAAATCGGAGATCCACGGAAACTTAGCTAGATCCACGATCTGGTCAGGCTGTTTCGGTGCCGTTCTTGACAGTAGATTGATGGTGAATCTGCCTTGTCGCCCGACCGGAAATCAAGTAATTCTCGGTCTCGGTAAACACGGAAAACAACTGGAGGATCGGCCTATGTCCGTAGATGGCATCTGGAATGTGAAAATGGAAACGCCGATGGGGACCCGTGCGGCCGTGCTGACGCTGAAGGCCGATGGCGGAACACTGACCGGCACGATGGGCGGCGACGGTGGCACGACCGATATTTACGACGGCACGGCGAATGGCGACAATCTCGCCTGGAAAACCAATATCGTACAGCCGATGGCACTGACCCTGGAATTCACCGCCGCGGTTTCCGGTGACATCCTGTCGGGCAGCGTCAAGCTCGGCATGTTCGGCAACGCACCGCTTTCGGGCACGCGCGGCTGATCCTGGCCCAACCAAGAATATTCGAGCCCGGCGGCGATCGCGCCGCCGGCGGGATTTCTATCGGCAACGCGCCCCTCAAATTGGGGACGAGACCGGAAATTTGTGCGACCGGTGGGATCTGTGAGATGACCCCAAAGGCTGCCCGCCGCTCGGAAATACACCCATGACTATTCCTCTCGACGGCCCACGTCTCAAACCCGGTTCGGGCGGCCCGGCCAACGCATTGGTCGTTTTTTTGCACGGGCTTGGGGCTGACGGGACCGATTTGATCGAGTTGGCCGGGCCGTTGAGCCGTGTTCTGCCGCATGCCGCTTTCGTCGCGCCTAATGCGCCCGAGCCTTGCGATATGGCGCCGTTCGGCTATCAATGGTTCAGCGTGCGGGACCGCGATCCGCACCTTCTGTCGCGCGGGGCCGATGGCGCGGCAGGGCCCCTTGCCGGCTTCATCGAGACCGAACTTGCTGCCTTGCGTCTGGAGACGCCGCGGCTCGCCCTGGTCGGGTTCTCGCAAGGCACGATGATGGCGCTGCATCTGGGGTTGCGGCTGGTGCCGCCACCAGCCGCCC
>JBAVTK010000029.1:0-5036 GCA_049696095.1 Aliidongia sp. | reverse complement strand
GATCAGCACTCTGCTCGGCGCGTTCGTTCTGTTGCACCTCGAAGACGGTTAGGTTCTTGATGCGGAAGGGCGAAATGAAATGGGCGGCACGAGTCGCGACCCTCGGTATTGCGGGGGTCTGCGCGGCTTCCATGACCATGCCCGGAGCGTATGCTCAGGGGGCCTCGTCACGGCACGGCGGAATTTCGCGCACCGACGCCGCCGGCAATGTCGTGCCGATCGTCTTTGCGGCGGATGAAGTCACTTATGACGATCCGCTTGGCATCGTCATTGCCCGCGGCAATGTCGAGATTTCGCAGGCCGGGCAAACCGTGCTGGCCGATGTCGTCGCTTATAACCAGCATACCGACACGGTCACCGCGTCCGGGCATGTCACGATCATCCGCGCCTCGGGTGAGACGGTCAACGCCGAGTACGCCGATCTGACCAACCAGTTGAATGACGGATTTATTCAGGATATCCGGATGACGCTGGCCGATCGGACGCGGGTGGTCGGCAATACCGCAAGGCGGACGGGCGACGGTAACCGCACCGAGATCCGCAAAGGCGTCTATAGCCCATGCGATCTGTGTCAGGAGGATCCGACGGCACCGCCGCTGTGGCAGTTACGCGCCGAAACCCTGATCCATAACAAAGAACAGCAATTGATCGAGTATAAGGACGCGACGCTCGATCTGTTCGGCTGGCCGATCCTCTATACCCCATACCTCTCGACGCCCGATCCGACGGCCAAGCGTGCCAGCGGTTTCCTGCCGCCATCGATCGGTGAATCGTCGTTTCTCGGCGGCTTCGCCCGGATTCCGTATTACTGGGTGATCAACGAGGATTCCGACCTCACTTTCGCGCCGACCTTTACTTCGACCCAGGGGCCGGTGTTGGAAGGGGAATATCGTCAGCGTTTTTCGAACGGCCAACTGTATTTTCAGGGCAGCGTCACGGAAGGGTCACTCGTCACCAGTACCGATCCCGAGATCACCAAACCCAACCAGACCCGCGGCGACATCGACTCCTGGGCGCAGTTCGATCTCGACGACAACCTTCGGGCCGGCTATTTGCTCAACCGAACCAGCGACCAGACCTATCTCGAACTTTATCGGCTGGGCGGCACCCAGGCGTTTCTGACGTCACGCGCCTATCTCGAAGATTTCGATGGTCGCGATTACGGCGCGGTCAACGCTTATGATTTCCAGTCATTGCAGGCCAATGTCTCGGATCATACTCAGGCCATCGTCCTGCCGTCGGTCGATTATACCTGGGCCGGTGCGCCGACCAGTTGGGGTGGCAAGTTCACGACAACGGTCGGCGGGATCGATATCGTGCGCCAATCGGGCTCACAGGCCCAGCGCCTGTCAGCCGGCACCGAATTCGACCTGCCCTTTTCCGGACCATGGGGCCAGCGCTTCAACTTCGTCGCCGGCGTTCGCGGCGATGCCTATAATGAGCAAGACGCACAGTTGGTGACCAGCCTCGTCCCGATTACGTCGGCAGGGGCGATCGTTCCGCCCGGCACACCGATCGTGCCGGGAAGTTTGACCAGCCTTGAGCCGGTGCCGACCGGCAAGCTGGTCAATGGCACGGCCGAACGCGTCTTTCCCCAGATCGGCCTGGAATGGCGCTATCCCTGGATCAGCCGGGGCGCGCAATCGAGCTTCACGATTGAACCGCGCGTCGCATTTTATGCTGCACCCGATGGCGGCAATCCGGCCAAGATCGCCAACAATGACAGCCAGGCGATCGATTTCAATGACACCGATCTGTTCACGCGCAATCGTTTCACCGGCTATGATCTGGTCGATAGCGGTCAGCGGATCGATTATGGGTTACAGGGCGCCTGGCAAATCGACAGCGGCCAACGGCTTTCGTTCTTGACGGGGCAGAGCTATCGCTTCGAGGACCAATCGCCGTTTACCGGCCAGAGCATTCATCTTCAGCCCAATGATCCGGTCACGACCACGGGGGCGGGCGACGGGCTGGCGCGATCGCTGTCGGATTATGTCGGGCGCATCACCTACACACCCAGCCAATCGGTCGACCTGGTCTATCGCTATCGTTTCGATGAAGCGGATTTGCGGCCCCAGACACAGGAAGTCGGTCTCATTACCGGCACCGAGACGGTTCGGTTCAACACCAGCCTGATCGAATTGGGCAACAATCTGGCCGATCAAGAGACCCATCGATTGCAAATCAGCGGCGGGTTGAGCCTCGCACTCGATCAATATTGGACGGTTACGGCCAATGCGACCCGCGATCTGGCCGGCGACGGAACGCTCGTCTCGTCCGGCTTCGGCCTGCAATATTCCGACGAGTGCATGACTTTCATCACCAGCTTCACGCAAAACGGTACCAGGTTTGAAGATATTCGACCAAGCCAAGCCGTGGTATTCAGCCTCGTACTGAAAAATCTAGGTGTGATCTCGGTGCCGGCGTTGCAGACCGGCGGTTAGAGATGACGGCGCCGGGCCAGCCGGTGTAAGATAACGGCCATCCGCCCTCGCAAGGGCTGTTTTTGAGTCAGAGCTAGGACAGATCCGTGCCGCTTTTCCGTTTGCCTGGCGTTCTCATCGCCCTTTCGTTCCTGGCGCTCGCGACCGGCTCGGCCGCTTGGGCGCAGAATGTCCGGATCGTCGCGGTCGTCAATGACGAGGTCATTTCGGCCGCCGATCTCAACGCCCGCGTCTCGCTGACCTTGCTTTCGTCCAGTTTCGGCGACGACCCCGCAACACGCCAGCGCGTTGCCTCGCAAGTGTTGCGTCAGATGATCGACGAGAAGCTCGAGATTGCCGAGTCGAAGAAGCATGACGTCAAAGTGTCGGACGAAGATGTCGATAACGCCTACAAGGCGCTGGAAACCCAGAATAAAATGCAGCCGGGCGGGCTGGAGAAATATCTGGGCGAACACGGCATCCCGAAATCGACCCTGACCAATCAATTGTATGCTCAGATCATCTGGGCACGTAGCGTGCGCGGCCGGTACGGCCATTCGATTGGCATTGGCGATGATGAGGTGAATGACGCGATTAAACAGATCGAAGACAGTCGCGACAAGATGCAGAATCGGGTGGGCGAGATCTTCCTGTCGGTCAATGATCCGAGCCAGGATGCCGAAGTTCGGGATTTTGCCAATCGCCTGGTCGGCGAAATTCAACGCGGCGCACAATTTCCACAGGTGGCCCGGCAATTCTCTCAGGCGGCCGAAGCCGCGCAAGGTGGCGATATCGGTTGGGTGCTGCCCGGCATGCTCGATCCCGAGGTCGAGCAGATCATCGACGGCATGAGCAAAGGCCAACTGACCAAGCCGCTGCGGCTCGGCGGCGGCTATTACGTCTTCCTGTTGATCGATCGGCGCACGCCGCAGGAAGGTGCCAAGGACGTGACCGTCAATCTGACCCAGGTCGTCGTGCCGCTGGCGGATGGCGCCGATGCCGGTGCCCGGGCCGCCGCGTCGGAAAAAGCGGCCAAGCTGACGGCCGATGCGAAAAGCTGCGGTGAGATGTCGAAGATCGGCCGCGACCTGTCGCCCGACCTGTCCGGCCCGATCGGCGATGTCAAAATCAAAGAACTGCCGGAGGAGATCCGCCCGACCATCCTCGCGGCCGCCCTCGCTACGCCGACCAAACCGGTGCCGGTGCGCAACGGAATTGGCGTCTTTATGGTCTGCAAGCGCGAGGGCGGCGAGCAGATCGATCGCGAACTGGTGTCGGACAATCTGCTGCGTCAGCGTTTGGACAATCTGGCTCGCCGGTATCTGGCCGATCTGCGGCTCGTCGCCTTTATCGATCTGCGCGTCTGAGCGGGCGCCCCAATGCTGCCTCTCGTCCTGACCATGGGCGAGCCGGCCGGGATCGGCGGTGAAATTGCCTTCGCCGCTTGGCGCCGCCGTGCTGGCGACACGCCATGCTTCGCGCTCATCGACGATCCGGCACGCCTTGCAGCCCTTGCCCATCTGCTCGGGCTCGACATTCCGATTCGGGAAATCGCTGAACCGGCAGACGCCGCCGGCGTCTGGCCCGTGGCACTGCCCGTGTTGCCGATCCGACTGCCGACCGCGGTCGTGCCCGGCCGACCTGATCCGCGCAACGCCGACGCGGTGATCGACGCGATCCGGCATGCCGTCGAACTGGTCCAGACCGCGCGTGCGGCTGGCATCGTGACCAACCCGATTCAAAAGCAAGTCTTGATCGAGGCGGGATTCAACTATCCGGGCCATACCGAATATCTGGCCGAGTTGGCCGGGCAGGGCGTCCGGCCGGTGATGATGCTCGCCTGTCCGGGCCTGCGGGTCGTGCCGATCAGCGTCCATCTGGCGCTGAAGGATGCGATCGCCGGTCTCACTACTGCCGAGATCGTCGCGGCCGGCCGGATCACCGGTGCGGCACTCAGCCGTGATTTCGGTATTGCGGCGCCACGCCTTGCCGTGTCGGGCCTCAATCCCCATGCCGGGGAGGGCGGTCTGTTCGGCCGCGAAGAGATCGACATCATCCAGCCCGCGCTGGAAATCCTGCGCGATGAGGGATGGCATGTTACCGGCCCGCACGCCGCCGATTCGATGTTCCATGGTGCTGCGCGCGCCACTTACGACGCGGCCTTGTGCATGTATCACGATCAGGCGCTGATCCCGTTGAAGACCATCGATTTCGAGCGCGGCGTCAATATCACCTTGGGCCTGCCTTTCGTGCGGACCTCGCCCGATCACGGCACGGCGCTTGGCATCGCCGGTACCGGGCGTGCCAGTGCCGAGAGCCTGATCGCGGCCCTGGCGATGGCGGCACAAATGGCCGCGGCGCGCAGGAGGACAGCTTGACCGAGCCGGTGCTGCCGCCGCTGATCGAGGTCATCCGCCGCCACGGCCTCGAACCGCGCAAATCGCTGGGGCAGAATTTCCTGCTCGATCCCCGGCTGACGCTGAAGATCGCCCGCGTCACCGGCGATCTGGCCGGGATCAATGTCGTCGAAATCGGCCCCGGTCCCGGCGGCCTGACCCGCGCGCTCCTGGCGGCCGGGGCGGCGCGCGTCGTGGCGATCGAACGGGACGAGCG
>JBAVTK010000028.1:0-6209 GCA_049696095.1 Aliidongia sp. | reverse complement strand
GCCGGCCGCTCGACGATATGATCGCGGTCGCCCGCGTCGAGGCGGCTTCCTACAAGCGCAATCCCGGCGATTTCGTGCTGTGGAAGCCCTCGACCGAGGCGCAGCCGGGTTGGGACAGCCCGTGGGGCCGCGGCCGGCCCGGCTGGCATATCGAATGCTCGGCGATGAGCGAGGCGCATCTGGGCGAGCATTTCGACATCCATGGCGGCGGGCTCGATCTGATCTTTCCGCATCACGAAAACGAATTGGCGCAATCGGTCTGCGCCCATGGCGGAACGCCGCTCGCCAATATCTGGATGCATAATGCGTTCCTCGACATGGCTGGCGAGAAGATGTCGAAATCGCTCGGCAATATCCGCACAGTCCACGAGCTGCTCGACGAGGCGCCGGGCGAGGCGTTGCGCTACGCCATGCTGACCGCGCATTACCGCGATCCACTCGACTGGACCGGTGAACGGGTGCGCCAGGCGAAGCTGGCGCTCGACCGCTTCTATGTCGCCTTGCGGGCGACGGCCGAAATCGAACCGGTCTTTCCGGCCGTGCCGGCGGTGTTGGCCGCGCTCGAAGACGATCTCAACACGCCCTTGGCGCAATCGGTGCTCTATGAACTGACCACCACGCTCAACAAGGCCGAGACGATCCGGCAGAAGGCCGAGGCCAAAGGCGCGCTGCTGGCATCGGCCCGGCTGATGGGCTTTCTCGGGCAAGATCCGGAAAGCTGGCTGCGTTGGCAGCCGAAATCGGCCGCGGGCCTCTCCGACGAGGCGGTCGATGTGCTGATCGAGGCGAGGCGCACGGCGCGCGCGAACCGCGATTTCGCCGAAGCCGACCGGCTGCGGAAAGAATTGACCGAAGCCGGGATCATTCTGGAAGACGGGCCGGAACGCACGATCTGGCGGCGCGGCGGACTGTGACCCCAGGTCCGGCGATCATTCTGGTCGAGCCGCAACTCGGTGAGAATATCGGTGCCGTCGCCCGCGCCATGCTGAATTGCGGGCTTACCGATCTGAGACTGGTCAATCCGCGCGACGGCTGGCCCTCGGAAATGGCGCAGCGCGCCGCGGCCGGGGCCGATCTGGTGATCGACGGCGCGAGGGTTTTCGACGATTGCCCGGCGGCGATTGCCGATCTGCAAATGGTCTTCGCCACCACCGCGCGGCTGCGCGACATGGTGAAGCCGGTGCTGTCGCCCAAGGCGGCGGCTGCCCGTCTGGTCGAGGCGGGCCGGCACGGCCAGTCGGTCGGTGTGATGTTCGGCCGGGAGCGCTCGGGCCTGACCAATGATCAGGTGGCGCTGGCCGATGCGGCGCTCACCTTTCCGCTCAATCCGGGCTTCACCTCGCTCAACCTCGCTCAGGCTGTGCTGCTGGTCGGCTGGGAGTGGCGGCAATGCGTCGCCGAGGCGCCGCCCGACGAGATGACGCCAGCGATCAGCACGCCGGCGACCCATGGCGATCTGACCCATCTCTTCGCCCATCTCGAAGCGGAGCTTGAGACCGGCGGTTTCTATTTCCCGCCCGAGAACCGGCCGCATATGGTGCGCAATCTGCGCAATCTGCTGACACGCGCGCAACTGACCGAGCAGGATGTCCGCACGTTGCATGGCGTGATCGCCTGCCTCGTCCGGCTGCGCCGACGCGGCGGGCCGGAATAGGTCTGCAATGCTTCCATGCGGCGGTTGACAGCGCGTTCGGCCGCCTTATAGTCCGCGCCTTCCTTCCTGGAAAAGTGGATCCGTTAAGATCCCGCCTGTTCGCCTCATTCCGGGGCCGGACGGGACTACCGGGACAACAAGCGGCGAAGCCGCCTTACGTCAGAGAGTATCATGAGCAAGCGTCACTCGTGTAAGTACAAGATCAATCGCCGTTTGGGCGTCAATCTTTGGGGCCGCGCCAAGTCGCCGCTCAATCGCCGGGAATATGGACCGGGCCAGCACGGCCAGCGCCGCAAGAAGCCGACCGATTACGGCACGCAGCTGATGGCCAAGCAGAAGCTCAAGGGCTATTACGGCAATATCGGCGAGCGCCAGTTCCGCCGCCTCTATGACGAAGCCGTGCGCCGCCGCGGCGACACCGGCGAGAACCTGATCGAACTGCTGGAGCGCCGGCTCGATGCGGTGGTCTACCGCATGAAGTTCGTGACGACCGTGTTCGCCGCCCGCCAATTCGTCAATCACGGCCATGTCACGGTCAACGGCAAGCGCGTCAATATCCCGTCTTATCAGGTCAAGGATAATGACGTGGTTGAGATCCGCAACAAATCCAAGCAACTGGTTGTCGTGCTCGAAGCCACCCAGGCCAAGGATCGCGACGTGCCGGCCTATATCGATCTGGAACAGGGTGGCCTCAAGGGCCGCTACATCCGCGCGCCGAAGCTGGCCGATGTGCCCTATCCGGTGATGATGGAACCGAATCTGGTGGTCGAGTTCTATTCGCGGTAAGGTTTTCGACAGGTCTGAAACGATCGACGCCGCCCCGCCGCAAGGTTGGGCGGCGTTTTCGTCTACAGATTAGTTTTGTTTATTGTTTGGTGGGGCATCGCTTTAACTTGCCACCAGGATCGTTTATCGACATTTCACGCGCGTCTAAACGCCTTGCGCAGGGGTTATGCTATTATATACCTCCCATAATAGTCCGCGAGATATAGATTTGCGCTCGACAGTCCGGTGCGGAATCGGGGGCGCGCGATGAGCAGGCCCCGGTCACGGCGCTCCCGCCCTCGCAGCCGTGTCGATGGCACATCTCCTGAAAAAGACCTCGGCGGCGTTAGCGATGTTTTCAGCGTCTAGATCAGTGAGGGTTCCGCAAGGCCACTTGATACTGGCGCTTTGTGGCGGCCAGATCCGGTAGAGCGGACCGGACTGTCGGAGCGGGAACCGCCACCATTCGACGAGGAATTTCACAGGGCCATGTATGACCTGAATAAACAACTTACCGATTACCATGGTCGTTGAAGCGCCATTGTAATACGGGGGGATGCGCGCCGGGGTCGAGGCTTCCGGATAAAAGAACGGTCGTGAGATAAAACCGCCCTTCCAATTCACGCGTTCATAGTGACCGATCCATATTCCCCATCCGGCCATCGGTGGAATTTGGCGTCGCATCATGCTACGGCGCTGCGTCCAATGAACAGTGATGGAACCATGCCGCCAATGCTCGGACACCATGATCTTCAATGAGACCCACGCCGCAATGATGGCTTGATGTTCGGGCAGAAGTCGCGTGCGTCGCCCTTCGATCAAGGGGGTGAGTATTGGCTTGGCAGCATCTTCCAGGCGCTTCATCCAACCATTATTGCAGGTCGATCTATGTCCCCCGCATACGCACTGGATCTGCCAGTCCTGAAGCTGGCCAGGGAGCTTCACGAGCCTTGTTTTCTGCTGGCCGAGATAGTTGGTTCCAACTTGGGCTATCACGCGGCCTTTCTCGCGGGGAGGCAGTAGCTTGTGGGTCCAGTGAGAAAAGATATGTTCATTTGTTACGTCCTTTGAGCCGCAAAAGATGCATTTTTCAGTCTTGTCTGCCATATTATGGTGCCATGACGGATAGGGATGAAGGGTCATCTTCCTCGGAAGAGAAGCTAGCCTGGATTTTGTGGACTATTATGCCAAAAATATTCCGAGGTGTTAAGAACGAAACGCAAACGGCGCCGTCGGGTGCGGGTGCCAGAAGGCCATTCATCACGGCGATGAACGGCCGAACTCCTTGACGGACGAGGGGCCGACGCCCCTCCATGGCCGACTAGCTTGTTCCAAATATCGGGACATCCCGCTTGTTCCAAGTCGCGGAACAAGCTAAGCTCACCTGATGAAGATTCTTGGTTTTGAAATCGTCACGGACCTTATCGACCGCGAAAAGCGGGAACGTCCCCAACAAGCCCGCGCGCTCGATCGACGAATCGCCGCATGGCAGCAAGAAATGCGGCAGGCAAAATGGACGAAACCGACGGAGATCAAAGCCGTTTACGGAACGGCTGACGTGGTCGGAAATGGGCGGGTCGTATTCGACATTTGCGGCAACCATTACCGACTGATCGTCCAGTTCAACTACATAGCCCAAGTCGCACGCATTCGGTTTGCCGGAACCCATGCGGAGTACGATCGAATCGACGCAACTACGGTGTGACCATGAATATCCATCCGATCAAAACCGCGGAAGATCATCAAGCCGCCCTGGCACGGATCGACGAATTGATGGGTGCTGAGGCAGGCACGCCGGAAGTCGAAGAGCTGGAAGTGCTGGCCATCCTGGCGGAGCGGTATGAGCAAGATGCCTTCCCGATCGACCCGCCATCGGCCCTTGATGCCATTCTGTTTCGCATGGAACAAAGCGGCTACCATCAGGCGGACCTCGCCCGATTGCTCGGCAGTCGGTCTCGCGCGTCCGAAATCATGCATGGGTCGGTCAAACGCCTCTCCATCACGCAGATTCGCCGCCTGCACGAGCAATGGAAGATCCCGGCCGAGGTGCTCATTCGCGACGTGGCGTAGCGGCCCCCACCTTTCCGCCGAAATCCGATAATGCTCCCTTCTCGACCCTCACCGGAAACTGCTAAAGCGGTTGGCAAGATGCGCGCATGCCAGGGAATTTCCTGCTAAGCTTATCGCGTGCCAGCATCGTCCGACCCGTCGAGGAGAGTCCATGCCCCTGAGCATCCCATTGCCGGCCGGCGCCAAGATCATCATCAATGGCGCGGTGGTCCAGAATACCGGCGGCGCGTATATCACGCTGACGATTCACAACAAGGCCAACATCCTGCGCGACAAGGATGTTCTGACCCCGGCCGAGGCCAACACCCCGGCCAAGGAAATCTATTACGCTGTGCAGAACGCCTATCTGTTCGAAAGCAATCGGGCGGAGTGGGAAAAGATCGCTCATGAATTTCTCGATCGCCACGAGGCCGCCGTGCCCGACGCGGCCGAACTCATCGCCCATGTTCGTAGCCTGATGCAGGAAGACAAGCTCTACAATGCCTTGCGGGCGTCGCGGCGCCTGATCGCGCTCGAAGCCGGCGAGACGGTCGAGCCCTATGGTCAGGCCGGCGATGGCGAACATCGCCCCGGTGGGCCCGGATCTCGGCCGAGCGAGATCGATCAGTTGAAGATCAAGCTGGCCGAGATGCAGCGGCGACTGGCGGCGCTGGATCCGAATGGCTGACGGGCCGGGTAAACTGACCGGCGGCGGCGTCCGCACCGGACCGCCGGCCGATCGGGTCGACGGGGCGGACGGGCTGCGCCTATCGGTCGAGCCGAATCCCAGCCCGTCCGAAGTCGGGATCGTCGAGCGCGGGCTGTTCCTGTTCGAGGAAAATCGCCTTGGCTCGCCGGAGCACGCCCAATTCGCCATCTTTCTGCGCGACGGGTTGGGCCAGGTTCAGGGCGGGGTCGATGGCCATGTCATGTGGCGCCGCTTATTCATCAAGACGCTGTGGATTTCCGAGACGTTGCGCCGCCAGGGTCTGGGTACCCGTCTGATGCACGCCGCCGAGGAAGAGGCGCGGCGCCGCCAATGCCGTTCCCTGTGGCTGACGGCGCTCGGTGATCGCGCGCTGCACTTCTATCTGCGGCTTGATTACACCATCTTCGGCGTGCTCGAAGATTATGTCAAAGACCAGTCGCTTTATTCGTTGCAGAAGAAGATCGTCTAGAGTCCCCGCCGAAATCGCAGCGCGATCTATCGAGAGGTCCGGGATGCCGGCCGGGCATCGGGATTGTCATTGCGGCCATCTTCCCGTATGCCTTGAGTGTGAATGAATCACGTCACAATCGTCCCCCGACAGCCACAGCGCGTGGTGGCTGTCATGCTGAACTGGAAGGAAAAGCCGGATGTTCTCGCATATCATGCTTGGAACTAACGACCTGGATAAATCCAAGGCGTTCTACGACAAGGTACTCGGAACGCTGGGCGTCGCCCCGGCGGCGGTCGATGGCAATCGCCTTTTCTACATGACACCGACCGGTATCTTTGCGGTCTCGAAACCGATCAATGGCGAGCCGGCGACCGTGGGCAATGGCGCGACCATCGGTTTCGGTTGCAGTTCGCCGGAGCAAGCCGACGCGTGGCATGCGGCCGGTGTCGCCCATGGCGGCGTGACGTGCGAAGGCCCGCCGGGCGTGCGCGAGGGTGGCCTGGGCAAGCTCTACCTGGCTTATCTGCGGGATCCCGACGGTAACAAGCTCTGCGCGCTGCACAAGATGGGCTGAACCGACG
>JBAVTK010000027.1:0-6076 GCA_049696095.1 Aliidongia sp. | reverse complement strand
CAAAATAGCCGCCCGGCTGCCATCCTCCGCTGGCGCTCCGGCCCTGGCGGGTGCCTGCCGTCTCCACCTCCGGCTGGGGATCGCCCGTGAAGGCCGCGATGGGCGCGGCCGCCCGGCAGAAAGGCATTCCGCCATGACCCCCGACACCCTGTTCCCCGGCCTCGACACCGATACCGGCGATGAGCATCACGCAGCGTCCCCGACCGCCTATCTCCTCGACGAACTCGCCCTCTATGGCTATCGCGCCGGCCAGGACGAGCCTGATCCGCGACCGCTGCCGGAGGCCGAAACCGCCCAGACCCAGCTCGCCGCCGCCTTCGACGCGATGGCCGAGATGCTGGCCGGCACGCGCCTCGAAGACGATCTGTCGGACCTGCTCTGGTCGCTGGTCAATCTGTTCCACCGCAAGATCGACCGCGTCGAGCGCGAACTCGACGACAATGAACAGGCGCAGCGCCGCAGCCAAACCGAACAGAACGGCTCCGAGGTCAAATCGGTCGAACTCGAGCGCCTGATCGACCAGGGCCTCGCCCTCATCGAGCGCCGCAACGCCTTCGAATTCTTCCGCGACCACGCCGCCGACCTGTTCGAGGCCGCGACCGGCTCGGCCTGGCGCCCGCGCGCCGGCTCCATCGTCAACCACCGCACCCTCACCGCCGCGATGATCGACAGCCGCGAATTCCTCGCCGCCCGCCGCCGCGCCGAGACCGAATTGCTGGTCCCCGCCGGCACGCGCATCGCCGTCACCGGCGGGCCGGACTGCAACGATCACGACCGGATCTGGGCCGTGCTCGACAAGGCCCGCGCCAAGCATCCAGACATGCTGCTGCTCCATGGCGGTAGCCCGCGCGGTGCCGAACGCATCGCCGCCTGCTGGGCCGACAGCCGCAAGGTGGCGCAGGTCGTGTTCAAACCGGATTGGGCCAAGCATCGCAATGCGGCGCCGTTCAAGCGCAACGATCAGATGCTCGATGCGTTGCCGGTGGGGCTGATTGCGTTTCCGGGGTCCGGGATCTCGGCCAACCTTGCGGATAAGGCCCGCAAGATGGGCATTCCGGTGTGGCGGTTCACCGAGGGCGACGGCGCATAGACGGCGTCGTCGCTGGCGAGTTATAGTAAAGCCCGCTCGAAACGGCGATCGTCGCTATCGGCTAGGGTACCAGACCCAAACCATTGACACGGCGAGTGGAAATGACAGGAGAGAGCCGGGAGGAGAAGGGCGGGTTTCGGGAGGAATGCCGTTCGCTGCAAACATCGTGCGTCGGATTCGTCGGGCTGTATCGCATCGTTCAACGATCTTCGACACGTGGCTCAGAAAGTCCATGATCATCGAAGGGACACCGTGTTAAAAAATATGGAAATAATTGACAATTGCCCAATCTAAGCATCTGCCTTGTGGCGCACGTGACCGTCCGAGCGCTCTCCTAAAAGCGACAATTCCTCCAATGGTGCTGTCCGATGACCAAAGAAAATGAAAAGGCCGGTGGAGACGCCGAACGAACTCCAGTGCCAACGGTCGAAAAATGGCCAAAAGTCAAAGCAGATTATCACGGTGCGCTCATTCGCTTAATTACAATGCGCGATGGGAAATCGAAGGCGCAGTATTTGCTGTTTGGTTTTGTTGAATTGTTCCCGCACGACATCAAGGTGCCGGATGATTTTACAGTGGGGGACGCTCCGTTCCGAGTACCGAGCTACGATAATTTGACCTTGGCTGCGAGCGCTCGAAGGGTTTCCGTGGCTGACGCTCTCTCTTGGTATGAGGATGCAGCTCGCGGCGAGGTAGTTCTCCAGGCCGGGAGTAGGTCGATCAAGCTCGTAGCTCCACTGCTAGGAGTAGAGCCGATTTTGGGGAGGTTTAGCGTTGATGAGGAAGTGCCGTTTGCGCCTCATTGGCACGACTGCCCGAGGATACATCGCTTAGTCCCGATGCAGGAACTCGACGCCAAAGTTAAACAACTCAGGTCGAGCACGAAGGCGCGGGAATGGTTAGCTGCCGACGCAGGGTTCGACTCATTCGAGTATGAAGAATGGCTTGGAAGCATATCGTTGTTGGCGCCAGACCCGCTCTTGTCGGGCGTTGGGAATTTTACTTTCGGAAGGGCACCAGATGGCTCCGAACGAGCTGTCTATAAGGCGATTCGAAGGCGGTATGAAGCGTATCCTGAAGAGGACGCCAGGGCGCTGACACTCATAAGCCTACATCGGCGCCCTTCTGGTTGGATCGAGATGCTGCCTCGGAAGTTCGACGAAGACGGCATTATCGTTTCCAACGACCCAGAGCCGCTGAGTGAGATGGGATATGCTGTTGTCTGTCCCCAGCGCGGGCTCCTGCGCATGAGTTCGCCGAAGCATTGGATGAGCCAAATTAACGTGGGGATCGGTGTCGTCGATGCGGTCGTCGATGTCGAGGTGCCCGCCAGCGGACACCGCAAGCCCGGTTCGCGCTACAAGTCCGCTAAGGTGCGGGACGTGAGCGCCCTGCAAGTGGGGGAAGCGTTACCGCGATCAGCGGCGATACGCGTCGTCGAATTGCAGAGCGCGCGCCTGGATCGGATTCGAGCTGAAACAGCGCCACAAAAATTATTTGGTATAAGCGAGGGTCTCGGGGTCGATCCATCAAGCGTAGACTTGGTGATCATGCGCCAAAACGCTGAAGCTTACGTCGCCAATCTTGTGACCGGCGCGCGTCACCGCGTGATCTTTGTCGACCCAGATTTTGGCTTGAGAGAATATCAAAACTACGCCCTTCGTGTGCGGCAACAAGGCGTCGCGGTAAAAGTGTTGACCAGCTCTCGGCTGCTCCGGTCGCGGCTGCGGCACGATAACGACACCGGCGATGACACGCATGACGAAGCGCCTCCGGCTCGCGACGTTTCTTCGACGCATAGCGCGATGCTCAGGTCCCAGCGACAGTTAGTCGAGAGCCGTTTGGGTGCCGCGCCGCAGATATTTGTGATGCGCGGGGGCAATAGGGCACGCTTTCATGATCGTTATCTGGTGGTCGATGACATCGTTTGGGTGTCGGGCCCGTCATTCAATGAGCTGGGAGAGCGGATAGGTCTAATCTCCCGGGCGCACGACTCCACACCGATCGTCGCTGCTATCGAAAGAGAATTGAACCTCTCAAAATCGCTGGAAGACTGGATGGCTTCGGAAGACTCAACCACGCAGGAAGATGGTGAAGCCAATGCGGCGAGCTGAAGACTTCGAGCGGGAGCGCCATGAGCGCGCAGTTGCCTGGGCTGCGCGAGCCAGTGAGGCGGAGGAGGCAATCTCCGTCTGTGAACGCTGGGTCATGGATCTCGTTGACGGTGGAGTGGAGCTCTTTTCACGAGACGATCTTCCGGGACTGCCCACGGAATTGAACCTCGGCAAGCGACTGTCTGCGGCGAAGCTGGACAGTTTATCGGCCGCGATCGGATGGCAGACCGAAGTTGCACAAGGCACGGAGCCAGCTGATGCAGCATTTATCGGGCATGCATTAGCTATCGCCAGCGGGCGCGCCTATGTCGCTCATGGCCCTAGAATCTTGTCATGGATCGGACATGTGGTCGCGACGGTTGACCACCAAGGATGGGAGGCATTTGCAGACGCTGCTGCTGCTGAGCTACGACGGAACGCGGCTAAACGAGAGCAGTTCATCGAACAGTTAACGGAAGTCGTTCAGGAAGCCAACGACGACCCTGACAGCATGAGCGAGGTGCCTTCGCGCCGCGTCTCTATCGCGTCGTTAATTGCTGATTTTGGCCAGAGTGGAACTTTCCAAGATATTTGGCAAAGTGATCCACAACCCTTCGTCTTTCGTTGGAGTAGCGCATTCGAGATTCTGAGGAGGGCAGATCCTGCCGAATTTGTATCCCTGATTGCCGACTTGCCCCATCCAGTCTTTATGAGAGAGTGCCTTGAAAGCAGGGCGTTGAGAAGTGATCAAAATAAAATTTTAGAATTATTGCGTTTATCGCGATCTTCAATCAGCCAAGATGGGAGTTTTTCTCTCGAAAGGGTGGTAACAATTATTTTACTTCGACTGGCGAATGATCAATTATTGACGACAACGCGACCTTCAGTTGAAGGTTTTTATCTTCACGGCTGTCACGAGGAGATGACGGATCAGGTAAGGATAAATGATCTCGATAGCCAAGTCCTAGAATTCCAACGACTCGCGACCGCACTCTTAGACGTAATTTTCGAACGAGACGATGGCTTTGAATTAGGTTGGTGTTGGCTCGAAAATATCCTTCGCCATGCGCCTTGGATCAGAAGAGCAACGGCAGGCCAGAGAGATGAGCGAATCGTCAACCAGATTGGCCTCTTGGCGGGCGCTTTGAGTGCGAGATTGCAACCTCGATCGGATTATTCTGGCTGGATTAGGGAAGCGCCACCGCTTGCTCGTCAGTATCGGGCAATAGCCGTGCTGAGCGTAGCGGCATACAGCGCGCAGCCCGGCAACATCGATATCGGAGCGGTCGCAAAGGATCTGTTAAAAGAGAAAACCTTTCAACTGACCGGAGCGAAAGAGCTGATCCGTCAGGCAGGTGCGCCGATGCGTTGCGTGCCTGGTGAAGTGCTCGCTCAGAAAGCCGACGTCGATTCATGGTTCGAAGAAACTTGGTCATCGATCAGGCGTCGGCGAGAGCAATTCTGGCGGCGTAACGTGATGGATGACGTACCGAATGTCGCAGAGATTCTGACACTTTGGGGGCTCGGGGCGCTCGAAGCTCTTTCGCAGAGACCCGAGGTCGGGCCGGCCCGTTGTATGGCGCTGTGGATTGCCGTGAAAGAGGCATTGCGAGAGGCGCGGCTGACTGAGCGGAGGCTGGGGGTAGACTTTTGGTCTGCGGCTTTGGAGCGTCTCTTTTCATTCTGGCCCAAGCTCTTCACTTCGGCAGAGGATGTGCCAGCCATTGATGGGGGCGAGACCTTCTCCGGTTCCAAAGAACTCGGCGAAGTCCTTTCACCATTCGTTGGCTGTACAATCGACTTTATGGGTATCATCGTGAGCTTGCGTGCTAACGGTATAGATGCTCAATCTCTCCAAAGCGCAACAGTGTCGACAGGTGGAGATTTGTCCCGTCTGATTCCCGCGTTTCTTCGGACCACGCGGGGGCTCGATTATGTCGGAATTTGGAATCAAAGCTGGGTTGATGCCTTGAGAAAACTGGAAAAAGACCTCCTCGGGCGGAGGCCTGAATTAGGTACTGCTGCTCAGGTATAATCCACAGATCGAGAGTTGCTTCGTAGAGGTCTTCAATTATTGAGGGGGTGAACGGAATATCGGCGCACCATTGGCAAAACAGTCCGCCAACCCGCACCACGACTAGATCCCGGACGAATTGATTGTCGGGCGGGTTTACGGACACGCCTTTCCTTTCTGATTTCTGGCGAACAGTGCGATTCGGCTGTCCGATCGTTTGCCGGCGACGAATGACCGGTTTTTGAGCGGGCTCTTACGCCGCCGAACGACCGCAATGAGCGCGAAGCTGCCGTTTGGCGAATGAAGGCCAGCCCCGGGGGCAGGAGCATTCAGCTGCAACTTCGCATTCGGGTTTCCGTGTCGTCGCCCCTTCGACTGCGCATCGTGAAGATGTATGATTGGCGCTCCGCAAGATCGCCGAGCAGACGAGAGCGCGGTGCCCACCGGCCCGGAAGACGCGCCGGATGACGCCCGATCGGCCACCGATATCGCTATGGCGGCGCGTGTCCCACGGTTGAGGTTGTTATCCGGCATTCTGCCGGAATGGTGAACGACATGCCAAATGAGGCGTGAAATGGCCCACTGGACTCCAATTGAGCCCCCGGCAGGCCCGAGCAGACCGGCCAACCGTCACCTTTATCTCGGGGCTTCGCAGGACCATTCCCGCTTGTCTCTGTAAGCGCTAGATCCCGCAGGCGTCGCCGCCAACCTGTCCGGCGAAAGAATTTCCCCGGCCTGCAAAGCGGGCCTCCTCGCGGACGCTGCGCTCCAAATTCTCCCGCCTCCCAGGTCCTCCGCTGCGCTCCGGCCTCTCGCAAGCTCACGGTGTCGGCGCCGCCTTTAGCGGTCTCTCAGCGCGAGACATCGCAGGGACGGTCC
>JBAVTK010000026.1:0-3362 GCA_049696095.1 Aliidongia sp. | reverse complement strand
CGCTTTGACCTTGGTTGCCAACTCCTGCTTGAATTCGGCTGCGGCATTGAGCGCCATCGTCGTCGTCGGCTTGGCCAAATAGTCGGCGGCACCGGCGGCCAACGCGCGCATGCTGATATCGGCATTGCGCCGGGTCAGCGTCGAGGCCATGACGATCTGCAGGTCGGGCTGTATCTTGATTAATTCGGGCAGCGCGGTCAGCCCGTCCATGACCGGCATCTCGATATCGAGAATCAGCACCTCAACCGGAAAGCGCGACAAGGCGTTGATCGCCAACTGTCCGTTCGAAACGGTGGTGACGACGTGAATGTTCGGATCCGATTCGAGATCCCGCGCGATCAGGCCGCGAATGACGGCACTGTCGTCGCAGACCATAACCCGGTAGGGGCCGGCGGTATCGTTCGTCGCGTTGGTCAAGGCGAGCCGGCCTTCCGTCACAGGAGGCCGACTTGGGCAAATTTAGCGTGAATGATGTCGCTGTCGAACGGTTTCATGATGTATTCGTTGGCGCCCGCCCCAATCGCCGCCTGGATATGAGCGAGATCGTTCTCGGTGGTGCAAAACACAACGATCGGCCGATCACCGTTGGCCATCTGCCGCAGTTCGACCAGGAATTCGAGGCCGTTCATCACCGGCATGTTCCAATCGAGCAGGACGACATCGGGCAGCCGCCTCATGCAGATCTCGAGCGCCAGCTTGCCATCGGCCGCCTCCTCAATCTCGAAATCCAAATCCTCAAGAATGCGGCGCGCAACCTTCCTCACAACGCGAGAATCATCGACAATCAAGCAATATTTCATAACGATACTCCGCGCCACTCTGCCGCCAGCGCCTCAGACGGCATCAACTTTCACCGCAAAATCCAACAGACGCCCGACATCCAACACGATGAGCAGGCCGGCATCGAGCCGATGAATGCCGTTGGAGACATCGCGCCAATTTATGTCGAGCGTCGCCGGATTGCGCTCCAGCGTCGCCGCCGACAGGCTCAGAACCTCGCCGACATTATCGACCAGCAAGCTGTAGGACTCGCCAGCTTGATCGACCACGACGCTCATGCTCTTGGCACCGTCCTCGCGCTTGGGCAAGCGCAGCCGGGTGCGGAGGTCGATCGCGGTGACAATTCGCCCGCGCAGATTGAGCGACCCAGCCACTTCCGGGGGTGCCAGCGGAATGCGCGTGATGCGCTGCGGCCCCAGCACATCCTGCACCTGGAGCACCGGGATACCGAAAAGCTGTCCGGCGATGATGATCGAGACATAGTCATGTGATTGGGTGTCCGCCCCGGCGCGTAGCGGCTTCGATACCGCCACGGCACCGCCGGCCCCCGCGGGAACGATTTCCTGACTCATGCAGCGGCCCCCCGTTGCAGGCTGAAGGTTGTGGAAAGCGTATTCAACAGTGCATCTCGGTCGAATTTCGCGATGTAATCGGTGAAGCCGACTTCCCGTCCTCGGTCGAGATCCTGCGGTGTAGCGTGCGAACTCAAGGCGACCATCGGCGTGTTGCGCCAATTGCCGGTCGAGCGAACCGTTTCGGCGAATTCGAAGCCATTCATGCCCGGCATCTCAATGTCACTGATGATCACATCGAATTCCTCCCCGGCCTCGTGAAGATCGAGTGCGCGACCGGCCGATTCCACCGCACTGACGTCATAGCCCGCCACCGACAGCAGCGGGGTCAGGAGGTTGCGGAAGAATGGCGAGTCATCTACCAACAGAACCCGCTTGGCGCGATCGACGCTACCGAAATCGGTATCTTGCGCCGTACCGAACCAATCGTCGAATGCTTGCATCAGATAATGCCCGGCATCGACCAGGTCGGTCGCCTTGCCGGCGATGATCGCACTGCCAACCAGGCCGGGCCGCTCGGACCCGAGTTCGACATTCAGCACATCCTCGACGATATCGACGATCTCATCGACCAACAGGCCCATCGAGCGGTTCTGGTCGGAAAAGACCAGGATCGGCTGGCGGCCGTCGGTCGGCAGCGGATCAGCCCCATCAATCTGGACCAGCGGCATCAGCTTGCCGCGATATTGCGTCACCGGCTTGCCATTGCTGAACTCGATCTCAGAACGATCGATCTCTTCGAGACGCGCGACCAGAGCCAGCGGCACCGCCTTGGGTCCACCCGAGCCAGCGCGGAACAGCAACAGCGAGGTTCGCTGGGCGCCGCGCGCCGTGCTCTTGGTGGCCTGTTCAACGTTGTGGGTATCGCCGACCGCCATTTCTCCCGTGGCGGCGGCGATGCCGTTCGGGTCGAGAATCATGATCACCGTCCCGTCGCCCAAAATCGTGTTGCCCGAGAACATGGTAATGTCACGCAAAATCGGCGCGACCGGCTTGACGACGATTTCCTCGGTGTCGAACACCCGATCGACGATGATGCCGAAGGAATAATTGCCGACCTGGGCCACGACGATGAAAGTCTCGACCGCGGCCTCGGTCGGGCGATCCAGCCGCAGCAGTCGTTCAAGCGAAACGAGTGGCAACAGCCGGTTGCGCAGCCGTAGCACCGGCGTGCCGTTCAGCCGCTCGATCTGGGTCTCGGTACCGGGTGCGGCGCGCACCAGTTCGATGACGCTGATCTGGGGAATGGCGAAGCGCTCGCCGGCACATTCGACGATCAGGGCCGAGACGATGGCCAAGGTCAGGGGGATCTTGATGATAAAGGTCGAGCCGCGGCCGAGCGTACTCTTCAGTTCGATCGTGCCGCCGATCTTCTCGATATTGGTCCGCACGACATCCATGCCGACGCCGCGGCCCGAAACGCTGGTCACCGTCGCCGCGGTCGAGAAACCGGCCTTGAAAATGAATTGATAAATCTGCTGGTCAGTCATCTGGGCCAGTTCGGCCTCGGTCGCGAGGCCATTCTGGAACGCCTTGGCCTTGATCTTGTCGATCGCGAGGCCACGGCCATCATCGCCGATCTCAATGATGATGTGTCCGCCCTCGTGATAGGCGTTCAGCATGATCGTGCCGCTATCGGGCTTGCCGATCAGCAATCGGTCGGCTGGCTTCTCGATGCCGTGATCGCCCGAATTGCGCACCATATGGGTGATCGGATCCTTGATCAGCTCCAACACTTGGCGATCGAGTTCGGTCTCGGCGCCCTTCATCTGCAATTCGATCTTCTTGCCGAGTTCAAGGCTGAGATCACGCACGAGGCGCGGCAGCTTGGCCCAGGCATTACCGATCGGCTGCATGCGCGTCTTCATGACGCCTTCCTGCAATTCGGTTGTAACGTGGCTCAGCCGTTGCAGCGAAGCAGTGAATTCCGAATCTTTCTGGCTGCGCAGAATTTGCATCAGCTGATTGCGGGTGAGCACCAGCTCGCTCACCATCGTCATCAGATTTTCC
>JBAVTK010000025.1:0-5459 GCA_049696095.1 Aliidongia sp. | reverse complement strand
ATCTCGAAGCGCTGGTCCAGGCCAAGACGCTCTTCGCCAAGGCTGCCCAGGAAATCTCCAAGGAATTCCTTGCCCACGCTCAGGAGCATCTGCAATCGGCCGCGACCGCCGGTCAGGCCGTGCTGCGCGCCAAGTCGCCGCAGGATGCGGTGCATCTGAACGTTGAGACGGCGAAGGCCGGATTCGAGAAGTTCGTCGCCAGTTCGACCAAGCTCAGCGAACTCGGCGTCAAGCTAGCGACCGAAGCCTTCGCGCCGGTCAAAGCCCGGATGGATGTCGCGACCGAAACCTTCACCAAGGCCGCCTGATCCCAACCTCGCCCCAAGATCGGGCCGGTTCCATCACGATAATGCGCGGCCCCCGGTTAACCGGGGGCCGCTTTAGTTTTCCGCCAACGGTCGCTTGGCGCGATGAGCCCGCGCAGGCGGTCCAAAATCACACCTGACGACGCAGCCTAATCATTTTCGCCCTTTCCGGTGCGTCATGCCGCATAGGCCACCACCGAATTGAACGGCAAATCGATTCTGGAACGCCCATTGAGGAAACTCAGCTCGATAATGCAGGCCGCTCCCACGACCGTGGCCCCGACCTTGCGCGACAGGGCGATGGCCGCCTCAAGCGTGCCGCCGGTGGCGAGTACGTCATCGACCACAACGACGCGCTTCCCCTCGGTGATCGCATCGGCCTGAATCTCGATCACGTCGGTGCCGTATTCGAGTTCATACTCATAGCACACGGTCGCGCCGGGCAGCTTGCCGGGCTTGCGCACCATCGCGAAGCCGCAGCCGAGCGCCAGCGCCAGCGGAGCCGCGACGAGAAAGCCGCGGGATTCGATACCGACCAGGAAATCCGGTTTCATCGGCTCCAGCGCCTCGGCCAGATGCCGCACCGTCTCGCGCCATGCCGCCGGATTCGCAAGCAGCGTCGAGATATCGTAGAATAAAATCCCTGGCTTCGGGAAATTCGGTACGGACCGAATATGGTCCTTGATATTCATCTCGTTCCACTCTGTTCTGGAGATTGAAGTAGCATATGCGCCCGGTCGTCGCACAACGCGAGTGCGCCGCAATATAGCCCGTCCGTGCGGCGGCTCCAGTTATTTTTCGCGGGGCGCCGGTTGATCCTCGTGGTGCGCGCATGATGCCCTCATGTACAGTGCCAGCGCCATGATCCTTCCCGCCATCCCGCCGCAGACCGATTCGGCCGGCTCGTTTGTCACCGCGCACCGGGATGGCACGCTGCGGCTGACTTTGCATGGATGCTGGATCCTGGCCGAAGCGCGCCGGCTCGATGATGCGCTGCGCGCGCTGCACATCGATAAATGCCGCCAGGTCGAGATCGATTACGCCGACGTGGAACGGCTCGATACCGCTGGCGCCTGGCTGCTGCTCCGCACCAAGCGCGCACTGGAGGCAGGCGGAGCGACGGTTACTATTGCCAATGTGCCGGACAGGCTGCGCCCGCTGATCGAGACGATCGAGCGGGGTTGTACCGCCCCGCCGGTCAAGACGTTCCAACGCGACAGCATCACCCGCCTTCTCGATCAAATCGGCCGCGGCGTGGTCGAGATGGGCCTCTGGGCGGTCGATCTGCTCGAATTCTTCGGCCGGGTCGCCACCGAAACCGCCGGCACGCTGCTGCACCCGCACCGGCTGCGCGGGGCAGCCGTGGTCCAGCAGATCGAAGAAACCGGCCTGAACGCATTGCCGATTCTGGGGCTGCTGTCGTTCCTGATCGGCGTGGTCTTCGCCTTCCAGGGGGCCGATCAATTGCGTCGGTTCGGTGCCGAGGTGTTTACCGTCAATCTGCTCGCGGTGGCGATCCTGCGCGAGATCGGCGGCCTGATGGCGGCGATCATCGTCGCCGGCCGATCCGGCTCGGCCTTCACGGCGCAGATCGGCACGATGATGGTGAACGAGGAGATTGATGCGCTCGAAACCATGGGGATGAGCAGTGTCGAGGTGCTGGTGCTGCCGCGCATCATCGCGCTGATCGTGGCGCTGCCGCTGCTGACCTTTTACGCCAATATCATGGGGCTGACCGGCGGTGCCGTGATGAGCTATTTCGATCTGGGCATCACATTTCCCGCCTTTTTGCGCCAATTGCAGAGCGCGATCGGCCATTGGACATTTTGGGTCGGCCTGATCAAGGCGCCGGTTTTCGCGTTCATCATCGCGCTGGTCGGCTGTTTCGAAGGGCTGCGGGTCGAGCGCAATGCCGGCAGCGTCGGGCGCATGACGACGCAATCCGTGGTCGCCTCGCTGTTCCTGGTGATCATCGCCGATGCGCTGTTCTCGATCCTGTTCGACCTGCTGGACATATGAGCGAGGATATCGTCATCCGGGTCGAGGGGCTGGTGACGCGGCTCGGCGGCCATGTCCTGCACGATCACATCGATTTGACCGTGCGCCGCGGCGAGGTGCTGGGCGTGGTCGGCGGTTCCGGCACGGGAAAATCGGTGCTGCTGCGCACGATCGTCGGCCTCAACCAGCCGCAGGCCGGTCGGATCGAGGTGCTGGGGCGAGACATGACCCGGCTCAGGGGCGAAGATTTGCGGCAAGTGCAGACACGCTGGGGCGTGCTGTTCCAGGATGGCGCGCTGTTCAGCGGCCAGACCGTGGCCGAGAATATCGAGGTGCCGCTGCGCGAACATACCGATCTGCCGCAGCATCTGATGGACGAGATCGCCTCGATCAAGCTGAGTATGGTCGGGTTGCCGTTCGAGGCCGCCGCCAAATATCCAGCTGAATTGTCCGGCGGCATGCGCAAGCGCGCCGGCCTCGCGCGGGCACTGGCGCTCGATCCCGAGATCCTGTTCCTGGACGAACCGACCGCGGGGCTCGACCCGATCTCGGCCCATCAATTCGACGTGTTGATCCGTGATTTGCAAAAAAGCCTGAATCTGACGGTTTTCATGGTGACGCATGATCTCGACACGTTGCGGGCGACGACCGATCGGATCGCCGTGCTGGTCGATTGCACTTTGCATCTCGGCACGATCGCCGAACTGAGCCACGATACGCATCCATGGATTCACGAGTATTTTTGCGGTGCGCGCGGGCGCGCGGCACTGGAGCCGCCGAACGGGTGACGAGGAACGACGCGAGAGGACCGATGCAATGGAAACACGAGCGAACTATGTCGCGGTCGGCGCCTTCGTCCTAATTCTGCTGGCCGGCGCCTTCGTTGCGATGATCTGGCTGCTGCGCGTGCAATTTCGGACCGAATACAGCTATTTCGAGACTCATTTCGCCGGCCCGGTGACTGGGCTGGGCAATGGGGGCTCGGCCCGACTCAATGGCATCGAAGTCGGGCGCGTCCACGATATCGAGTTCGATCCCGACGATCCCAAGCTCGTCGTGGTGATTCTTGAGCTTCGCGCCGGGCTGTTTATCCATTCGGACGCCGTGGCGTCGCTGGAAACTCAAGGACTGACCGGAGTCAGCTATGTCGAGATCTCCGGCGGCACCAAGGACTCACCGCCCTTGGTGGCCGCGCCCGGCGCCCGCTATCCGATTATTGCCTCCAAGCCGTCCTCGTTCCAGGCTGTAGTCAATGGTGCCCCCGAGATTATGGCGCGGGCGGCCGTCATTGCCGACCGGCTATCAGATTTGCTCGACGATCAGAACCGGCTGGCGATTGCCGAGACGCTGACCAATCTGCGCGACGTGACCGCCATATTCAGCCATCGCGCCCATGAATTCGATCAGATCATCGCCGATACCGCAGTCACGACTCATAATCTGTCGGGCGCCTCCGACTCGTTGCGCGACACCTTGGCCAAGATCGATCACGAGGCCGGCCGGATCGATGGCATCCTGAACTCGGCCGGCGATACGGCGAAGAAGGCCGATCAGATGGTCGGCGATCTGGCCACAGTGATCGATGCCGGCAAGCCGCAATTGCGCGAATTCGCCACGACGGGCGTGGCGCAACTGACTCAGCTGTTGAGCGAGGCGCGCACGCTCGTCGCCAGTCTCAACCGCGTTTCAGCCCAACTCGAACGGGATCCGACCCGTCTGCTGTTCGGCGATCAGCGCGAAGGATATAAACCGAAATGACCTTGCCGACTCTCGCATCGCGCCGGCACTTTCTGTCGCTGTCTGGTGCCACGCTGCTGCTCGCCGGCTGTTCCGAGCTGGGCGGCCAGCGTCCGCCGCAACTCTACAGGCTGAGCGCCCGGCAGGGTGAAGCGAGCGATCTACCGGCGGTGCCCTGGCAATTGATCGTATCGGAGCCGGTCGCACAGCAGAGCCTCGACACGGCGCGCATCGCGCTGACGCGCAGCCCGACCAGGCTCGATTACTTCGCCGATTCGGCCTGGACCGACCGCGCGCCGACGATGGTACAAGCCCTGATCATCGAAGCCTTCGAAAATTCGGGCAGGATCGTCGCGATCGGCCGCTTCGCCAGCGATCTGCGCGCCGATTACGTGCTGCAAACCGAGCTGCGTGATTTCGAGGCGCGCTATGATGGGGCATCGACCCAGCCGCCGACGATCGAGGTTCGCCTCGACGCCAAATTGGTGAAAATGCCGGATCGCGACATTATCGGTAACATGATCTTCGCGCAGGAGGCGACATCGGCGCGCAACGACGTCGACAGCATCGTCGTCGCCTTCGACGAGGCGCTAAACCAGGTTCTCGGGCGTTTGGTGGCGTGGACCGTGCGTTTGCCGCACTGACCGGGAATTCGGTGCGGCATCGGCTAACCGGAGGCAACAAATGAGCTGGCAGAACTGGGTAATGTCGACCCTGTTGAGATACCGGATGAAGCCGCTATCGAAGCACAGGCTCGATTCGGTCAAGGTGCGGGCGGCGACTGCGAAACCGATCGCCAACCCGCGCGTCCCGGCAGGCTGGAGCGTGCGGCCATCGCCGACGCTGCCGCTCAAGGGCGACTGGATCGAATGCGACGGCGGCGATCCCGGCCGCACGGTGCTCTATCTGCATGGCGGCGGCTATTTCTTCTGCTCGCCCGAAACTCATCGCTCGATCACGGTGGCCCTGGCCGCCACGGCCGATGCGCAGGTGTTCGCGCTCGATTACCGCCTGGCACCGGAACATCCATTCCCGGCGGCGATCGAGGATGCCGTCGCGGCCTATCGACACTTGGTGTCCGAGGGCGTCCCGGCCAACCGGATCGGGATTGGCGGCGATTCGGCCGGCGGCGGGCTGACGCTCGCGACCTTGCTGTCGCTGCGTGCGGCGGGCGACGAACTGCCGGCCGGCGCATTCCTGTTTTCGCCCTGGACCGATCTGGCCGGGACCGGCGAGACATTGGTGACGAACGACAAATCCGATGTGATGTTCTACGGGGCGGGCCTCAAGGCCGGTGCCGGGTATTATCTGGGCACGGCATCGCCGACCGATCCGTTGGCCTCGCCACTTTATGCCGATCTTTCCGGTCTGCCGCCGCTCTTCGTGCAGGTCAGCGGCAGCGAGGTGCTGCTGGCCGAT
>JBAVTK010000024.1:0-1899 GCA_049696095.1 Aliidongia sp. | reverse complement strand
GGATTCACAGGGAGAGAGCCGGGCACGTGGAATGATCTGGCGCTGCGGATCGCTGCGGATCCCGCACTTGCCTCATGGGATTGCTGGACGGTCACTTACGCGAGCAGCTGGCTGCCGGATATTTGTGGCATTTGGACCGCGGACGCCGATCTCGGCATCCTTGCGCAAAGTCTCGTAACGGACCTTGGACAGGGGACGCTCGCACGCTATGAAGCTCTAGTGCTGATTGCTCACAGTATGGGCGGACTCATCGTACAGAAATCACTTGTTGATCAGAAACAGATCGCGGCCCGAACCGGCACCGTGATTCTGTTCGGTACGCCGAGCGGGGGCCTCGTTAAGGCGCGCACACTCAAATTCTGGAAGCGCCAACTGGCAGGCATGGCACAAGGGGGCGAGTTTATCACCAAATTACGCGCAGACTGGTCGCACCGGTTCGCCGCCGCGGCGCCGTTCTCGCTCCTTGCCGTCGGCGGCGAACGAGATCAATTCGTTCCACCGAAATCCTCACTTGAGCCATTCCCCATGGAGCAGAGGGCGGTCGTTGCGGGCAATCACGTCACCATGATTCATCCCCCGCCAAGTGATAGGAACGTGGTGGACCTTGTGGTCCAAAGAATTGCCGGCAACAGGGCTATCGGCGATTCGGCACTCCGTGCAATTGAACTCGGCGATTTCCAGACCATCATCGAAGAATATCTGCCGCATGCCGGCACGCTCGACAGTTCCGCCCTCATTCACCTAGCGATCGCCCTTGACGGCGCCGACCGGCGCGACGAGGCCTATAAGCTCCTTGCCGAGCACCAAGCCATGAACAGCGACGTCATGGGGACCCTGGCCGGCCGGCTCAAGCGCAATTGGCTGCTCTCGGGGCGGCGCCTGGCCGATGCGGAGGCGGCGGAGGCGCATTATGCTAAGGGATATGAGCTCGCCAAAAACGAACCCAACCTACGGCAAGCCTATTATCACGGGATTAACCTTGCGTTTCTTAAATTCGTCTTCCGTAAAGACCGCAAGCAAGCGCGGCGCTTTGCCCGCGACGTGCTCGAAATCTGTGATCGAAGCAAGGCGCTGCATGATGCCGACGAATGGCTCGACGCAACGAAGGGCGAGGCTCAATTGATTCTAGGCGAGGCCGAGCCCGCCTTGGCCGCCTATCGAAGCTTCGTGAACGCGGGCAACGATATTTGGAAGATAGGTTCGACCTACCTGAATGCGCGAACGATCGCAGCTGATCTCGCGGACCGGGAACTCGCGCGCAAATTGGGTGCGCTCTTCGGCGACCCGCAGCCGTGAATCATGACGGTCTTTGCTGCGGCCGGCAGCAGAAGGATTCCAATGGTGTGCACGTGGCGAGCAGATCATGGGACAAGACCGCCCGCCTGCGGGACGTATCCCCCATTCCACATGGCCCCCGTTGACAGGTGCCACTTTTGGGTTTTCGCTTCGGGAAACTCCCACGCGCGATGAGCGAGCGACACATGAGCAGCGAACCTCTCTCGCTCGCATTCACCGGCCATATGGTCGATCCTCCTGGACGCTCGCCGCCCCGATTTCCTCCTGAGGTTGTGGATGCGGCCCAGATCGAAATCGAGCGCCGCATCGCGCGCCATACGGAAGGCAGGAGTAAGACCGGCGTAAAAGGCTTTGCTAGTCTCGCGCGCGGCGGCGACATCCTCTTTCACGAGATCTGCCGAAACTTTGGCTTCGACACCGTGATCGTGCTCCCGTTCTCTCCAGATCTGTTCGTCAAGGCATCAGTCGAGGGTGCAGGGCGCGGTGGCTGGCCGCAACGGTTTCGTAAGCTCTGGGATGCGACGCCGCCTCCCCGGCGCTATGATCTCGGCCTTCCACAATCCGATGACGCTTACGCCGTTTGCAACGAGCGTATCCTGGAAC
>JBAVTK010000023.1:0-15249 GCA_049696095.1 Aliidongia sp. | reverse complement strand
GTGTGGACCCGCACGGCGTGGTGCGGGGTTTGGCCGAGAGGTTGAGCGCCGACGGCGGCAAGTTCGCCTGGCGCGAGGTCACCGGCTTCGACATCGTCGAGAACACGGTCCGCGCCATTCAGTCAGGCGAGTGCTACTGGGCGATCGATCATGTCGTGCTGGCGCCTGGAGCCGAGGCCGCCGGGCTGACCGGCCAACTCGGTGCCGTAGTGCCATTGACGCGCGAGCGCGGCTATCACCTCATGCTGCAACCGGCGGCGCTCGATCTCACCGTCCCAGTGACGTTCGCCGAACGCGGCTTCGTCATGACGCCGATGAATGCCGGCATCCGCCTCGCCGGCACGGTCGAACTGGGTGCCGGCGCCGCGCCGGATTGGCGGCGGGCCGAGATTCTGGCGCGGCATGCCCGTCGATTATTTGGACGTCCGGACCTCGCGGCAGCCTCGCGCTGGCATGGGGATCGCCCGACCCTGCCCGACTATCTGCCGATGATCGGCCCGTCCCCACGCGCGTCGAACGCCGTGCTGGCGCTCGGACACCAGCATCTGGGCCTGACCCTTGCCGCCATAACCGGCGCGCTGGTCGCGGATCTGATCGCCGGACGGCCGCCCGCCGTTCCGCTGGCACCGTTCCGCACCGATCGCTTCGGTATCATCAAGACCGGCCGGGTCGAACCATTCACCCTCCCGGCAGAGGGTTGACTTCGCTCGACGACCGGAGCAATCCGGCGCCAATACAAATGATCGACAGAAGTTTCACGACGAGGCCGGCATGATATCTCGCCTAGCGCACGCAGTTCGCAGAGCCGTGACAATGCCACATCCCGCGGCGATCGCGTGCCGGGGTGCCGTGGTACTTATTGCCCTGGCTTGCATGGCGGCGCCCGCCCTGGCCAACAGCCTCAAAATCGGTCTGCGCGACGATCCCGACACGCTCGATCCGGTGCTGTCCCGCACCTTCGTCGGGCGAATCATCATGAGCTCGTTCTGCGACAAGCTGTTCGATATCAGCCCGTCATTGGAGATCGTCCCGCAACTCGCCACCGCCTGGTCCTGGTCGGCCGATGGCAAGGAATTGACGATCACATTGCGTAGTGGAGTGATTTTCCAGGATGGCGAGCCGTTCGATGCCGCCGCCGTCAAATTCAACCTGGAACGCGACGTGAATTTTCCCGGCTCGAACCGGCGCAGCGAGTTGCCGGCGATCAAGAATGTCGAGGTGATCGAGCCGCTAACCGTGCGGATCGCGCTCGACGCACCATTTGCCCCGCTGGTCGGCGTGCTGACCGATCGCGCCGGCATGATGCTCTCGCCCAAGGCCGCCTCGGCGCCGGGTGCCGACATGGCCAACCACCCGGTCTGCGCCGGGCCATTCCGGCTGGTCGAACGCGTACCGCAGGATCGGATCGTGGTTGAGCGCTTCGACCGTTATTGGAACAAGGATCACGTCAAGCTCGACCGCATCACCTATCTGCCGATCCCGGACACCGCAGTGCGCGTGGCCAATCTGAAATCCGGCGATCTCGACATGATCGACAATCTGCTGCCGACCGATTTTCCGGAGATCGAGGCCAATCCGAAGCTCGCCACCGCGTCCGTGCCGGAACTGGGCTATTACGGCATCACCTTCAACCTGGCCAATGGGTCAGCGGCCAACACCCCGCTCGGCAGCGATGTCCGCGTCCGTCAGGCGTTCGAGCTATCGCTTGATCGCGATGCGATCAACGAGGTGGTGTTCGCCGGCAAGGCAATCGCCGACAATCAGTTCGTCTCGCCCGACAGCCCCTATCACGATGCCGGTCTGAAACCGCCGCCACGCGACCTCGCCAAGGCCAAGGCGCTGTTGCTGGTCGCCGGCGTACCGCATCCAGCAGTCACGCTGATGGTCAATACCAGCCCGGAATTGCAGCAGCAGGGCGAGATGATTCAGGCCATGGCCGAGGAGGCCGGGTTCACGATCAAGCTTCAAACCATCGAATTCGCTTCGAGCCTGGCGACCGCAAAGCGTGGCGATTTCCAATCATTTCTCGTCGCCTGGAGCGGCCGGATCGATCCCGATGGCAATGCCTATTCCTTCCTCCATAGCGGCGGCGCGCTCAATGACGGCCATTACGAGAATGCCGAGGTCGACAGGCTGCTCGACGACGCCCGGGCGGCCGCCTCACCGGTCGAGCGCAAGACGCTGTACGACCGGATGCAGACGATCACCGCACGCGATCTGCCGCTGATCTATCTCTACCACCGGGCCGTGATCTGGGGCCTAAGCAAGAGCGTCCATGGCTTTGTCCCGGTGCCGGACGGGCTGATCCGCGTCATCGACCTCGCCAAATCCTGAACGACGCCATGCGCCGCTATATCCTTCATCGCCTGGCATTACTGGTGCCGACCCTGGTTCTGGTCTCGATGCTGGTATTCGCGCTCCAGCAGCTTCTGCCCGGCGATCCGGCGCTGGCGCTGGCAGGCGAGCAGCAGGATCCGGCGGTGATCGAGTTCCTGCGCCACCGCTACCATCTCGATCAGCCTTTGCCGGTGCAATATCTGCTGTGGTTCGGTGGCGTGCTGCATGGCGATCTCGGCGAATCGATCCGCATTCAGCGGCCGGTACTGGAACTGGTCGCCGAAAAGCTGCCGGTGACGCTCGAACTTACGATCTTCGCCATGGCGATCGCGCTCGCCATCGGCATTCCGGCCGGCGTACTGGCTGCGGTCAAGCGCGGCACGGGCTGGGATTATCTGGCCAATGCCGTGGCGCTCTGGGGGCTCTCGACGCCGAATTTCTGGCTCGGCATCCTGATGATCCTGCTGTTTTCGGTCGAACTCGGTTGGCTGCCCGCGTCCGGCTTCGTCAGTCCATTCGAAAGCCTCGGCCGCAATCTCGCGACGCTGATCATGCCGGCCTTCGTGCTCGGCAACGCCATTGCGGCCGTGGTGATGCGCCACACCAGATCCTCGATGCTGCAAGCGCTGCGCTCGGACTATGTCCGCACCGCGCGCGCCAAGGGCTTGAGCGAAATCCGCGTGATCCTGCGCCATGCTTTGCCCAATGCGTTGCAGCCAGTGATCACGCTGGGCGCGCTCGAATTCGGTGCCTTGCTGTCGGGTGCGGTGCTGACCGAGCAGGTCTTTACCATTCCTGGCTTCGGCAAACTGATCGTCGATGCTGTGTTCAATCGGGACTACGCTGTCGTCCAGGGCGTCGTGCTGGTGACGGCCAGCTTCTACAGCGTGCTCAACCTCGCGGCCGACGTGCTTTATGCCGTGGTCAATCCAAGACTGCGCGCATGAGTCCGGCACTGATCGAGTTGCGGCTGTTCGTCCGCCGCCTGACCCGCCGCAAGCCGGCCCTGTTCGGGCTGATCGTCGTGCTGCTGTTCATCGCCGTCGCGGCATTGGCCCCGCTGCTCGCCCCGGCCGACCCGATCAAGGGCAATTGGGGCGCCATCCGCAAGCCGCCCTCGGCAATCCATTGGCTCGGCACCGACGAGTTGGGCCGCGATCTGTTGAGCCGGGTCATCTGGGGCGCGCGCGCCTCGCTCATGGCCGGCATCGTCTCGGTCGGGCTGGCGCTGGCACTTGGCGTGCCGCTCGGCCTCTTGGCGGGCTATGCCGGCGGCAAAATCGAGGCGGTGGTGATGCGCTTCATCGATGCCGCCCTCGCAATCCCGTTCCTGATTCTGGCAATCGCCATGGCGACCTTTCTCGGGCCGAGCCTCGACAATGCCATGCTCGCGATCGGGCTGTCGGTCACGCCGATCTTTGCCCGCCTGACCCGCGGTCAAGTTTTGTCGGCCAAGCACGAGGATTATGTCGAGGCGGCGCGCGCGCTGGGCAATCCACCCTGGCGCATCGCGATCCGCCATGTCCTGCCCAATGTCCTGCCGCCGATCCTGGTGCAATCGACACTCGCCATCGCCGGGGCGATCATCGCCGAGGCCGCGCTTTCGTTCCTTGGCCTCGGCCAACAGCCGCCCGCGCCGAGCTGGGGCAGCATGCTGAACACCGCCCGCAGCTTCCTCAGCCAGGCACCATGGCTCGCCATCGCACCGGGTGCTGCGATCTTCGTCGTGGTGCTCGCCTTCAATATGTTCGGCGACGGCCTGCGCGACGCGCTCGATCCGCGGGACCGGTAAAGAAGTCCCTGCGGAAAACCATCCCCCTACCCCGCATTCACATAGGCGGTCTTCACCACGGTATAAAACTCTGCCGCGTAGCGTCCCTGCTCGCGCGGCCCGTAGCTCGATCCCTTCCGTCCGCCGAACGGCACGTGATAATCGACTCCCGCGGTCGGCAGATTGACCATGACCATCCCGGCCTCGGCATTGCGCTGGAAATGCCGGGCATGCTTTAGCGAGGTCGTGCAGATCCCGGCGCACAGGCCGAACATCGTATCGTTCGCTGTCGCCAGCGCGGTTTCGTAATCCTTGACCGCGACCACGGCGGCGACCGGGCCAAAGACCTCCTCGCGGTTGATCCGCATGTCGTTGTCGGTGTCGGCAAACAAGGCCGGCGCGAGGTAGAAGCCTTCCGTGGCGCGGGTGAGCCGCTCGCCGCCGCAGACCAGCCTGCCGCCCTCCTGGCGGGCGAGGTCGATATAGCGCAGATCCTGGTCGAGCTGCCTTCCATCGACCACCGGGCCGATCTGGGTGCCGGGTTTGCGCGCATCATCGACAACCAGCGCCTGCATCGCCTCGGCCAGCGCCGAGACGAAGCGGTCATGGATGCGTTGCTCGACGATCAGCCGCGAGGACGCGGTACAGCGCTGACCGCTCTGGAAGAACGCGCCGTCGAGCGCGCATTTCACCGCCAGATCGAGATCGGCGTCACCCAGCACGACCAGCGGATTCTTGCCGCCCATTTCCAACTGTACCTTGGCCGCGCGCCGAGCCGCCTTGTCCAGGATCTGCCGGCCGGTCGGCACCGAGCCGGTGAAGCTGATCGCATCCACGCGCGGATCATTGACGATCGCCTCGCCCACGACCGAACCGCGCCCCATCACCAGATTGAACACGCCGGCCGGCACGCCGGCCCGGTGGATGATGTCGGCCAGCGCCCAGGCCGAGCCAGGCACCAGTTCGGCCGGCTTCAGCACGATGGTATTGCCATAGGCCAGCGCCGGGGCGATCTTCCAGGCGGGGATCGCAATCGGGAAGTTCCAGGGCGTGATCATCCCGACCACGCCGACCGGCTCGCGCGTCACCTCGATATCGATGCCGGGGCGGATGCTGGTCACGCGCTCGCCCGGTACGCGCAACGCCTCGCCCGCGAAGAATTTGAAGATCTGTCCGGCCCGGCCAACCTCGCCCTGCGCCTCGGCCAGCGTTTTGCCCTCCTCACGCGCCAGAAGATCGCCCAGTTCGGCACGCCGGGCCAGGATCTCAAGGCCGATCTTCTCCAGAAGCTCCGCGCGGAATTGCGGCGTGGTCCGTGCCCAGGCCGGGGCGGCATGGCGGGCGGCTTCGATCGCCCGGTCGGTCAGAGCGGCATCGGCGCGGGCATACTCACCAATAATGTCGCTCACATCCGACGGATTGACATTCGGTGCCGCGTCGCCGCTCGCGATCCATTCGCCGGCAATCAGATTGGGTTTGGACATCTCATTCGCTTTCCGCTGGGGGCGTTCGGCGCGCAGTATAGGCCGCGATCGCCGTCGGCCGGAAGATCCCGCGGATGGTGAGCCACGTGCTTACCCGGACATTATCGACGCTCAATTCGCCGCGAATCCCGACCCGGTGGGCAGGAAGCGCAGGATCGTGCCGATGACATCCAACGGCCTGATTTCGGTGCCCCGATCGGTCCGGCTGACGATGAGGCCATACAGGAAGGCGACGCGCTGACCGCCGCAAATGATGCCCCGAAGGGCGCGTTCGGCGGCATTGTTGGTCAGGCACTAAAGCAGATGGAATCATCTGATCGGGTAAAGATTCATGAGAAATCAAAGATCTAGAGCAATTCACGCCCGCCCCTGCGAACGCAAATTGCTCTCGGTGATCGACTCAATGGCCGGCGGTTCCGGCCGGTGCTGTTGCCTGCGATTTGAGATAATCGTCCGTTGCCATGGTCAGCGCCGCCTTTTTCGCCAATTTGAAGCGTGCGGTTTCCATGCCGCGTGCGACGAAATCGGCCATCTCGGCCGGCACATGGGCGCTCACCCAACTTTCGAGTTGATCGAGCGGCAGGGAGTTCCAGAAGATATCCGGGCAGCCTTGCGCGACCAGCAGCGGGGCGAAACCGGCCTGCGGGGCCAGCAGCGCGTCGGCGTTCTCGGTGAAGACCTGCCACGACAAGGCCGGGTTTTCATCATGCAGATCGGTCACAAGCTGAAAGCGCAAATGATCGGCCTGGGGCGGAATTTCCGGCGAAAGTGCGATGCGCGCCGCTTCGGCGGCCAGCGCGGGATCGCGCACCTGCATCAGTGCTGCATAAAAACGCGCCAGTTCCGTCTCGTTGCCGGCGCTCTTGGCGATCGCATGCAGCTTCTCGAAATCCGACGCATCGGCGCTATGGGCGATGATCGACAGAACGGTTTCCTGATCGTCCGGCCGAATGGCGCCGCGATCGGCGGCAAAGGCGGTAAAGCGCTTGCGGGCCTCGGCAATCACCGCCGGATCGCCCAATAGACCGAGCGCGCCGAGCGCCCGTTGCCGCAGCCGCTGAACGCCGGGCGTGTCGTCGGGCTTGGCATCCCAGCCGAGCCGATCGGCCACCGGCTTCAGAATCGTGCGGGCATAGGCGGTAAAGGCATCGTGACCGGGCGTGCCGCGCTCGTCATATTCGATGACGCTTAGCGCGTCGACAATCTGAATCCAGGCCCGCTCGTCAAAATCCGTTCCCATTGATGAAGCGAGCACCAGATAGCTCGGCAGTTTTTGCAAGCCGGCGCCGACCAGCGCCCATTGATCATCGAGCAGGGCGATGCGGTCGCCATCGCGCAAGGCGCCGAAATTCGCGGTATCGGCCGTGAGCGTCGCGTCGTCATATTTCGTCCGGTAGTAGCCGACCGCGTCGGCATTCACGCTCAGCGGCTGATCGCATTTTCCGGCCGCGACACTCTGGGCATTCTCGGTCAGCAGCACGGGTTGCGGTGCGCCGGTGGCACCGACGCGAATTTGCAAGGGAATGCTCCAATGCGCGGCGTTCGCATCCGCCCCTTGCAGCAAAAAGCGCTGCTGCGAGAGGGCGACCGTCCGATTGCCGGTGCTATCGCAAGAGGCGGCAACCGACACCAGCGGAAAGCCCGGCCGTTCGGTCCAACCCGCCGCGATGGCGCCGACATTGCGCCCGCTGACGGCGCTCAACGCATTCCACAGATCGGCGCTGGTGGCGTTCGAATAGGCATGCGCCTTCATGAAGCGACGGATGCCGTCGCGGAAAATATCGGGACCGAGATAGGCCTCGAACATGCGCAGCACCGCCTCGCCCTTGGCGTAGGTGATCTGCGGATCGAACGCGTTCGCCGCTTGCAACTCGTCGGTCACATGCTGCTCGATCGCATGAGACGAGGCGCGGGCATCGGCGCTCATCGCGTCCTCCTTGCCGGCATCCTCGGCCTCCCACCAGTTCCAACTGGGGTTGCGCAGGTCGGTTTCCTTCGCGGCCCGCCACGAGGCGAAGCTTTCATTCAGCCAGATATCGTCCCACCAGCCCATGGTGACGAGATCACCGTTCCATTGATGGGCCATTTCGTGGGCCTGGATGCTATAGACCGTCTGCCGGTTCGCCAAAGTGCTCGACGGCGTCAACAACAAGACCTGGTCATTATAGGTAATGGCGCCCCAATTCTCCATGGCACCGCTGAAGCCGCCGGGTACCGCGATCGAATCGAGCTTCGGCAAGGGGAAGCGGGTGCCGAAATAGTCGTTATAGTCGGCCAGGATCTGCTGGGCATTGGCCAGCGCGGTAGCACCGCCCGCTTCCTGGCCACGCACCGCCCAGATACCGAAATTTACGCCATCCTTGGTCGTGCTGATTTCCGCAAGATCGCCCGCGGAAAACTCGACCAGGTAGGACGGCATTTTCGGGCTGCGCCGGAAACTCGTGGTCGCCACAGCCCCATGAACGGCCCGCTTGCCGATCGGCATGTTGGAGATCACGGCCCAGTCAGCCGGCACGGTCGCGGTCAGCTCGAACGTCGCGCGGAAAGCCGGCTCGTCCCAGCATGGGAACATGCGCCGCGCATCGGTTTCCTCGAACTGAGTGGACAGCAACACGCCGTCACCACCGCCCGGCTTGACATAGGGCTGGGCAAACAGACCCTGCGGCGCGGTTTCGATCTTGCCGCTATAGGAAAAACTCAGCCGATGCCGCCCGACCGGGGCCGGGCTTTTCAGCGTGACGGTCGTGATCTGCTGCTCGTCGGACGAGACGACCTCCTTGACCGGCTTGCCGTCGAGGCGGACATCGCTCAGGGTTTCGTTCAAGGAATTGAACTGAATGGTGGCAGTCGCTTCCCGAAATTCCAGCGTTACCGTTTCGATGCCGGTCAGGGTGCTGGCTGCCATGTTCGGCTTGATCGCAATCCGGTAGTCGATCGGCACGACGTTTTTGGGCAGACGCCCATAAGCCTGATCGAAGGAAAACGGCGCCCGCGCCGCAGTCTGCGCCGATGCCGGAACCGCCAGGATCAATGCCAGCGGCATGACAGCGGCAGGCAGCGCCCGTGGGGAGAAATTCGAAGGCATCATTTTCCTTTCTTGTCTCGCTCCGCGGCCGATCGCGTAAAACGGGAATACCCAACCAGCCGCTTCGGTATAGCCGTGGCGTAATGGCGTCAAGCCAGCTTCCGGGCTTTCCATGTCGGGTTAACGATTTGTCATGTTGCCGTCATGGTCGGCGCACCGGCACAATCGGCCAAAACGCCAGACCATCCCCGCAACCGTCCACGATCACGCCGCGCTACTCTGCCGGATGCGGCGTCGGTGCCGGCTCGTCGGTCGTCACGATCCGGCGTAAATGTCGGACCAGCCAGATCTGGATGTCGTCGATTATGGTGAAGGCAACCGGGATGAAAATCAGGCTGAGCAGCGTCGAGGTCGCCAGCCCGCCGATCACCGTGATCGCCATGGGTGCCCGGAAATCGGCGTTCTCGCCGAAGCGGGCGGCGATCGGCAGCATGCCCGCGATCATCGCGATCGTGGTCATCAAGATCGGCTGGGCGCGCTTGGCCCCGGCCTCGATCAGCGCCTCGCGCCGGGGCAATCCGTGCTCATGCATGGCCAGGATGGCGTAATCGACGAACAGGATCGAATTCTTGGTGACGATGCCCATCAGCATCAGCAAGCCGATCAGCACCGAAAGCGACAGGGAATCGCCGGTCAGCAGCAAGGCGACCAGCGCGCCGCCAATCGAGAGCGGCAGCGCCATCATGATGGTCATCGGTTGCAGGAAGCTCTGGAACAGCAGGACCAGCACGGCCAGCACCAGCAAGATGCCGCCACCCATCGCCAGGCCGAATTGGCCGAACACCTCGCCCATCGCCTCGGCATTGCCGGTGTTCTGGAGCTTGACGCCCGGTGGCAGATGCTGGAGCGCCGGCAGCGCATGGACCGCATCGCCCGCGGGTCCGAGCGGGGCGCCGCCCAGATCGGCGCCGATCGAGACCTGGCGGGCGCGGTCGAAGCGCTTGATTTCCGAGGTGCCGCTGCCGACCGAGATATCGGCCACCGTGTCGAGCGGCACGCTGCCGCCCGACGCGGTCGTCACCCGCAGATTGCGGATCTGATTCAGATCCGAGCGCGCGTCGGGCGTGATCTGGACACGGATCGGGATCTGCCGATCAGGCAGGTTGAATTTCGCCAAATTGGCATTGATCTCGCCCAGGGTCGCCAGCCGGGCAACATTGCCGATATCGGCGACCGACACGCCCAGTTCGGCCGCGCGGTCATAGAGCGGGTGGATCTGCAATTCCGGCCGCAGCAGACTGGCCGAGGTCTTGATGTTGGACAATTGCGGCAGCGACGCCATTTCGTGGATCAATTGATCGGCGACCGCGGTCATCGCCTTGGGATCGTCGCCGGTCAGAATGACCGACAGATCCTGTCCGCCACCGCCATTGCCGCTGACATTGAAGCGAATGCCCGGCACCGCCTTGAGCTTCTCGCTCAGATCCTTTTCGATCGCCTGCTGGCTGCGCCGACGCTGGGCGCGCGGCACCAGATTGACATCGGCCCGCGCCAGCCGGACATCGCCATTGACCCCGCCGCCGATCGAGGTGAAGACGCTCTTCACCTCCTTTTCGCGATGGATGATGGCCGAGACCTGCTGCATCGCCCGATCGGTTTCGGCGAGCGTCGTGCCCGGCGGCAATTCGACGGAGATTTCCGAGAAGGACGAGTCCTCCGGTGGAATGAAATCGGTCGGGAGCAACGGCACGAGACAGACCGAGCCGATGAAAAACAGGGTGGCGCAGCCCATCGCCTTCCAGCGATGGTTCAGCGACCAGGCGAGCAGTCTGACATAATGGTCGATCAGCGGCGAGGTGTGGCGGCTTGGACCATGGTCGCGGGCGAGATATGCGGCCATCATCGGCGTGATCAGCCGCGCGACGAGCAGCGAGAACAGCACGGCGACCGAGACGGTGGCGCCGAACTGCACGAAATACTGGCCGGCGATGCCGCTCATGAAGCTGACCGGCAGAAACACCGCGACGATGGTCATGGTCGTGGCGACCACGGCAAGCCCGATCTCATCGGCCGCTTCGAGTGCTGCCTGATAGGGCTTTTTGCCCATCCGCATGTGGCGGACGATATTTTCGATCTCGACGATCGCGTCATCGACCAGGATGCCGACAACCAAAGTCAGCGCCAGCAACGAGATGAAATTGAGCGTATAGCCCATCATCTTCATGAAGAAGAAGGTCGGAAAAACCGACAATGGCAGGGCGACGCCGACAATCACCGTGGCCCGCCAGTCGCGCAGGAACAGCATGACCACGATCACCGCCAGCACGGCGCCGAGCATCATCGCCTCCATCGAGGCGTCATACGAACTGATAGCGAAATCGGCGACCGAGAAAATCTCCTGGAAATGCACCGAGGGATGCGCGGTCTCGATTTCGGCAATCGCTTTCGCCACGCCCTTGGCGACCGTGACCTCGCTCTGCCCGAAGGCGCGTTCGACGAAGAAAGCGACCACCGGTTTGCCATCCAGCCTCGCCGCATGGCGCGGTTCGGCGAAGCCGTCCTCGACCGTGCCCAAATCGGACAGATGCGCCTTGCGGTGATTGGGCAGCGAAATCGCCATATTCTTCAGGGCTTCGACGCTTTCGACCGATCCGAGGGCACGAATCGATTGCTCGGATGTACCGATGGTCGATCGGCCGCCCGGCATGTTCGCATTAACCGCGCGGATCTGGCGGTTGACATCATCGACCGTAATACCGAGCGCGATCAGCCGGTCGGGTACCAGATTGACCCGGATCTCGCGCTCCGCCCCGCCGACGCGGTCCACCTCGGACACGCCGCGCACGGCAAGAAGCGCCCGCGTCACATCGTTATCGACGAACCAGCCGAGCGCCGTCTCCGACATTCCGGCCGCGCTGACAGTATAGCCCATGACGTCGCCGCCCGAGGTATCGACCCGCTCGACCTGCGGTTCATCGACCGTCTGCGGCAGGTTTTGCCGCACCTTGCCGACGGCATTGCGCACATCATTTACCGCGCGGTCGGTATTGGTGCCGATGATGAATTCGACTGTGGTGCGCGAAACCCCGTCGGTCACCGAGGAACGGATATGATTGATACCACTGACACTCGCGATAGAATCCTCTATAACGCGTGTTACCTGTGTTTCCAGTTCGGTCGGCGCAGCACCCGACTGGGTGACGATGACGCTCACGACCGGGAAATCGACATTGGGATTGTCGGCGATCGGCAGCGTCAGAAACGATATGACGCCCGCCAGCACCAGCAAGATGAACAGGACGATCGGCGGGATCGGCCGGCGAATGGCCCAGGCCGATATATTTGCGCGCATCTGTCCTCTCCTGTCCCCTGATTCGCAGCATGAGCAGTGATAATCTTTACGCCTTGAAACAGCACGCGTAACGTTAAATCTATTTCACAACCCACCGTCATACCGTTCGGCTACAATGTCGGCACTCTTCAGTTACCAAGGTGCAATTCAATGCCCGAAGGATCTGCCCTGGCCCAGCCAGCGGTATCGGCCCCGCCCGTTCCGCGCGACGTGCGACCGCGTGGACGGCGCCGCCTTGCCCTTGCCGCGATCGGCCTGGTCGTCCTGGCGATCGTCGCCGTCGCCGTCCTGCGCCCGTCGGCTCCATCGACGCCGGTACCGGCAAAGGCTGCGGCGTCGCTGACCGTAACCGTCATACCGGTCGGCCTTCACCGGATGGCCGACACACTGATGGTCACCGGCACACTTGTGCCATGGGAGGACCTGTCGGTCGGTACCGAGGCAGCCGGCCTTACCGTCACCGAGGTATCGGTCGAGGAAGGCGATCATGTCGCGAAGGGACAGTTGCTGGCCAAGCTTGATGATGCGGTAATTCTCGCACAGCTCAAGCAAAAGCAGGCGCAGATCAGCCGCGCCAAGGCGGTGATCGGCCAGCAAGATGCCAATATCGCCGATGCCGCCGCGACGGCGCACAGTGCCGAGAACGATGTCAAGCGTGCGCATGAATTGATTAAATCCGCCAACATCTCGGTCCAAACGAGCGAAGCGCGCGAGGCGACCGCGGCGACCGCGACCGCGCGCGTTCAGTCGGCCCGCATGGGACGCCAGATCGACGAAGCCGATGTCGCGCTGGCCGAGGCACAGCTGGCCGAATTGCAGGCCCGGCTGGCCCAGACCGAGATCCGTGCGCCCACGGCCGGGATCGTTTCGAGACGCATGGTACGTGTCGGCCGGGTCGTCGGCTCGGGCGATGTGCTGTTCGGGATCATTCGCGAGGGCATTCTGGAACTGGATGCCGAGGTGCCGGATCGGCTGCTCGCCCGCGTTCAGCCCGACCAACATGCAAGGCTGTCTGTGCTCGGAACCGACGGCGAGCCGGTTGTCGGTACGGTGCGCGCGATCGCGCCGATCATCGATCCGGCGACGCGCAACGGCATCGCGCATATCCGCGCGCCGGCCGAGGCGAAGCTCAAACCCGGCATGTTCGTTTCGGGCGAGTTGATGCTGGCCGAGACCGAGCAATTGGCCGTGCCGGAAAGCGCCGTGCTGGCCAAGGATGACGGGGCGATCGTCTTCGTCGTCGGGGCAAATGACCGCGTCGCCCAGCGCAAGGTCGAAACCGGCTTGCGCAGTGACGGAATGGTCGCAATCAAGAGCGGGCTCAGCATCAATGATCGCATCGTGCAGAGCGGTGCCGGATTCCTGACCGATGGCGATCAAGTCAAGGTCGTCGAGTCCGTGAAATAGTGGGCGAGAGGTGAACCGTGGGGGCAATCCCGCGGTTCCGGGCGCTCATCATCCGCGGGCCACTTCCGTGCGGTCGTCCACCCTGCCCAGTTTCGCCCCGGCTTTTGCACTCCGGATCGAATTTTTCTCAGCGGGTTTTTGACGCTTCCGGTTATCCTCCGTTTAGCCGTATCCAACGTCCGAGCCCCGTCTTGCCCCCGATTCCAGCCGGCAGCACACTCTTTGAATTCTCGCACGCCCTGTTCAGCGCGCCGGAGGCCCGGTTTGTGCTCGGCACCGACGGCCGCCCCTGCATGGGCATGAAGCTGGGCTCGCTCGATGCGCTGGTACCATTGTCGATTCTCGCCAAGGAATTCAACCTCGACGGAACGCCCGATGCCACGCTTTTGCAAACGGTGATCGCTGGCCTCAAATATGTCCGGGTGATCCGGCCGGGCGATTCGATCCCCCGGGAACTGCTCGATGGCACAGCATCCTGGCGCGTCGATGACGAGCATCTGGAAATCGCCCAAGGCCGCGTGACCTTGCAACTGAATGGCTGGCTGAATGGTCAAGAGCGGCTGGTGGTCGATCCGATCGAGATCCTTCAACTGGTCGAAGATCCAGCGGTAGTGGCCCGCGTCAAAGCGGGCTATCCGCGAGTGGCCGAACGGTTAGGCTTGGCCGGTGAGAAGGAAGTGCGCGCGCGTCTCGACAAATTGACGCGCGAACTCGTCTATATCGAGGCGTTGCGTGCGCGCTTTACCGTCCTGTGTCAGCTCCAGGGTAAGCTCGCGGCCTTCCGCCGCGCCTATCGCAAGGACAAGACGCTGGACGAGGAACTGATCCGGGTCAGCAATTTGTTGTTGAAGCCGATCGATCTGTTCACCAAGGCGTTTGCCGATGTCGATGGCAATTGCGGCGAGATCATTGCGGTTCTGCGCAATCTCGATGCCTCGATTCTGTTCATCCGGGAAGCCCGCGACGCACTTCACGCCCGCTTGCTGAATTGGGACGAAATCCTCAAACGCTGGCAGGATATCAACCCGGAGATTTCCGTCGCCAACGAAGGCCTGATCAAGGAATTGTACCGGTTCCTGGCACAGAATTATCTGACGACCAAATCCTGGTGACTGCCCCTCTTCGCTATTCGAGCGGGGTCCAGACAGCTTGGTGCGAGACATGGTGTGCGGGAGGGTCTGGTAGCCAGATGACGATCGCGGTGCCGCAACCTGGTGCGCTGTCGATCGTAAACCGTCCGCCATGCGCCTCGACCAACCGGGTGACGATCGTCAAACCCAAGCCGCTGCCATGCGGTCGGGCGTCCGACGCGGCTTGACCGAATGGTTCGAGCGCCTTGGAGATGCCCGCTTCATCCATACCGATGCCAGTATCGGTAATCGTCACCAGCCGCCCCGCGTCAAGCGGGGCCAAGGTGACGGTGATATGGCCGCCGGGTGGCGTGAATTTCACCGCGTTGCCGACGAGATTCAACAGGATCTTCCGCAGCGCCAATTCGTCGGCATAGATCCGGCCATCACCCTGGATCGCCAGGTTCGGAGCAACCTGGACGCCGCCGACCTGTCCGGCCACGAGGGCGATGCATTCCTCGGCGATCTTTTTACCGTCTATGATGCTGGGTGTCAGATCGTACTTACCAGCTTCGATCTTGGACATATCCACGATATTGTTGAACTGCGCCGGGATCGTCGGAGGCTGTTTGGATCAAATTGTGCCGGTCGTTTTCGTGGTTTGAAACCGGCATTCCTTGGTGAGACCGAAGGACCATTCCTCGGCGCCGACCTGGCGTTCGGAGTGCCGGGAGTCGCAGGCGGGGTCAAGGAGGGTCCGCGCCGCCTTCGGTGTGGATGCCTTGACGCCGCCGAGCACCCGG
>JBAVTK010000022.1:0-1734 GCA_049696095.1 Aliidongia sp. | reverse complement strand
GCCCAGGCCTGCACCTGGCCCCGATTCAGCTCGCCGCCATGCAGGCGGCGGTGAAACGGGTGCAGTATGTGATAGCGTTCCGCCCCGATCGCCCTGAGGGCGACCTCAAGCGCGTCCGGCGAAAGCGGATCGGACGTCATGGCATCCCTTCCATCCCGTTATAATCGTTCTTTTCACGCCCAGCCCGGCAACGACATAAGTCACGCCGCCGCAACGACGACCCATACCAGCCGGTTGCGTACATGACCATACCGTCCCGCTCACGCCGGGGGAAGCAAACCGCAACGGGTCTGTCGCCCGCGATCGGCCACTGCTATTTCAGCGTGGCGCAGGCGTAGCAGTTGATTTCGGCGCCGAGGGCGATTTCGATCACGGTTGGGGTTTTCCAGCTCATCCCAGTTTCCTCAATTGGCCGGGCGTCGGATCGACGCGGCTTTTTCGATGGCGATCATTCAAGCGGCTGTTCCACCATCGGCACAATAAGACTAAAGAAGCATTGTCGGTTCTGCGCCGGCTTCGAATGCTGGTACCAGCGGATTTCGACACCGAGCGTCGTTGAATGTCAGATCGGTCCGCGGAGGAAAACGACCGATGCCGGCGAAAGAATTGCGTAGAGGCGGCGCGAATGCCGCCGATCCCTGGTCGGCCGTCGGCGCATTGCACAGCCAGATCGGCAGCGCGGATCTGGCCTTCGCCCTGATTTTCTGCTCACCGCGCTATGACCTCTCGGCTGTGGCTGCGGCGATCCGCCACTATTTCGGCAAGACAGCGGTCTTCGGCTGCACGACCGCCGGCGAGATCACCCCATTTGGCTATATCAGCGGCGGCATCAGCGGCATCGGCTTTCCGGCCGGTGACTTCACGATCGTCCCGACCTTGTTTCGCGGCCTCGGCGATTTCAAGATCGCCCCGACGATCGAGCAGACGCGCCACGCCATGGAGATTCAGGCCAAGAACGCCGCCGCCGGGCCGTTGCGGGCCGCCGATAGCTTCGCCCTGCTGCTGGTCGACGGTTTGTCGATGCGCGAGGAGCAATTGGCCAGCGCCATCGGCAACACGCTGAACGGCACGCCGCTGGTCGGCGGCTCGGCCGGCGACGGCATGAATTTCAACCGGTCCTTCGTGTTCTACGATCACGATTTCATCGCCGACGCGGCGATTCTGCTGCTGATCACAACCAAGCGGCGCTTTTCGGTGTTCAAGACCGAACATTTCGTGCCGACCGGCCGCAAGATGGTCGTGACCGGAGCCGATCTCGACCGGCGCCGGGTCTATGAGATCAATGCCGAGCCGGCGGCCGAGGAATATGCGCGCGTCGCCGGCCTCTCCGGTATGCCACTCTCGCCCAAGATCTTCGCCGCCCATCCGGTTATGGTCCGGGTCGGCGGCGAATACCATGTCCGCGCGATCCAGAAGGTCAATCCGGACAATAGCCTGACCTTCTTTTGCGCGATCGACGAAGGCATCGTGCTGACCGCGGCCGAGGGTGTCGATATTCTGGAGGATCTGCAACGCCTGTTCCGCCGGCTGCGCCACGAGGTCGGGCCGCCCGATCTGATCCTCGGCTGCGATTGCGTGCTGCGCAATCTGGAAATCGACCAGCGCCAGTTGAAGCCCGCCGTCTCGTCGCTGTTCGTCGAGCAGCATGTCGTGGGATTCTGCACCTATGGCGAACAATATATGTCGATGCATGTGAACCAGACCTTCACCGGCGTCATCATCGGTGCGGGGGGG
>JBAVTK010000021.1:0-7318 GCA_049696095.1 Aliidongia sp. | reverse complement strand
GCCCGGCCTCGTCGGCCAGACCGGCCTGGATCGACGCCGCCGGCTCGCGCCGATAGCCTGCCAGATCGCCCGCCACCTCCAGACTGTCATGCGTGCCCAGCATCGACAGATCGGTCCGATCGAACCCAGCCGCCAACAGCGCCTCGACCGCCTGCTTGAAGGCGGCGGGCTCGGCAAAGGGCGCGACCAATTCGCGGGTCTGGTCGGGCGGCAGGGGGCTGGTCATCGGGTGGTCCTCCGGCAAATTCAGGCCATGCTCGCGGGAGCCGGCCCGCGATGCGTAGCACAAATCGGCGGCGGGGTGAGTCGGCTTTGGCACGGGGAGCAGGATGCGGCGCGTTCAGCGACCGACAATTCCGGTTCAGGCGGCGCTTTATTGCCCCCAAAATCCCGGCCAGTGAGCGCATACTCCTTCGGGGCGCCTGAGCGCGAGCCGCGACGGCGCGTAAGCGATGGAGGCGACGATGGCGAGCGATGGCGACCGGCTTCAGAGCTTTGTCGGCAAGATGGCCGGCGATTTGGGGGCGGCGATGTCCGCGTCCCTGGTGGTGCTGGGCGATCGGCTCGGCCTGTACAAGGCGCTGGCCAAGGCTGGCCCCTCCAGTTCGGCCGAGTTGGCGGTGGCGGCCGGCATGAATGAGCGCAATCTGCGCGAATGGCTGGCGGCGCAGGCGGCCGCCGGCTATGTCGAGTACGATCCGGCCACTGCGACATTCCGGCTGAATGACGAGCAGGCCATGGTCTTCGCCGACGAGAATGGCCCGGCCTTCATGGCCGGCGGGTTCGACGTCGTTGCGGCGATGTTCAAGGATGAACCCAAGGTCGCCGAGACGTTCCGGACCGGCCGGGGCTTCGGCTGGCACGAGCATTGTGCCTGCCTGTTCCGCGGCACCGAACGGTTCTTTCGCCCGAGCTACAACGCCAATCTGGTCGAAACCTGGATTCCGGCGCTGGACGGGGTCGAGGCCAGGCTCCAGGCCGGCATCGCCGTCGCCGATATCGGCTGCGGGCACGGCGCCTCGACCATCGTGATGGCCAAGGCGTTTCCCAATTCGCGCTTTACCGGCTTCGACTATCACGCGCCCTCGATCGAGCATGCCCGCGCGGCGGCGCGCGAGCATGGCGTGAGCGACCGCGTGCATTTCGAGGCCGCCTCGGCCAAGGATCTCCCCGGCGAGGAATATGGCTTCATCACGATCTTCGATGCGCTGCACGATATGGGCGATCCGGTCGGCACGGCCCGGCATATCAGGCGCCGGCTTGCGCCCGACGGCACCTTCATGCTGGTCGAGCCCTTTGCCGGCGACAGTCTGACCGAGAATCTGAATCCAGTCGGGCGGATTTTCTATGCGGCTTCGACCATGATCTGCACGCCGGCCGCGATGAGCCAGGAAGTCGGGCTGGCGCTCGGCGCCCAGGCCGGTGAGGCGCGCCTGAGACAGGTGGCCGAAGAGGCCGGGTTCACCCGCTTCCGCCGGGCGACCGAGACGCCGTTCAACCTGGTGCTGGAAGTGCGGCCATAGGCCTGGCCCGCGCCGGCTAATCGGCCGCGCGCGTCGGCACGGTCTCGGCCAGCCTTCGTTCCGGCAGGAACAGCACGACCAGAAAGGCGCAGGCGGCGACCGCGCCGCCAGCCAGGAAGGTGCTGCCAATCGCGTGGCGATAGGCCTCGACGATCGCGGTATGCTCGGCCGGAGGCAAGGCGGCAATCTGGGCGACGCTGCCTTCGAGCACCGACCGCGCGCCCGTGCCGCTATGCACCCAGGCGGGCGGCAGCAGAGTCTCCAGCCGGCCGGTCATCAAGGCACCCGAGACGCCGACACCGAACGAGCCGCCGAGCGCCCGGAAGAAGCCGTTGGTCGAGGTCGCGACACCCAGATGCGCGCGTGTCACGGCGTTTTGAATGGCGGTGGTCAGATTCGGCATGACCAAACCGATGCCGGCGCCGAGCAGCACCAGCGCCGGCTCCATCATGATCGGGCTGGCGCCGTGGAGCGCGATATAGGTCATGGCGGCATAGGCAATGGTGGCGAGCGCCAGCCCCGACACGGCGAAGATCTTGTAGCGGCCGGTGGTCGAGACCAGCCGGCCGCCGACCATCGAGGTGATGATGAGCCCGCCCATCAACGGCGCGATCTGGAGCCCGGCGGCCGAGGGCGAGGCGCCTTCGACCAGTTGGAAATACAAGGGTAGAAAGACATTGGCGCCGATCAACGCCATCGCCGTCAAGCTGGTGACGGCAGCCGCGATGACGAAGACCCGGTTGGTGAAAAGATAGGGCGGCAGCATCGGTTCCTGGACCCGCCGCTCGCAGCGGATCAACAGGCCGAACAGCACCGGCACCGCCATGCCGAGCAAGGCCATCTGCGGCGAGGACCAGGGATAGACCGTGCCGCCCCAGCTCAGGAACAGCAATGTCGTGCTGGTCGCCGCGGTCAGCAAGAATGCCCCCAGATAATCGATCCGATGGCTGACCGGCGGCACGCGATGATGCAGCCCGATCGCGATCAGGGCGATCGCGGCGGCGCCGATCGGCAGATTGACATAGAAGATCCAGCGCCAGGACAGCGCATCGGTAATAAAGCCGCCGAGCAGCGGGCCGGCGACGCTGGCGATGGCGAAGACCCCGGCAAACAGCCCCTGATACCGCCCGCGCTCGCGCGGGGCGACCAGATCGCCGACCGTGGTCTGCGACAGGGTGAAGAGCCCACCGGCCCCCAGCCCTTGCAAGCCGCGAAACAGGATCAGCTGTGTCATGCTCTGGGCCAGGCCGCACAGGACCGAGCCGATCAGGAACAGGATGATCGCGACGAAGAACAGCGGTTTGCGCCCCTTCATGTCGCTGAGCTTGCCGTAAAGCGGCGTGGTCGCGGTCGAGGTCAGCAGGAACGCCGTCACCACCCAGGAAAGATGCGCCAAGCCACCCAGATCGCCGACGATATGGGGCAGCGCCGTGCCGACGATGTTCTGATCGAGCGCCGCCAGCGTCAGTGCCAGCAGCAGCCCGGCAAAGACCAGCCGACGCTGTCGGTCGGAAACGGGCGGCGGGAAAGCCGTAGCGTCGGTCACCGATGGTTCCTTTACGCGGAAAAGCTGCCAGCTTGCCGCCGCGCCGAGCATTTCCGAACCCGGATTAGCGCATGGTCGTCATGCCCGGCACCGGTCGACCGATCAAGGCACCGGTGCCGCGCGCGGGCCGGGCAGCGGCGCCTGCTGATAGCGCGCCTGCTGGGTCAGCACATCATCGACATAGGATTTGACCTCGTCGGTGACGAAGGGATATGCGGCCCCCGCCGCCGTGCCGCCGACGTAATTCGCCAGCGCCTTGTCGACGCTGCCATATTGATCGACCAGCAAAGACAGATACTTGATGCCGAGGCGGACATTGGTGCGGATATCGAAGAGCGCATCGGCATCAGTGCTGAATCCGGCTGCCGTGCTGGGCATGATCTGCATCACGCCACGCGCACCCTTGGGGCTGACCGCATTGGGCGTGAAGCGCGATTCGACATAAGCGACCGCCTCGGCCAATTGGGTCGGAAACTGCGCGCGCGCCGCCTCCTCGCGCACCACCTGGCGCACATTCTGCGCGGTCAGGCTGTCCGCCCGGCCAGGCAGAGCGCCGCCGGGTGGCGGCGCGTCGGCCTTGAGGAAGACCAGCAGGCGCGAATCGATATTGGCCTTCTCGGCCAGATTCATCCGGTCGAACACGATGCGCGCGTCACGCAGTGATTGCCGCAAGCCCCGTTGATAGGCCTCGATATACCAACTGAAGGCGAGGCGCCGATCCTGCGGCACCGCGGTGCCGGTCGCGAGCATCCAGGCGACCAATTCGCATGCGGCCGGATTGCCGGCATGGGCACTGCGCGCGATCACCTGAATATCCGCGCGCGTCGAGGCGCGGTTGCGCACCGCCTCGACCGCCTGGGTCAAGTCGTCGGGCTTGGCGTGGGCCGGCACGGCCCAACACGCAATCAGCGCCAGGACCGACCCGACCAGATGCCGGAAGATTCCGCCGCGACCCACTTCATGCCCCCCGAAGCCCGAAACGCTGGGGCCGGACGATGCCATTCATGCGGGATGAAGGCAACAGCGATGCGGTGCTTCGGCTCACCGTCCCGCTCTGCTAGGCTGGCTTCGACATAAGGTTGCCGATCAGGGCAATGGACCAAATATCGAGGGAGCGAAACGATGGAGTTTTCCTTTTCACCGAAGGTCAGGGAGCTACAGACGCGCGTCTCGGGGTTCATGGACGAGCATATCTATCCGAACGAGGCGCGCTTTCGCGACGAGATCGCCCAAGGTGATCGCTGGCAGCCGACCAAGGTGGTAGAGGAGCTGAAGGTCAAAGCCAAGGCGGCCGGTTTGTGGAATCTGTTCCTGCCTGAGAGCGAGCGCGGCGCCGGTCTGACCAATCTCGAATATGCCCCGCTCTGCGAGATCATGGGCCGCTCGGGCCTCGGGCCGGAGAGCTTCAATTGCTCGGCACCCGACACCGGCAATATGGAAGTGCTGGAGCGCTACGGCACGGCCGAGCATAAGGAACGCTGGCTGAAGCCGCTTTTGGCCGGCGAGATCCGCTCGGCCTTCGCCATGACCGAGCCCGATGTCGCTTCGTCGGATGCCACCAACATCCAGACCGATATCCGGCGCGACGGCGATCATTATGTCATCAACGGCCGCAAATGGTGGACCTCGGGCATCGGCGATCCGCGCTGCCAGGTGCTGATCGTGATGGGCAAGACCGACAAGAACAATCCCGACCGCTATCGCCAGCAATCGATGATTTTGGTGGCGCGCGACACGCCCGGCGTCGAGGTCAAGCGCATGCTGCCGGTGTTCGGCTATGACGACGCGCCGCACGGTCATGGCGAGGTCGTGTTCAACAATGTCCGCGTGCCGGCGAGCGACATTCTGCTGGGTGAAGGCCGCGGTTTCGAAATCGCCCAAGGCCGGCTCGGGCCGGGGCGGATCCATCATTGCATGCGCACGATCGGCGTGGCCGAGCGCGCGCTGGAAAAACTGTGCAAGCGCGTCCTGTCGCGCACCGCGTTCGGCAAGAAAATCTCGGAACAGGGTGTGACGCTGGAGCGCATCGCCGAGGCGCGGATGATGATCGAGCAGGCGCGGCTGCTGACGCTCAAGGCCGCCTATATGATGGACACGGTCGGCAACAAGCAGGCGCGCGCCGAGATCGCCATGATCAAGGTCGTGGCGCCCAACATCTCGTGCAAGGTGATCGACTGGGCGATCCAGGCCCATGGCGGCGGCGGCGTGTCGGAGGATTTCGGCCTCGCCTCGGCCTATGCCCATGCCCGCACGCTCAGGCTGGCCGACGGGCCGGACGAGGTGCATCGCGATCAAATCGCCCGGCTGGAATTGAAGAAGTATCAGTAGCTAAGCGAATGCGGAGCCGGCTCAGGCCGGCTCCGCCGTCAGCAGCATCTTATCGACCGTGAAGGAACCGTCCGGCTCGATCGCGAAATGCCGGCGAACTACGGCCGGTGCGCCGTCTTGCAGCGAGCGGATGGCGCAGCGATGGGCCTCGGCCGTCTGCATCCGGGCGATCCAGGAACCGAATTCCAGGCGCAGCCGGCGCAGGGTCGGCTGGCCCGGCGCGAAGCCGGCGGCGATCAGGGCTTGGCGCCATTGCTCGATCGCGTAATCGCGGACATGCGAGGGATCGCGCAGCAGCTCGACCGCCTGGAGATGGGTGTCGAGCAGGGCCGCGGCAGGCGAGACGGTATCGGCGAAGGCGGCGATACCGCCCGGCCGCACGACGCGGCGGGCCTCGGCCAGGCCGGCGGCCAGATCGGGCCAATGATGCGCACTGTAGCGGCACAAGACGACATCGAACGAACCGTCGGCAAACGGCAATGAAGTGACCGAGCCTTGCGCCGTGCGGATATTGCCGATCCCGCGCGCCGCCGCCTCATGCTCGACCGCGGCCAGCATCTCATCCGACAGATCGAACGCGACAACTTCACGCGCTTGCGCCGCGACGGCGAAGCCGACATGCCCGCCACCACACCCCAGATCGAGCACCCGCGCGCCCGGCTGTCGGGCGGCCAGTTGCGCCAGCTCGACCAGATCCTCGCCCTTGGCATGAACCTCGCTCGTGACATAGGCCGCAGCGCGGGGGCCGAACTGGGCGGTGACGACGGCATCATGGGTCTTATCGGCCATGTCAGGGCTCCTCCCGGTGGGTTTTGGCGACCACATATTAGCGTCGGTTGTCGGTCTGCGCGCCATCTTGATTTATACCAACCGATATCGGTGGAAAAACCATGAGCCTTGTTGCGGATCGATCGCCGAGATAACGCCCGCTCGCCTCGAGTCATTGCACGCAACAATAGGTTCTATAATGAGCTAAAAGCGATATTTTTGTTCGTAAATCGCGCGATGATAGGTTTTTTTCTAAAAATTCTATTGAACTGGATGATCACGTATATGTGATTTCAGATTTTCCCAGCATTAGATCAACCTCACATTGCTTGAAGTGACCATAAGAAAAGTTCCCTTCAGTTGCAGCCCATGTCCTCCGGATCGATTCCGTTTGGGCGTCCGGTCGTCACGATCGGCGCGACGGGTTGCGACAATGGCGCTGCTGCAAGGCTTGGACGTGTCATTCGAGTGTGAACCCCGCAAAGGAGAAGTCATGGCTACGACCCCCTCTAAACCGTCCCTCGTCGCTTCTGTCGAGCGCCTCTTCAAAGAGGTCTTTTATGGCGGCAAATATCCGCTTTTAGACGAGCTACTCGCACCGGATTTCACATTTCAATATCCGCACGCCGGATTTTCCGCCGGCGGCAAGGGCATCCAGCAGTTTTCCGAGTTGTTCCATACCGCCTTGCCCAAATTCGAATTCGAAATCCACGATTTGTTCGGCACGGACGATGGGGTGGCGATTCGCTGGACCGTGCGTGGCCATCATCAAGGCTCTTTCCTCGGCATCCCGGCGACCGGCCAATATGTCAGTGTTTCGGCCATTGGCCTATATAAGCCACCGCACCAGGGCGGTACGAAGATCGGCCAGGGCTGGCTTGAAATGGACACAGTGGGCCTGCTTCAGCAGATGAAGCGGCTGCCTCCTGAGGGCGAGTTGTTCCCCGGCATCCGTCAGAGCTGAGCGGCACCGCCGATGATCGAGAACGACCTTTTGGACGTGCAGGGGAATGTCCTCATTCCCTTTCCGCAAGACTATCAGGTTTATTTGTTCTTGAGCTTCGGCAGCACCGCCGACCCGGCGCAATGGCTGGCGGAGATCGTGGACAGCGTGACGCTGACCACCGATCTCCGCGGCCGCGCGGCGACAGAG
>JBAVTK010000020.1:0-24755 GCA_049696095.1 Aliidongia sp. | reverse complement strand
CAAGGATCTGGTGCTGACCTACGTGCTGCAGAATTTCCTGCCGGAGGAGACGGTCTGGCTCGACAAGCTGCTGCCGGCTGTGGCCGAGGCGCTGCCGTTGCTGCTCGCTGGCCAAGATTCGGCCTTCATGAGCAAGGCAGCGCTACTGATCGATCCGCCGCCACCGCGGCTGGTGACACGCGAAAGGTAATAAGAACTCATGGGCTTCAAATGCGGCATTGTCGGGTTGCCAAATGTCGGTAAATCGACGCTGTTCAACGCGCTGACGGCGACCGCGGCGGCCGAGGCGGCGAATTATCCGTTTTGCACGATCGAGCCCAATGTCGGCCGGGTCGCAGTACCCGATCCGCGGCTCGATACGCTGGCGCGGCTGGCGAAGTCGCAGAAGATTATCCCAACCCAGCTCGAATTCGTCGATATCGCCGGGCTGGTCCGCGGCGCTTCGCGCGGCGAGGGTTTGGGCAACCAATTCCTGGCCCATATCCGCGAGGTCGATGCCATCGCCCATGTGCTGCGCTGCTTCGAGGACGGCAACATCACCCATGTCGAGGGCTCGGTCGATCCGGTGCGCGACGCCGAGACGGTCGAGACCGAATTGATGCTGGCCGATCTCGACAGTCTGGAACGCCGGGTCGTCGCCGCCCAGAAAAAGCTGCGCGGCAATGACAAGGAGGCCAAGGCCCAGCTTGAAGTGATGGAGCCAGTGCTGGCAGCGTTGCGCGACGGCAAGACCGCGCGCACGGTCATGTTCGATGCCGAGCAACAGGCGGTGCTGAAATCACTCAACCTGATCACGTCCAAACCGGTGCTCTATGTCTGCAACGTCGATGAGGGATCGGCCGCGACCGGCAACGGTTTTTCGGCTCAGGTCGCGGCCTTCGCGAACGCACAAGGTGCGGCCTCGGTCGTGATCTCGGCGGCGATCGAGTCAGAAGTCGCACAATTGGCCGAGGAAGCCGAAAAGCGCGAGTTTCTCGAAACGCTCGGCCTCGAAGAAACCGGTCTTGCCCGCGTCATCCGCGTTGGATACGGCTTACTCGGCCTGCTCACTTTCTTCACCGTCGGTCCTAAGGAAGCGCGCGCCTGGACGGTCGAGCGGGGCGCGAAGGCACCGCAGGCGGCAGGCGTCATTCATACCGATTTCGAAAAGGGTTTCATTCGCGCCGAAACCATCGCTTACGATGATTTCGTCACCTGCGCCAGCGAACAGGCCGCCAAGGATGCCGGCAAAATGCGGCTCGAAGGATCAGAATATCTCACCCGCGACGGCGATATCTTCCATTTCCGGTTCAATGTGTGATGTCCCGAACCGCTGACTGGTCAGCGGTTCGGGTTCGGCCACCGCGGTCTATTGCACGGTGATCGTGATCGGCGCCGACATGACCGGCGGCTCGTGTGGTACATGGGACCAATCGCCAAGCACAAGCTGAAGCGTGTGCTTGCCGGGTGACAGAGTGACGGTGGCCTCGGTCTGGCCCTTGCCGAAATGCAGATGATGTTCGTCCGCCGGGATCGGCTGCTTCAACTCATCGCCTGTCAGCTTGGCATCGATCAGCAAATGATGGTGACCGGTACCCGGTGTCTCAGCTCCAGCCGGCGCGATTGTCATGCCGGAAATGCCAAAATGCACCATGAGCGGACTGGTGACGGTATCGCCATCCTTCAGGCCAACGAAAAAGACCTTGGCGTCGGGTGTCGATGGGGTCGCGACGGCAAGGCCAACCGAACCGACGAGAAGAACTGCGGTCAGAGCCAGGAATCCGAACTTACGCAACATGCTGCCCCCTATTGAATCGATTGTTTTTGTCGGTCCCGGGCGAAGCCCGGAAGGGCGTCAAGCTAGGCCAACACGTGTCCCCGGTCCAGCCTGCCGATCGGAAATGTTGATCGGCGGCTTTACGTTGGTCGATCCCCCTCACCTACCTGTCCCGGCGGCAGCACCAGCACCTTGTCGACCCGATGGCCATCCATGTCGATGACCTCGAAACGCCAGCGATCGACTAGAATATGGTCGCCGATCATGGGAACGCGCTTCATTTGCGCCATCAAAAATCCGCCCAGCGTGTGAAAGTCTCCGCTTTCTTCATCCGGTAGGTGCCTGAGTCCGATCTCGTCCTTCACCTCGTCGATCGGGGTCAGCCCGTCGATCAGCCAGGAACCGTCTTCGCGGCGCACGATCGACTGATCCTCGGGCTCGCCGGGATTGGCGATGTCGCCGACCAATGCCTGCAAAATGTCGTGCAGTGTCACGATCCCTTCAAAGTCACCATATTCATCGACCACGATGGCCAGCTTTTCGCCGGATTTCTTAAAGGTTTCGAGCAAACGAAGCGCCGGGACAGTGTTCGGGACATAAAGCGGCAGGTGGATCGCCTGACGAATATCCAGCGTCTCTCCTGCAAGAGCCAGCGCCAGCAGATCCTTGACCTGAAGAATGCCGACGATCTTGTCCGGCCCGCCCTCGACCACGGGGAACCGCGACAGGTGCGAGCTGTGTATCCGCTCCTTATTGACCGCCCAGCCATCGTCGAGATCGAGCAGTTCGACCTGGGTCCGTGGCGTCATGATCGCATCGACCCGCCGGTCGCCCAGCCGAAGTGCCATTTGGACGATCGCCGATTCCGCCGGTTCGAACTCGCCCGATGCGGCCCCCTCGCGCATCAGCATGTTAATTTCGGTGTCATCGACCGGCACCTTGCCGGGGTTGGTAAAGGGCAAAATTTTTAGCACTAGTGTGCTCGTGCCTGACAGCACCCGTTCGGCTGGCATCGCGATCATGGCAAACCACGTCATGAAGCGCGACATTGCCATCGCAAGACGCTCCGGACTGGCCAGAGCGATCCGCTTTGGCACCAATTCGCCAAAAACGATCGACAGGAAACTGATCGTCACGACGATCGTGCCGATCGCGAGCGGACGGGCATAAGGCGTAAGGCGCGGTATTGTCGCCAGTTGTGCCGCCAGCGGTTCGACGAAACTGTCGCCGCCGACGGTCGAGACCAGCACACTGATCGTCGTGATGCCGATCGAAATGGTCGACAGGAAGCGCCCGGCATCGTGCAGCAGCTTAAGCGCCGCCTCGGCCCCTTTATTGCCGTTGGCGGCCTCGGCCTGAAGCCTGGTGCGGCGGGCGCCAACAAGCGCCAGCTCGGCCATGGCGAAGATGCCGTTTAGGACGATCAGCAAGAGGAGGATGGGGATCTGGAGCGACATCGTGATGTTACCACAATCCTAGCACGTCATGGCCGTCGCTGACAGGCCGAAAGCGGTGCCCGCGCGCATGGCCGTCGCGCCTTGGGCCCCGGTCCTGGTGCTGGCCGGCATTTGCAACCCTGCCCCGGAATTACGGTCACTGCCGCAGTACAGTCCGCTCGGGCAGGGTTGGGTTCCCGCCGGAACCGAGACGACTACCCGCCCCATGTCCATCCTCAAGGCACTCGCCATACCCTCGATCCGCACGATCTGGCTGGGCCAAGTGCTCGCGGCGACCGGCGGAGAATTTTACACTGTCGCCATCATCTGGACCGCGGTCGATCTGATCGGCAGCGATGCCGGGTATCTGTCGGCCTTGCAATCGGCATCCTATCTGTTCGGCAGCCTATTCGCCGGCATTGTCACCGACCGGTGGATGCATGGGCGGACCATGGTCGCGGCCGATCTGGTTCGCGCGGGGCTGGTGCTGATCCTACCGATCGCACATGCGTTTGGTGCGCTGCATCTGTCGCTGCTTCTGCTGGTTGCGATGAGTGCGTCGGTTGTCGGATCGAGTTTCGACCCGGCCCTGCAGGCAAGCGTACCGGTGCTCGCCCCTGAACCTGCGCTCCGGCGCGGCACCAATGGCCTGTTCGATGCGACGCGGCGGCTGGCCCGGATTTTGGGGCCGAGCCTGATCGCTTTGCTGAACGGCGCCATGCCGGTCATCCAGTTCTTCACCGTCACGGCCGGTGCTTTTCTGGCCTCGGCGGGTGCCGTGTTCGTGGTGGCACGGCGACTCGATCTACCGGCCCCGCGGACGCGAGGACGTGGCTTGGCCGGTATCGCCGACAGCCTGACCGCGGGTTTCCGCGCTTTGCGGGGCCACCCGGTGGTGATTTATGGCTTCGTCGGCAGCGCGATCACCAATGGCTGCTGGGGCGCCGGCGTGATTTTGGGCCTGGCATTGCTGATGCGTGAAACGCAGGCCGAACCGCTGACCGCTTATGGTCTGGCGATCAGCGCCTATGGCGTGGGCAATGTCCTGACCAATCTGATCGTGGCTGCATTTCCGCAGTATCGACCGGCCTGGCGGTTGACCTTTGGACGGGTGGTATTCGGCGTTGGTGTTATGGGCATGGCGGTCGCACCCGATCTGCATACCCTCATGGTGATTGCCGCGTTGACGGCGATCAACGGCCCGCTGTGCGATCTGGCGCTGCTCGATCTGATGCAGAGCAGCTTTCCGCTGCATGTCCTGGCGCCGGTCTTTCGGGTACAGAGCGCGATGTCGGTTGGCGGCATCCTCATTGCTTATCTAATGACACCGACATTGTTTCAGCTTTTCCCGGTCCGTGACGTCATTTTCGGCAGCGGTGCGATCTCGGCGGTATCGGGACTGCTGGGCGCCAGCTTCTTCGCATGGCGACGGGCGTCGGCACGCAAGGCCATGTCCCAAGCGGCCGTTCAGCAGAGCGAAGCCTAAATAATCCGCTTGTCGAAGTGCCCTAAAGCAGATCCTGCAACATCGCGATCAGCGGCCGGTCGGCCGGAGGCATCGGATAATCGCTGAGCCGAGCCGGAGCGACCCAGGCGAGGGTCTGACCCTCGCGCGGTGTCGCCGTACCGTTCCAGCGCCGACAGACATAGAGCGGCATCAGCAGATGGAAGCTGTCATAGCCATGGCTGGCGAAGGTCAGCGGCGCGAGGCAACTGGCCTTGACGTCAAGGCCCAGCTCCTCGGCGAGTTCCCGGATCAGGGCCGCTTCCGGCGTTTCGCCCGGCTCGATTTTGCCGCCCGGAAACTCCCAGAGGCCCGTCATGGCTTTGCCTGGCGGCCGGCTGGCCAGCAATACGCGACCATCGGTATCGATCAGGGCGACCGCGGCGACCAGGACGAGCCGCCGCGATCCACCGTCAGCTGCGATAGCTGCCATTGATATCGATATAGCGATGGGTCAGGTCGCAGGTCCAGATCGTCGCCTTGCCGCGGCCCAGCCCGATATCGACTTCGATCAAAATCTCGCGGCCGGCCATATGTGCGGCAACCGGCGCTTCGTCATAACCGGGAACCGGCCCGCCTTCAGCAGCGATTCGCGTGCCGCCGACGGCGATCGACAAGACATCGCGCTCGACCCGCTCACCACACTTGCCGACCGCCATGACGATGCGGCCCCAATTAGCGTCGCCGGCCGCGATCGCGGTCTTGACCAGCGGCGAATTGCCGATGGCGAGGCCGATTCGCTTGGCGCTTTTCGCCGAGACCGCGCCGGTGACCCGAATCTCGATGAGTTTTTCAGCCCCCTCGCCGTCGCGGACGATCTGGATGGCGAGATCGCGCAGCAGATCGTCGAGCTGACGCTTGAAGTTTTTGAGGCGCGGATCGGCGGAAGACGTGATCGGGCCGTGCGCGGCCTTGCCGGTGGCAACCAGCAAAACCGTATCGCTGGTCGATGTGTCGCCATCGACCGTGGTGCAGTTGAACGAGCGCTCGGTGCCGGCTGACAGCAGCGCCTGCAACACCGGCGCCGGAATCGCCGCATCGGTAAAGACGTAGCCCAGCATCGTCGCCATATCGGGCGCGATCATGCCGGAGCCCTTGACGAAGCCATTGATCGTGACGGCCACGCCGTCGATCCGCGCCGTGCGTGTAGCACCTTTGGGAAAGGTGTCGGTGGTCAAGATCGCGCGCGCCGCCGCGTCCCAACCGTCGGCCGTCACCGCGGCGATGGCGCCGGGCAGCGCCGCCACGATCTTTTCACCCGGCGGCACTTCACCAATGACCCCGGTCGAGGAAATGAAGACCTCGTCGAGCGCGCATCCGGCGGCTTCGGCCGCGGCAGCCGCGGTTTCCTCGACGATTTTGCGCCCGGCCTGGCCGGTGAAGACGTTCGAATTACCGGAATTCACGACCAGAACGCGCGCACGGCCGTGGGGCAGAATCTCGCGGCACCAGACGACCGGTGCGCCGGGCGCGCGCGAGCGCGTGAACACCCCGGCGATCGTGCTGCCCGGCTCGAGCACGGCGACCATCAAATCGACGCGGTTCCGGTAGCGGATGCCGCACGCGACCGCGCCGAGGCGAACACCGGCGATCGGTTGCAACGTAGGAAATTCAGCAGGGGCAAGCGGGGATTTCAGGTCGGACATCGGCTTTATCTTATGGAAACTGCTCGGGAAAGCCCAATTCGCACGATCGGCCCGGTCAGCCCCTTCCTCGCTCCGCGAGAAAAGGACTGGTCGGGCCGCGCTAGGCGATCAGTGTTACTTCTTGGCCGGTGCCGGTGCGGCGGCCGAGGTGGACGCCGAGGCGGGGGTCGCGGCGGCCGGCAACGGCGAGCCGTCGAGCGCGAATTGCTCGATCTTGGCCTTGCCGCGCAGTTCCTTGATCTTGGCGTCGATCGCTTCGTTGGCGACTTCGCCCTTCAGCTTGTCTTTCGCCTCATCGAAGCTCGGCGGCGGCGAGATCCTCGTGTCCTCAAGCTTGATGACGTGCCAGCCGAACTGCGACTTGACCGGGGTCTTGGTGTATTCGCCCTTGGTCGTCAGCTTGAACGCCGCGTCGGAGAACTCCGGAACCATCTGTTCCTTGGCGAACCAGCCGAGATCACCACCATTGCCCCCCTTGTCGGTGCTCTTTTCGTCAGCCAGCTTGGCGAAATCACCCCCCTTGTCGAGTTCGGCGATGATTGCCTTGGCCTCGTCCTCGGTCTTCACCAGGATGTGACGAGCGTGAATCTCGGGCTTGCCGGCCTGGGTCTTGATCGTCTTGTCATAAAGCGCCTTGGCCGCCTCATCGGTCGCCGCCTTGGCTTGCAGATGACTGACATAGACGCGGGTAAGGATCTGCTCCTTGGCCTTGTCGAGTTCGGTCTTCACCTCCGGGTCGCTGTCGAGCTTGGCAGCCTTGGCGGCATCGCCCAAAAGCTTGGTGGCGATCAGCCGCTCCGTAACGCGGTCATAGAACTGGTCAAGCGGCATGCCCGCCGCCTGCTGGCCGATGCTCTTCTGAAGTGCGATGATGTCGGAGCGATGGATATCGCTGCCGTTGATCTTGAGAACGACCGGATCGGCGGCCGGGGCCGATTGCTTGGGCGCTTCGGCTGCCTGTGCGGCAAAAGGCAGCGCCAGCAGCAACGCCAAGACGGCGGGCCGCAGGCTCGAAGGGGACGGCAGACGAGGCATGAAAGATCCTTGGGTGATCGGGCGGGCGGAAGAGCGCACACAGCGCTCCGGCGAAAACGGCGCCCTCACGGGCATCGGATCCGCGCCATAAAGCACAATAGGCTCGCCAAGTAAACTCCTCGCCTGGGCGAAGATTGACTTCCTCGGCGGTTCTCCCTATGTCTCAGGCCCGACCGGGGCGCAGGTTCCGGCTCTCCTTATTTAGAGGTATTGATGCTTGGTGCCCTTGCCCGGCGGCTCTTTGGTTCTGCAAACGATCGGTTCTTGAAAGGGTTGAGCGGCGACGTTCGAGCGATCAACGTGCTCGAAGCCGAACTGGAAGCGCTGGATGACGCGGCGCTGGCGGATCGGACTCGCTTGTTCCGTGAGCGGCTGGAGCAGGGCGAAACCCTCGACGATCTTCTGGCGGATGCTTTCGCAACCGTGCGCGAAGCGGCTAAACGCGTGCTCGGTCAACGCCATTACGACGTTCAGATGATGGGCGCCATGGTGCTGCATCGCGGCATGATTGCAGAGATGAAGACCGGCGAGGGCAAGACGCTGGTCTCGACGCTCGCCGTGTATCTGAACGCCCTTGCCGGCAAGGGCGTTCATGTCGTCACGGTCAATGATTATCTCGCCAAGCGCGATTCGGAATGGATGGGCCAGGTCCATCGTTTCCTGGGACTCACGGTGGGCGTGATCGTCCATGATCTCCAGGATGACGAGCGGCGCGAGGCCTATGCCTGCGACATCACGTACAGCACCAACAACGAGCTGGGCTTCGATTATCTGCGCGATAATATGAAATTCCGGCGCGAGGAGATGGTTCAGCGCGCCTTCAATTTCGCGGTGGTCGATGAGGTCGATTCGATCCTGATCGATGAGGCGCGCACGCCGCTCATCATCTCAGGCCCGACCGAAGACAATTCAGAACTCTATACCAAGGTGGACGTGCTGATTCCCCGGCTTGCGATCGAGGATTTCGAGAAGGACGAAAAACAGCGCGCCGTGACGCTGACCGAGGTCGGTGTCGAGACGATGGAGCGGCTGTTGACCGAGTCGGGCCTCATGGCCGAAGGCACGCTCTACGACATCAACAATGTCTCGCTGGTCCATCATGTGAACCAGGCGCTCCGCGCGCACAAGCTGTTCACGCGCGACGTCGATTACATCGTCAAGGACAATAAAGTCATCATCATCGACGAATTTACCGGTCGCATGATGGATGGCCGGCGTTATTCCGAAGGGCTGCATCAGGCACTGGAGGCCAAGGAGCGGGTCGAGATCCAGAACGAGAACCAAACTCTCGCCTCGATCACGTTCCAGAATTATTTCCGGCTCTATCCGAAGCTGTCCGGCATGACCGGTACGGCGATGACCGAGGCCGGCGAATTCGCCGACATCTACAAGCTCGAAGTCATCGAAATCCCGACAAACGTGCCGGTGCAGCGGCAGGATTCCGACGACGAGGTCTATCGGACGCAGAAGGAAAAATTCACCGCGATTCGCACGCAGGTCGAGGAATGCCTCGCCCGTCAGCAGCCGGTGCTGGTCGGCACCGTCTCGATCGAGAAATCCGAGGCGCTGGCCGAGTTTCTCAAGGCCGGCAAGATTCCGCACCAAGTGCTGAATGCCCGCTATCACGAGCAGGAAGCCTATATCGTGGCCCAGGCCGGCAGGCCGGGCGGCGTGACCATCGCCACCAACATGGCTGGCCGCGGCACCGATATACAGCTCGGCGGCAATCTGGACATGCGGATTCGCCAGGAATTGTCTGAGGTGACCGACCCGGACGAGCGCGCTCGCCGCATTGACGAGATCAAGGCCGAGATCGCGCGCGACCGCGAGATCGTGGTTCAGGCCGGCGGCCTCTTCGTGCTCGGCAGCGAGCGGCACGAAAGCCGCCGCATCGACAATCAGCTGCGCGGCCGGTCGGGGCGCCAGGGCGATCCCGGCGCGTCGAAATTCTTCGTCTCGCTTGATGACGATCTGATGCGGATCTTCGGGTCGGAGCGCATGGATGGCTGGCTACAGCGCTTCGGCATCCAGGAGAATGAGGCGATCGTCCATCCCTGGATGAACAAGGCGCTGGAAAAGGCGCAACAGAAGGTCGAAGCGCGCAATTTCGAGATCCGCAAGCAGCTGCTGAAGTACGACGACGTGATGAACGATCAGCGCAAGGTCGTCTATGAGCAGCGCAAGGAGATCATGGGTTCGGCCGAGGTGCTGGCGATGATCGAGGATATGCGGCTCTCGACGATCGAAACGATGGTCGCCCGCGCGATTCCGGATCATGCCTATTCCGAGCAATGGAATATGACCGGCCTTCACGAAGAGTGCCTGCGCATCTTCGGGCTGGACCTGCCGGTCGTGGACTGGGCCAAGGAAGAGGGCATCGCCGAGGAAGCGATCCGCACCCGCATCACCGAAGCGGTCGAAGCCCGCGTCGCGGATAAGGAGACATCCTATGGTGCTGAGACCATGCGGTCGGTCGAGCGGAGTGTGTTGCTGAACATTCTCGACCAAACCTGGAAGGAACATCTGCTCGCCCTCGATCATTTGCGCCAAGGTATCAATCTGCGCGCCTACGCACAGCGCGACCCGCTGAACGAGTACAAGCGCGAAGCGTTCGAGATGTTTCAGCAGATGCTGGACGGTCTGCGTGAGCAGGTGACCAGCCTGCTGGCGCGCATCGAATTGCGCAGCAGCGCCACCGCACCGGAAATACCAATGCCGCGCCCGGTGCGCATGACAGCGCTCCATCCCGCCTTCGACACCGAAGCAGGCGAGATGGAACAGCACGCGACCGGCACCGACGGACCAGCCACACCCGCATCGGCCGGCCCGCGCGTTGCCCGCAATGCACCCTGCCCCTGCGGCTCGGGCAAGAAATACAAGCACTGCCACGGCCAGGTCTGACCTGGCCGCACAGCATGTCCGCGCCATCCCGGCGCGGTCGATCGGGAGGGACGCCATGCCGACCATCGTCTCGAAGGAAGTCCGTCTGACCGCGCAACCGCTGGGGCTGCCGACCACCGCTAATTTCGAACTGGCGACCATCGAACTGCCACCACTCGGCGACGGCGAAGTCCTGGTCCGCAATATCTGGATGTCGGTCGATCCCTATATGCGCGGCCGGATGACGAATCGCGAAAGCTATGTCCCGCCCTTCAAGATCGGGGCGGCGTTGGAAGGCGGTGCCGTGGGCCAGGTCGTCGCGTCCATGGCGCCCGGCCTAGCGGTCGGCGACTATGTCGCGAGCATGCTGGGCTGGCGCGAGTACGCCGTCGCCCCGGCCGGCTATTTTCAGAAGATCGATCCGTCTCTGGCACCGGTTCAGGCGTTCCTGGGCACGCTCGGTATGCCCGGCCTGACCGCTTGGGTCGGGCTGTTCAAGATCGCCAGCCTCAAGGATGGCGAGACGGTGTTCGTATCCGCCGCGGCCGGTGCGGTCGGCACCGTGGTCTGCCAGCTAGCCAAGGCGCATGGTTGCACCGTCATCGGCAGCGCCGGGTCGGACGATAAATGCCGTTGGCTTGAGGAAGAGGCCGGCATCGACCAGGCGATCAATTACAAGACCTGCGGCGATCTCAATGCGGCGGTCAAGGCCGCCTTCCCCAAAGGCATTGACGTCTATTTCGAGAATGTCGGCGGCGCCCATCTCGAAGCGGCGCTTAATAATCTGAAGCCGTTCGGCCGGGTCGCGATGTGCGGCATGATCGAGCAATATAACGATACGACCCCGCGGCCCGGCCCCTCCAACCTGATGGTCATCGTCGGCAAGAGCCTACGGTTGCAAGGTTTTATCGTGTCGAACCATTTCGATCAGATGCCGCACTTCCTGAGCGAAGCGGCCAGCCTCATCAAGGCGGGTAAGCTGAAATGGCAGGAAACAGTCGAGCACGGGCTAGAGAACGCGCCCAAGGCGTTCCTCAACCTGTTCAGCGGCACCAATGCCGGCAAGATGCTGGTGAAAATCGGCCCGGACGGCGCAGTCTGACTATCGGGCGCGCTTGCGGGATGCTTTTTGCGCCTTGGCGGCGGCTACGGCGGCAACAGCCGTCCGTGCCCAGCCGCACAGCTCATCGGGCTCCTCAAACCAACCCTCGGGCACGGTGAAAAACCCCGCGATCACGCGGGTGCCGGTTTTGGTCGCATAACGAAACGGCTGGCCACCCGCCGCTTCGTAGTGCGGGCGGCTTGCGCCATCGACGCGGAAATAGAGCGTCTCGTCCCAGATCATCCCGAACAGAATCGCATCGCGATACAGCCCGATCCCGCCGAAAAAACGCTTTGTCGCGACAAAGCCGAGCGGTGCGAGCTGTTCCACCACGTAGTCGGTAAACTGGCCGCCCGCCGCGTTATGCGAACCCATCATCGTCGCTGCCGCCGAAATCACTGCCATCGGAAAATCCAAACCGGAAGTGGCCTGGCGATCATGGGCCTGCCGGAGCAGCCGTTCCAGCGATTTTTTTAAATCCAATTGCCGCCCAGGCTGCGCGCAAAGGCTCGTGGCATTCCACAGCCCCATGCTATTTCCATGCGAACCCCCGACCGGAGACGACGACATGGCAAGTAAGGATATCGAGACCGTCCGCCGGATGATCGAAGCCGAAAATATTGAGGGGCCGTTCGATCTGGCGGCGTTGCGCAAGTTCTATGACGGCAACACGCCGATGTTCCCGCTGCCGACCGGGATCACGGTTGAGGCGGTTACGGTCGGCGGCGTTTCGGCCGAGCGGGTGACCGGCGCGGCTGCGGTGCCGGGCCGGACATTGCTCTATCTGCATGGCGGCGGCTATGCGATCGGATCGCCGGCGCTCTATCGACATCTGGCCGGCGCCATCGTCGAGGCCGCCCACGCGACGCTGATCGTGCTCGACTACCGCTTGGCGCCGGAGCACCCATTTCCCGCCGCCCTCGACGATGCGTTGGCCGCCTATGCCGCGCTTCTGGCGCGCGGCCAGGATCCGGCGCAACTGATCGTGGCGGGCGATTCGGCCGGCGGCGGGCTGACAGTTGCAACCCTGGTCCAGGCGCGCAAAGAGGGGCTGCCGATGCCGGCCGCCGCCGTCCTGATCTCACCCTGGACCGATCTGGCCCATACCGGCGCCTCGGTCGACGCGCTCGCCGGGCAAGACCCGTCCATGGAAAAGTCCTGGCTGCTCGACATGGCGAAATTTTACCTGGGCGAGCGCGATTTGAAGACGCCCCTGGCCTCGCCGCTTTACGCCGATCTGACCGGGCTGCCGCCGCTCCTGACCCAGGTCGGCTCGATCGAAATGCTCCTCGACGATTCCATCCGGCTCGACCAGCGGGCGCGTGCGCACGGCGTCGAAAGCGTTCTGGAAGTGTGGGACGAGATGGTCCATTCCTGGCATTTCTATTACCCGCATCTCCAGGAAGGGCGCGAAGCGATCGCGAAACTGGGCGCGTTCATCCGCAGCAAGACCGCGTGAAATGGCGGGCCACGCTCAATGAAGACGGGCACGATATTTACGCTGTGGCCCCGTGATGCCAGGGTTCCATGAGCGCTTTTAAATCCGGCCATCTTGAAATTTGACACCGTATGCGGTATCCATATTCATGATCAAGGCTGACAAGCTGCTGACCCGGATGCGGCGGAACCCGGCAGGGGATTGGACCATTCAGGACATCGAACGGCTTTGCGGCGGATTGGGCTGGCAATGCTTGCCGCCGACGGGCGGCGGCAAGCATTGGAAAATCACGGCGGCGGATGAGGAAGCGATTCTCACCATCCCGGCAAAGCGGCCAATCAAACCGGTCTATATTCGCAAACTGCTGGCGATGATCGAGAGGCGAGGCGATGGCGAAGCAGACTGAATATGCGATTCTGGTAGAACCGCTGGCGGACGCTGACGGCGGCGGCTGGCTGGCGTCCGTTCCAGCCTTGCCCGGTTGCATGGGCGACGGCGAAACCCGCGAGGCGGCGCTGGCCGATGTGCAGAACGCCATCGCTGAATGGCAGGACGCAGCCCGCCAATTGGGACGCGATGTTCCAAGCCCGGCCGCCTTGGGGCAATGGCGTCAGCGTGCGCCGCGCAGCTTGCACGAAAAGCTGAAAATCATCGCCGCCCGCGAGGGTGTTTCCCTCAACGCCTTCGTGACAAGCGTGCTGGCCGAAGCGGTCGGTAAGAAATCGGCGTAGGGGGTTGCCAATGCTTCACTCCGGACAGAGCGTCGATCGAGAGGCAAGGCGCGATGGACGAAAGTTATTCCGAGATCATCTCCAGGCTCATCATCCAAGTCTCTACTAATTGGGGCCACCGCGACACCGGAAATTTCGTCCGCCGCAGTCCAAACGCATGGCCGCCTCGCGCGTAAGAGTGCAGTTCTACGGGAACCCCAGCCTTCTTCAGCGCCATATAATAGCTCAGTGCGTCCTCGACGCGATCCACATCGTCGTCCTCGTTCTGCAATAGGAACGTCGGTGGCGTCTGCGGGGTGATGTGACTGTCGATATCGGGATTCAACGAGATCGTGTTTTTAGCCAGGGACAAGTGCCCAGGATAAAGGGCAATGGCGAAATCTGGGCGGCAGCTTTCGTTGTCCGCCGCATCGATGGCAGCATACGCCCTGGCCTCAAAATGCGTGCTGATCGAGGCGACCAAATGCCCGCCAGCGGAGAACCCTATCACACCAATCTTGTGCGGATCGATGTGAAATTCCGCGGCGTGAAGGCGCAAAAGCCCCATGGTTCTTTGCGCATCTTCCAGCGCCATTGGCGCTTTTGGCTCTATATGACAGTTACACTTTTCATCCCAATGGGGCCCCGAGAATGGTACGCGATATTTCAACAATACGCAGGTGATCCCCTTGGGTGTTAGCCAATCACAAACCTCTGTGCCCTCAAGATCAATGGCAAGATCGTGATAGCCTCCGCCAGGAAATACAACAATGGCAGTGCCTGTATTCTTTTCTTCTGGTGAATACACCGTCATCGTAGGCTGCGAGACGTTATCCACCTCTTGAATGGTTTTACCGGCAATGAAGTCTGCTGGGTCTATCTTCATGATCTCGGTGCCTGGTTTTGCGCTAAACTGCGCGTCTGGGACCGCATCCGGCCATATTGGCACTTGCATATGCCCAGCAGACGGTTGCCAGGCAAGCGCCTGGACGTTCTGATCGCCGGATGCGACAGCAACGCTGAAACCACCGAGCGCAAAGGCAACACAGGACGAAGAGATCAAAAACTTCCTCATGAATGATTATCCTTTGGGCAATTGAGTTTACCTTGTCGGCGCTACTTACGTGCAGATCTGCATGAGGCCATGACCGCACGCAGCGATCGTTATTGGCGAAGTTCGGCTAAAAAAGCGCTGACATGAGGCAACACCAGATCGCTTCGAGCAAACGAAGCCAGATGGTCGCTTGCTGGTACCGAGAAGAACGTTCCGTTACTGAGCCCATTTAAGCACTCATGCACTTGGGGCAGGCGTGGATCGGAGTCTCCTGCGAAGAGCAAACACGGCATGGCCATCATTGGCAACACGTCCGCAAGCGAGGCCCGGTCTTGGGTCAAGACCAACAGGGCTTTGAGATCATTGGCCAGGAGACGTGCCCGAATTGCCGGAGTCATATGAGGGCCGAAAACCTTCTCAAGTATCGCGATAAACGTAGCGGCGTCCTGCGGCATCAGGTCCCGGAACGCCTGCATATTTTCGGCGTATGGGTGAGCCCCGCCGAGGATCAGCGAACGAATGCGTTTCGGCGCATGCATAGCCAGCCCAAAGCCAATCCAGCCTCCCAACGAAAACCCGAAATAATCGGTTTGGCGAATCTCCAGCTCATCCAACACCGCGGTCACATCCGCTACACGATTGCCGAGATCGTATGCCGATGGATCGTGTGGCTTATCGCTCGCTCCGTGCCCCCTCGCATCCACAAGGATTAGCTGGTGGCGCGTCTTTAATGCACTCAGATAGCCAAAATCCTCCCAATTCTCCAAACAGCCGAAGGTTCCGTGATGCAGAACGAGAGACGGACCTACTCCTACAACCTCGTAGCGGATACGGACACCTTGGTTATTCACATACGGCACGACTCACCCCCGTCTCGGTTTTGATTTATTGACACTGCACTGCTTGCAGTGGATCAGAATTACGGTACCACTGCACTTAATTCAAACGGCGGCCCAGCGGACAACGCCCGTCGGTGCGACTGGGGATAGGCCGTAGCAATTGCAGTCGCCCGTGACGCGGTCATTTTATTGTCCGTTTGGCGCGCAGACACCGGGCGATCGGCACGGTGGATTGGGGTTCCTGCCCCACCGTCGGGCATTTCGATCTCCCCCGATTTGGCGAGCGTCGCGCGCGTAGTACGAGCGGCCGGGACGGGCTGAAAGGTCAAGGGTAAGACAGGCGCGCGAGGGCAACAACCGCCCCTATGATGATCACGGTCTGAAAGCCGATCGTGCCGAACATCCACTTGATGATGTCGGTTTTCGCGTCGGATACGTCCGCTTTGCTGGCAAGACTCACAAGATCCCCTTTCATAGCGGAAACCTCGGTCATCGCTTCGGCCAAGGCGTTGCCGCACCACGGGCCTGTTCCGCGATGCCCCACTCCCCTGAAGGCGATCGGCAAGCTTCAGGGTGTCAAAGGGAACGGTGGTCATCATCCTGCCTCGGTAAGGTCAAGCCGGCGCGCAGTGCTCCGTTGGCGTAATGGCTTAATTCGGTGGCAGCCATGCTGCCGACGGCAGTTTCCAACGATGTCATGCGGCGCTTGATGTCCTTCACGTCCTCGCGCAACGCGGCTAGGTCGGTCCTGATGGCGCGGAGGTGCTGTAGGACGAAGCTATCGGGTTCATCGGTCATTCGGCTGCATCCTGGGAAGCGGGCTTCGGGACCAACTGAACCATATTGCCGCCGAGTCGGACACCAGAGCCCGGTGCGACCGTCAAGGCTTGCCCGCTCTCGAGCATGCAGCGTTTCTTCAGCCCCCGACGATCTCGTCCGCACGATAGCCCTGGGCATAGAGCAGCGCCGTCAGATCGCCATGCTCGATGCGCCATTTCGCCCGGGCGGCGACAGTGGGTTTGGCGTGGAAGGCGATGCCGAGACCGGCAGCGAGGATCATGTCGAGGTCGTTGGCGCCGTCACCGACCGCGAGGCTGGCAGCGAGCGGCAAGCCGGCGGCGGCGGTCTCGCGGATCAACGTATCGTATTTGGCTTGGCGGCCGAGGATCGGCTTGGTCACTTGGCCGGTCAGTTTGCCCGCCTCGATTACCAGATCATTGCCGAATTCGGCGTCGATCCCGAGCATCCCGGCAACTTTGCGCGTGAAAAACCGAAAGCCGCCGGAAACCAGGACAGTCGCCGCGCCATTCGCCCGCATCGTCGCGATCAGTGCCTGTGCGCCCGGCATCACTTCGATCCGCGCCGCCGAGTCTTCGAGCACGCTGGCCGGCAGACCGGCGAGCAGTGCCACGCGCGCCTCGACCGCGCCGTCGAAATCCAGCTCGCCATTCATTGCCCGCGCGGTGATATCGGCGACCTGCGCGCGCGCGCCGACATAGTCGGCCAGTTCGTCGAGCATTTCGTTGCGGATCAGCGTCGATTCCATATCGGCGACCAGCAGGCGTTTGCGCCGCTCGGCTTTGGGCTGGGCCACGACATCGACCGGCCGATCGCCGAGCATCCGGCGGGCGGCGGCATCGGCCTGATCATCATGCAGATCGGCATAATCGAGGTCGCAGACAAAGCCCGGCTTCAGCCAGACCGGCGAACCGATTTCGGCACCGAGCCCGTGCAGAATCCGGCGCAGCTCGGCCACGATTTCGGGATCGAGCGGTGTACCGCTTTCCGCGGCGATCAGGGTCAGGACACGATTTTGCATGGCCCCGCTTTATCGACGCTCGGCGCAGCACTTGCAAGCGCTGGCCATCCTGCTATGACTTTTCCCATGACCATCCGCACCATAGTCATCGCCGGGCCGACCGCGAGCGGCAAATCGGCCTTGGCACTCCGGCTGGCCGAGGCAGTCGGCGGCACGATCATCAATGCCGATTCGATGCAGGTCTATTCCGATCTCGCCATCGTTACGGCCCGCCCGGACGCGGCCGATCTGGCGCGCGCGCCGCATCGACTGTATGGCGTGCTCGACGCCGCCGAATTATGCACCGCCGCGCGCTGGGCCGAATTGGCGCGGCAGGAGATCGATGCCGCGGCCGCCGCCGGGCGGTTGCCGATCCTGTGCGGCGGCACCGGGCTTTATCTGCGCAGCCTGCTCTACGGCATCGCGCCGGTCCCCGAGATTCCCGATGAGGTCCGGCAGACGGCGCGGCAGCGTCATGCCGAATTGGGCGGTGCGGCGTTTCGCGATGAACTCGCCCGGCTCGATCCAGCCGGGGCGGCACGGATCGCAGTCGGTGACAGCCAGCGGCTGATTCGCGCTTATGAGGTCGCGGCGGCGACCGGGCGGCCGCTGGCGGAATGGCAGCAAGCCCAACCTCCTGCCCCGACCGGTCTCGATCCGCTGATCTTCACCCTGCTGCCGCCGCGCGAGGCGCTTTATGCCGCAATCGATGCCCGCTTTGCCCGCATGATCGCGGCCGGGGCGGTCGATGAGGTACGCACCTTAGTCGCGCGCGGTCTCGATCCGGCCTTGCCGGTGATGAAGGCGGTGGGTGTGCCGGAATTGGCCGGCTATCTCTCGGGCGACCTGACGCTCGACGGCTCCATTTCGCAGGCGCAACAAGCGTCGCGGCGCTACGCGAAACGGCAATTCACCTGGTTCCGGCATCAAATGCCGGCGGCGCAGACACTAACAGAGAAATATTCAGAAAGTTTCATTCACAAAATTTGTCAGATAATTTGCAAAGCCACTTGACCCCACGGCCCTGCCCCGCTTAAACTTTTCGCATTGCAGCATGGCGGGCCGGAAAAATGACCTGCGGCGAAACCGAACTCGGATTGAATGGCGCGGAAGTCGTTCTAAAGGCGCTGACCGACCAGAATGTCGAGGTGATTTTCGGCTATCCGGGCGGCGCGGTGCTGCCGCTTTACGACGCGCTCTATCGGCAGAACCGGCTGCGCCATATCCTGGTGCGGCACGAGCAGGCGGCGGTCCATGCCGCCGAGGGCTATGCCCGCTCGACCGGCAAGGTCGGCGTGGTGCTGGTCACCAGCGGGCCGGGTGCCACCAACACCGTCACCGGATTGACCGATGCGCTGATGGATTCCGTGCCGATCATTTGCCTGACCGGTCAGGTGCCGACGCATCTGATCGGCAACGACGCCTTTCAGGAAGCCGATACCACCGGCATCACCCGGCCCTGCACCAAGCATAATTATCTGATCAAGGATTCGAACAAGCTCGCCCGCACGATCCACGAGGCATTCTGGGTCGCCCGCAATGGCCGGCCCGGCCCGGTGGTGATCGATCTGCCCAAGGATATCTTGACCGCAGCGGCGCCCTATACCCCGCCGGAAAGCGTCGTGCATCGGACATATCGACCGCGTATCGTGCCCGAGGCGGCCGCAATCGATCAGGCGGTCACCGCCCTGGCCGGCGCGAAGCGGCCGATCATCTATGCCGGCGGGGGCGTGATCAATTCCGGGCCGGAAGCGAGCCGGCTGCTGGCCGAATTGGTCGAACGCACGGGTTTTCCCTGCACCCTCACCTTGATGGGGCTGGGTGCGCTGCCGGCCGCCGATCCGCGCTTTCTCGGCATGGTCGGGATGCACGGCACTTTCGAGGCCAACAACGCCATGCATGATTGCGACATCATGCTGTGCGTCGGCGCGCGGTTCGACGATCGGGTGACCGGGCGGCTGAACGCGTTTTCGCCGCACTCGCTCAAAATTCATATCGATATCGATCCATCCTCGATCAATAAGAATGTCCGGGTCGATTTGCCGGTGATCGGCGATTGCGCCAGGGTGCTGGCGGCGATCCTGGAGCGCTGGACGGTGCTTCAGTGCCGGCCCGACCAAAAGGCGCTCGGCCGCTGGTGGGCGCAGATCGCCGAGTGGCAGGCACGCAATTGCCTGGCCTATCGACGCGGCGATCCGGTCATAAAGCCGCAATACGCGATCGAACGGCTCTATGCCGCGACCCAAGGCCGCGAGACCTTCATCACCACCGAAGTCGGCCAGCACCAGATGTGGGCGGCCCAGCATTTCAAATTCGAGCGGCCCAATCATTGGCTGACCTCGGGCGGGCTCGGCACCATGGGCTATGGCCTGCCGGCCGCGCTGGGCGTGCAGATCGCCCACCCGGACGCACTGGTGATCGACATCGCGGGCGAGGCCTCAATCCTGATGAATATTCAGGAGATGGCGACTCTCGGCCAATACCAGCTGCCGGTGAAGATCTTCATCCTCAATAATCGCTATATGGGCATGGTCCGGCAATGGCAGGAGTTGAACCATGGCGGTCGTTATTCCGAAACCTATTCGCAGGCGCTGCCCGATTTCGTCAAATTGGCCGAGGCGTTCGGCGCAACCGGTCTGCGGGCGGATAGCGTCGCCGAGCTGGATTCGGTGATTGCGCGCATGATCGAGACACCGGGGCCGGTGATCGTCGATGTCGCGGTCGATCAGGCCGAGAATTGCTTTCCGATGATTCCGCCGGGTTCCGCGCATAACGAGATGTTGCTCGGTCCCGACGATACGCTCGGCTGCGGACGAGCATCGGATGAAGGGATGGTGCTGGTCTGACGACCAGTGCCGGGCGAAATAAAAGGCGAAGCCATGATGATCGGCGAAGCGTCCATCGAACGTCACACCATTGCCGTGCTGGTCGATAACGAGCCGGGCGTGCTGGCGCGCGTCATCGGGCTGTTCGCCGGGCGCGGCTACAATATCGAAAGCCTGACCGTGGCCGAAGTGGACGGGACCGCCGAAATCTCGCGAATCACCCTGGTCACGAACGGCACGCTGATGGTGGTCGAACAGATCAAGGCGCAGCTTGCCCGCCTGGTGCCGGTACATTCGGTCCACGATCTGACCGAGAATGGCCCGCATATCGAGCGCGAATTGGCGCTGGTCAAGGTCGCGGCGATCGGCGAGAAGCGCATCGAGTCGTTGCGCCTCGCTGATATTTTCCGCGCACGCGTGGTCGACTCCACCGTCGAGTCCTTTGTGTTCGAGGTCACCGGCTCACCGGAAAAGCTCGATGCCTTCGTCAAACTCATGGCGCCGCTGGGTCTGGCCGAACTGACCCGCACCGGCGTCGCCGCAATTTCCCGCGGTGCGATCGCGATAAATTCACAAGGGCCAACCAAGGAATCAGCCGAATGCGCGTCTATTACGACCATGATGCCGATGTGAATCTGATCAAGGCCAAGCGGATCGCGATCATCGGCTATGGCAGTCAGGGCCACGCCCACGCCAACAACCTGAAGGATAGCGGCGTCAGAGATATCGTCATCGGCCTGCGCCCCGGCTCGGCCACCGCGCGCAAAGCCGAATCCGCCGGTTTTACGGTCAGGAGCGCGTCCGAAGCGACGGGCGGCGCCGATCTCGTCATGGTGCTGACCCCCGACGAGTTGCAGGCCGACCTCTGGGAGCAGGATCTGAAGCCCAATCTACGCGAGGGCGCGGCCCTCGCCTTCGCTCATGGCCTCAACGTGCATTTCCGGCTGATCGAGCCGCGCCCGGATCTCGATGTCTTCATGGTCGCCCCCAAAGGGCCGGGCCATACCGTGCGTTCGGAATATCTGCGGGGCGGCGGCGTGCCGTGCCTGGTCGCGGTCGAGCAGAACGCGTCGGGCAATGCGCTCGAAATCGCCTTGTCCTATGCCTCGGCGATCGGCGGCGGGCGGGCCGGCGTGATCGAGACCAGCTTCAAGGAGGAGTGCGAGACCGATCTGTTCGGCGAGCAGGCCGTGCTGTGCGGCGGTCTTTCCGCGTTGATCACCGCCGGATTCGAAACGCTGGTCGAGGCCGGCTACGCGCCGGAAATGGCCTATTTCGAGTGTTTGCACGAGGTCAAACTGATCGTCGATCTGATCTATGAGGGCGGCCTCGCCAATATGCGCTATTCGATCTCGAACACGGCGGAATATGGCGATTACACACGCGGCAGCCGGGTGATTGACGACCGCGTCAAGGGCGAGATGAGGCGCATTCTCGACGATATCCAATCCGGTCGCTTTGCCCGCGACTGGGTGTTGGAGAACAAGGCCGGCCTGCCCAGCTTCAAGGCGACCCGGCGGCGCAATGCCGAGCATCCGATCGAACAGGTCGGCGAGAAGCTGCGCGCCATGATGCCGTGGATCGCGGCCAACCGCTTGGTCGATAAGTCGAAAAATTGACCGAGCCGGCCATGCGGCGATGGGCGGGCGATGGTGATGCAAGAAGGCCACGCCACGGCGCTCACGAGCATGGAAGCCCCGCTGTTCGAACGTAAAAAGCGTTCGATTTCGGCTTTTCTCCAACTCATCGTTTGACAGAAGCCTCCACGGCAAGGCATTTCTTAGAAAAAGTGCAATTTGCTCTGGAGCAATTTCGACCATGAGGATCCATCGACTTCTCCCGGCATCTGCGCTGATTGGTTTGCTTGCGGGTTGCACAGTACCGCAGCCCCACAGCGCCGCACCCGATGCCGGCGTCGTGCAGAATCCCCCTTTGGCACTGGCGGTCACGACCGATGCCGATACGCCGTCGGTATCGCCCGCCTCGGCCGTTTCGGTGCCCTCGACCAGCGTCGGCGCGCGGGCGGCGCAACTTGGCCAGGAAGTCGATCAACTCGATGTCAGCGTCGGGCTGTGCGGTGTCACGGCGTCGGATATCAAGACGCAGCGAACCGGGCTTTCGACCGACTATTTTGGCCGCATCGCGCAGATCAATGCGCATCTCGAAACCGGGACGACCGCCGGCAATCCCGAACTGACCGCGGCCTGGCAGGCGGCGCGCGGATCGCTCGGCAGCTTGGATCGCGAGGCGGCGCGGCTCGGCGATCTCGTCACCAGTTGCACCGACGACGATGCCAAGGCGACCTATCTGGCGCAATCGATCCGAGCCGCGATGAGCCTGCGCGGCGCCGTCGATGCCGATCGTGCCGAATTGATCAAGCACTCCGGCCGGGTCAGCGCCATCTCGTCCAGCCTCGAACTGACGCTCGGCCTGATGCTCGACGATCTCAATCGGCAAAACGAAATGCTGCTGGTCGAGCATCGCAATCTGGCGACGCTCGCCCACGCCATCGAGGTCGGACAGCTTCTGGGCGGCAACCTCGCGTTCAAGACGGCGGCCCTGCCCGGCTGGACCGTGCCGCCGCCGCATCATCGCCCGACCGTACTCTCGGACAATGGCCATCCGGCGGCACCCGCTCAAACCGCAGCCCTCGCGCCCGACGCCACCCCGGTGAAGGCCCGCAAGCCGCATCACCATGCCGCCCCGACTGGCACGGTCAGCCCGACCAAGACGTATTTCCATCACCACAAGCCGCTTATCGTGGTTCGGGTGAGTGACGATGCGATCTATGAGCATGCGCTCTACAGCGCCGTCAGTAACGTGCTCAGCAAGCGGCCGGAGGCGCGCTTTGTGGTCGAGGCCTCGGTCCAGCACAACCAAAACCATACCCGCGCCGTGCTCGACGCCAGTACGGCTCAGCGTCAGGCCGATGCGGTCGTGCGCTCGCTGACCGCCTTCGGCCTGCCGCAAACCCGTGTGATCACGGCGAATACCGTGGCGGGTGCCGATGGCGTGGTGCGGGTTTACGTGCAATAAACCAGCCAGTCATCTTCTGGCTCGCGACATACCATGCCTTGCAAGGCGATTTCGCCCAAACCCTGTCTTATACGCTCGAAGCCCTGTCGCTCTCGACCGCTAGGGACGGTTACTGGCGCCGACTGAGGTTATAGGCCTGCGCGTTTCTAGCCACGCGACTGCCCAAAGCGGGGTCCATCGGTCAGGATTTTCGCGATCCGTTGAAGCCAGGCAAAGGCCCGAGCAACAGCTTTATGATCGGCTGATCGGGTACTTGCGGGAAAATCTCGGCGCCGATAGCCTTCAGGTCTGGGTGAATGAAGGCACCGTGACGCTGCCGCTGCCTCCAGTGCTGACCTGATCGTCCTGAGAACACAGGCTATCCGACAACCTTTCCCCGATTGAGGTATGCCCCATGACCGCCTTCGCCGATCCGCCGGCCGGGAATTACAGCTTTACCTGCCTCGATGGCCATACTTGCGGCAATCCGGTCCGGCTGGTGACCGGCGGCGCCCCGATGTTGCGCGGGGCGACGATGAGCGAGCGGCGGCAGGATTTCGTCGAGCGGTTCGATTGGGTCCGCCGCGCGCTGATGTTCGAGCCGCGCGGGCACGATGTCATGTCCGGTTCGCTGCTGTATCCACCGACCCGGCCGGATTGTGATATCGCGATCCTGTTCATCGAGGTCACGGGCTGCCTGCCGATGTGCGGGCACGGCACGATCGGCACCGTCACCATGGCACTGGAAAACGGGCTCGCCAGCCCGGCCGAGGAGGGCGTGCTGCGGCTCGACACCCCGGCCGGGCCGGTGCGCGCCGAATTCACCCGCAACGGTCCGTGGATCGACTCGGTGCGGATCCGCAACGTGCCCTCATATCTGGCCGCGGCCGGGGTGCGGCTCGATGTGCCGGGGCTGGGCGAATTGATCGTCGATATCGCCTATGGCGGCAATTTCTATGCGATCGTCGAGCCGCAGCCGAATTATCCCGGCCTCGACCAACTCGGCTCCATTGGGATTCAAACCCTGTCGCCCCGCCTGCGCGAAGCGGTCAACCAGGCGGTCGACGCGATCCATCCGCTCGATTCGACGATCCGCGGCATTCATCACATCATGTGGACCGACGCGCCGCGCCACCCGCGCGCGCATGCCCGCAACGCCGTGTTCTATGGCGACAAGGCGATCGACCGGTCGCCCTGCGGCACCGGCACCTCGGCACGCATGGCGCAGCTCGCCGCCAAGGGTCAACTCTCGGTTGGCCAGGATTTCATCCATGAAAGCATCATCGGCACGCTGTTCGACGGACGGGTCGAAGCCGCGGCGACAATCGGTCCGCATCCCGGCATCGTTCCCTCGATCGCCGGCTGGGCGCGTCAGCACGGCCTCAACACCATCTTCGTCAATGAGCGCGATCCACTGCGCGGCGGTTTCCAAGTTGGCTGATCGCGCTCATGGCTAAAATCGGCGTTATCGGCGCCGGCATCATCGGCATGGCGACGGCGCGGGCACTTCAGCGCGACGGTCATGAGGTGATCGTGTTCGACCGACGGGAGCCTGGGATCGGCTGTTCCTTCGGCAATGCCGGCCATATCGCACTCGACCATATCCGCCCGCTGGCCCGGCCGGACGTGCTGCTGTCCCTGCCCCGGTTGCTGCTCGCACCGCTCGGGCCGCTCCGGGTGCGGCCGGCCGGCCTGCCTCGGCTGTTGCCCTGGATGC
>JBAVTK010000019.1:0-2512 GCA_049696095.1 Aliidongia sp. | reverse complement strand
GAAACGGCACCAGATCGGCCTCGAACGTCCCGGCGCGCGCCAGCATGGGCGGATGCAGCGGCGGAAAGCCCGAGGCACCGCTGGCGGCCAGGCCATCGCCGCGGGCATAGAGCATGCAGGCGCCGTCGGACTGCCATTCGCAGAGCTGAAGCGCGATGCGGGCGACATCGTCCGGCGTCTCGCCGCCGATCGTGCTTCCGGCCCAAGCGACCGTGCCGGCGAGCGTCAGGGCCAGCGCCTTGGGTGCCGGCGCCCGGCGATAGGCTTCGAGTGCCGCCTGATTGCGCTGGCGCAGCACCGGGAAATACGGCGTTCCCTCGATCGAGAAGCGGCCGATACCCTGGCGCCAGACGATCTGCCGAACGACGCCATCGGCACCCGCAGCGTTGCGCCAAGGGGCCGGCAAAGTCGCGGCCAGCGGCCCCAGATAGATCTGCGGGTCGACCGAAGGCTGTTCGACCAGCGCCTCGCGCCGCAACACGCAGCGCCGGGTCCGGGTGAAGATCGAGGCCCAATCGGGTGCGCCGTCCGTGGCGCCCAGAAAGCATTCGTCGAATGTGTTGAAGCCGACATTGGGGCCGCAGCCGAAACCGGAACGGCCGGCGGCCGAGGCGGTCATGATCAGGCGATTGGGCCGCGCCATCGGTGCCGCCGCCCATTCGCCGGTCGCACAGCCCGAAATCACGACGATGGTCGGCGCCTCAGCACAGCCGCCGCCCAGTGCGCGGTCCAACTCATCCGGGCCGATCGTGCCGTCGCGCAGCTTCATCGACTTGCCGTCGGCCGTGCTCACCAGATAGACGAGGCAGGCGCCGCCGTTTCGGCCGTCGAGATCGAGAATCCGGCGGAGCACCAGCGCCGGCGAGGCCGGGTCCGTGCCGCCCGCAATCTTGCGGATGCGGCTCTCGCGCGATTCGCCGCCACCCCTGGAAGCGACCGGCGAGGTCGGCGTCAGATAGAAATCTTCGGCGAAATGCTTCGGATCGGCGCTCAACGGATGCAGGCGTTCGATCGGCGTGCCAATCGCAGTCAGTTGATCGTGCAAGGTCTCGATCGCATCGTCGCCCACCGACCGGCTGCGATCGCCGGACACGAGCACAGTGTCGTAACGCGGCTCGGCCAGGGCGGCGGGATCGAGTGCTGCCGGGCCGGATGGCGGCGGCGGTAGAGCCGGCATGGCGAAGGCCGGCATCTTGACATGGTCAGGGCCTTCGCCGTCGCCGCCGCACGCGACCAGAGCAAGCACCATCACTCCCGCAAGCCCGCGCAGGGCGTTCCGCCAGATCGTCATCGACGCGACCTCCCTTGTCAGACGCGCTCTGTTATAGGCGACATCCCGGCCACGCGCGCAAGGTCCGCATGCAAAGGCGCCGGTTTGCGCTATCATCGCCACCTCGCTCTTCGACGATCATGGATGTCAGATGGTAGACATGGCAGCGCTGGCCGCGCATATCGGCAATATTCTGGACGATGCGACGATTGCGGGACTGCCCGCGCATTATCGCGGCAAGGTACGCGACAATTACGATTTGGCCGATGGAAGGCGCGTCATCATCGCGACCGACCGGCTGAGCGCGTTCGATCGGAACCTCACCGCGATTCCCTTCAAGGGCCAGGTGCTGACCCAGATCGCGCGGTTCTGGTTCGGCGCGACTGCCGATCTGTGCCCGAACCATGTGCTGTCTTATCCCGATCCCAATGTGCTGATCTGCCGCCGGCTGCGCATCATGCCGGTCGAGATCGTCGTGCGCGACTATCTGGCCGGCACGACCTCGACCTCGATTCTGTCGATGTACAAGGCCGGGCAGCGCGAGATGTACGGCATGCGCTTTCCCGATGGACTCCGGCCGAACGAGAAGCTGGCGCAAACCATCATCACGCCGACCACCAAGGAATTCGACGGCGGCCATGACGAGCCACTGACCGAGGCCCAGATCGTCGAGCGCGGCTTGCTGAGCGATGCGCAATGGCAGGAGGTGCGGCAACTGGCGCTCGGCCTGTTCGCACGCGGCCGCGCGATGGCGGCCGCGCGCGGGCTGATCCTGGTCGATACCAAATATGAATTCGGCTTCGATTCGGCCGGCAACATCATTCTGGCCGACGAAATCCACACGCCCGACAGCAGCCGCTATTGGTTCGAGGAAAGCTACCAAAGCCGCTTCGAGGCCGGCGAGGCGCCGCAAAGCTTCGACAAGGATTTCGTGCGCAGTTGGGTGACGAAGCGCTGCGACCCGTATCGCGACCCGATCCCGCCGATCCCGCGCGAGATCGTGCTTGATGCCGCCCGGATCTATATCGAGGCGTTCGAGACGATCACCGGCAACGTGTTCGAGGTGCCGGTGGAGGTGACCCCGGTGCTCGACCGAATTCGCGCCAATCTAACCGGTTTTCTCCAGCCCTGATACGGGACTGGGCACGGCATGGAATTGAGTTAATAATAAGATAATCTTTGTCATGGCCGGGACGCGCCCCATAGGCGCTAAGATAAGCTCCTTTATCGTCATGCCCGGCC
>JBAVTK010000018.1:0-1889 GCA_049696095.1 Aliidongia sp. | reverse complement strand
TCGGCCGGGCTGGCGCCGGCACCGGCCGGGTGGCCCCAGATCGAGGGGATCGGCAGCAAGGTGCAATGCGTCATGAAGGCGGTTTCGTATTGCGCATCGGTCACCGGGAAATAGAGATCCGTGGCCGACGGCATGTAGAGCACGGGCACCTTGATCGAGCGTAGCGCCGCCGCGACATCGCCGTTGAACGGCGATGTCGTGCCGACATCGTGATGCTCCCAGGTCCGCATTTGCAGGATCAGGTTGTTGGCATCGGCGTCGGGGATGAACTCCGTCCGGTATTTCTCGACGACCTGTTCGAACGTCGTGCCGGCCGGCTCGTCGGTCTTCCAGAGTTCCTGGCGCCACCATTCCTGCGAATAGAGCCAGCCGGTCCAGACGATGGCGAAGGCCTGGATGCCCTTTTCCGGCTGGGCCGTGTAATCGCCGCCCATGAACGCCGGATCGGTGGTCAGCGCCGTGATCTCGCCTTCGAGGCGGACTTTGCCATGGCCATAGGTCTTGGCCGTGCCCGAGGTGGCGACGATGCGGTCCATGAAGTCCGGATAGCTTACCGCCCATTGGAACGCCTGCTGCGCACCCATGGAAAAGCCGATCACGGCGCGCAGATGCTTGACCTTAAGCTCTTCGGTCAACAGCCGATGGACCGCCTCGACATTGTCGCGAATCGTGGTCAGCGGAAAGCGCGGGCCGTGGAACGGCTCGGGCGTATTGCTGGGCGAGGACGAACGGCCATTGCCGAACAATTCGCTGGTGATGAGAAACATCTTCGTCGGATCGAGCGCCTTGCCCGGCCCGATCAGCCATTCATAGCCATGCATGTCGGCCATGTAGTGCGACGGCAGCAGCACGGCATTGTCGCCGGCCGCGTTCAACTGGCCATAGGTGCCATAGACGATATGGGCTTGCGGCAGCACTGCGCCGCCCTCGGTCTTGAAATTCTCGATGATGAATTCGTGCTGGATCGGTTCCATCGGTTCGGCATTCGCTCGGGGACAGGGCAGGTCGACCAGGATAAAAGTAAGTATGAGGACACGCCAAAAAACTTTGGACATAAAATTTCACTCACAATAGTACGTTATTCTGGTCACTCGATAGTCAAGTTCGCCAGTTACGACAAGGGAAAACGGCTCGCTGGGGCTGATCGACCAAGGGGGCGGCCACCGATGCCGCGGGCGCATGGCGCCGATGCCGAGATCCGCCTGGATATCTCGGGCGATTGCGCTTTGATACGGCCTCTCTCGCCCCCTGCTTGCCGGAGCCGTCATGCCGAACGAAAATCAGGATTTCGCCCACGATCTTCCGGTGAACGACGGCGAGTTTGCCGGCTGGCGCTATTGGCCGCACGATCATTTCGAGGTTCATAGCGGGCCGTTTTATTTCCGGCCCGATGCTGCGACCGGGCGCATCCACTGCGCCTTCCGTGTGACGCGGCAGCATTTGAATGGCGGCGGCAGCACGCATGGCGGATGCCTGCTGACCTTTGCCGATTACAGCCTGTTCGCCTTTGCGCAGGATGCGCTGGCCGGCGCGCGCGGCGTCACCGTGTCGCTCAACAGCGAATTCGTCGGGCCGGCGCTGGAGGGCGATCTGGTCGAGGCAACCGGCGAGGTGGTCCGGGCCGGCGGCAGCCTGCTGTTCCTGCGCGGCCTGATCACCGCCAACGGCCGCCCGGCGCTGAATTTCTCCGGTGTGATCAAGAAATTGAAACCGAAGCCGGAGAGCTAGCGGGCGATGCCGCGCTTGCTGGGCGTTCTGGGCGGCATGGGGCCGCTCGCCTCGGGCGATTTCCTCGCCAAGCTGATCGAGGAGACGCCGGCGCAATGCGATCAGGATCATGTCCCGGTCGTGCTCTATTCGGTGCCGCAGATCCCCGGCCGGGTCGCGGC
>JBAVTK010000017.1:0-2088 GCA_049696095.1 Aliidongia sp. | reverse complement strand
CTACAAGCCGCGGCGGCGCGGGCCGGCGCCCCGCTCGGCCATGATTTCTGCGCGATTTCGCTGTCCGACCTGCTGACCCCTTGGGCCGCGATCGAAACCCGGCTCAAGGCGGCGGCAGCGGCCGATTTCGTCGTGGCGCTCTATAATCCGCGCTCCCAGCGCCGACATGATCAGCTTGTGGCGGCAAAGACGATCTTTCTGGCGCACCGACCGCCGGAAACACCTGTGCTACTGGCGCGCAATCTGGGACGGGCCGACGAGAGGGTAGAGGTGGTCAATTTGGCGGAATTCATTCCGGAAACGGTCGATATGCTGACGTTGGTGCTGATCGGCGCCTCCTCGACACGGCGTGTCGCCGGCGCGCGCTGGATCTACACGCCGCGCGGCTATGCTGGAAAAGCACTGTGATCGTCCATTTCATCGGCGCCGGGCCGGGGGCGCCCGATCTGATCACAGTGCGCGGACTGCGCCTGATCGAAAACTGCCCGGTCTGCCTCTATGCCGGCTCGCTGGTGCCGGCCGAAATCGTCGCGGCGGCACCGGTCGGCGCGCGGGTGATCGACACGGCGCCGCTGCATCTCGACGAGATCATTACGGAAATCGAAGCTGCCGCGGCGGCTGGCCAGGATGTCGCCCGCGTCCATTCCGGCGATCCGTCGCTCTATGGCGCCATCGCCGAGCAGATCCGCCGGCTTGATGCTCTCGGCATTGCCTGGGACATCACGCCGGGCGTCCCGGCCTTCGCGGCGGCGGCGGCGGCGCTCGGGGCAGAGCTGACCCTGCCCGAGATTTCTCAGACCGTGATCCTGACGCGGACGGCGGTCCGGGCGTCGGCCATGCCGAACCGCGAGGATCTGGCAACGCTGGGGGCGAGCGGCGCCACCCTGGCGATCCATCTCTCGGTCAATAATCTGGCCAGGGTGGTGCGTGATCTCGTGCCGCTCTATGGCGCCGATTGTCCGGTCGTCGTGGCCTATCGGGTGAGTTGGCCGGACCAGCAATTCCTGCGCGGCACGCTCGGCACGATCCGCGCCGCGGTCAAGCAAGCCGGCTTCACCCGGACTGCGCTGATTCTGGTCGGCCGGGTCCTGGGCGATGGTGGTTTCAGCGAAAGCCGGCTTTATGCTGCGGATCACTATCATGTGCTGCGGCCGCGCGAGGCGGATGGTCGTTCGTGACGTTGGGTGATAGAGCCCATCGATTCCACCGGATGGCCGGTACTTCTGCAACGAAAACTTTTATCGTTGAAACTTTTAGTTTAACATAAGGATCGTTTGATTCGATGGGATGATCTAATGCCCCTCGTCCTGGTTGTTGACGACGATCTCGCGATGCAGATGCTGATGGCGCGATTGGTGGAATCGTCTGGGCATGAGGTGGTGATCGCCGACAATGGCATTCGCGGCCTGGAGGTGTTCATTCGTCGCGCGCCCGATCTGGTGATTACCGATCTATCGATGCCGGGTGGCGAAGGCGGCGCGCTCATCGGTGAAATCCGCCGCCGGGCACCGCATACCAAGATTCTTGCCGTCTCGGGCGGGTTGATCGAGACTGAAGCGGGTCGGGCGGGTGCCGATGCCGTGCTGGGCAAGCCGTTCCGGGCGCGGGCGTTCTGCGATGCCGTGGCCGCGTTGCTCGCGGCTGAACCCGCTACGAATTACTGAGAACCCAGCGTGCCGCCGCTTCGACAGTTTCGACGCTGTCGCCGCTTGGGCATGCCGGCCGTCGTACCATGATCACCGGCAGTCCTCCCTCGCGCGCTGCGATCAGCTTTGGCACGGTTGCGGTTCCGCCGCTCGCCTTGGTGACCAGAACGCTAATTCGATAGGCCTGCAAAAGCGGCCGCTCGTCTTCGAGCCGGAACGGGCCGCGCCCCAGGATGATTTCATGCGGGTCGAGATCGAGCGGATTTGTCGGCCGCGCAATCAGGCGGATCAGCTTCCACACATGGGTCAGCTTGGCAAAGGCGGACAATTCCTGCACGCCGATCGTGAGAAATGCCCGGCCACCCATTTCGGCAAGTGCTTGGGCGGCGGCTGCCATGTCATCGACCGCGATCCAACGGTCGTCTGGGTCGCGCCGCCAGGG
>JBAVTK010000016.1:0-2563 GCA_049696095.1 Aliidongia sp. | reverse complement strand
CGGCCCGTTTCGGCCGGAAGCCACGCGCGAGACCTATCGGCTGAAGGATCTTGGTACGCTAGCACGCGCCGGATTCGCCCGCTCGGTCGCCGAGCGCCTGCTGCGGGCACCCGATCAGGAAGCGCTCGAAGCGCTGCTGAGAGTGGAGGATTAGGCCCACGCCGGGCCTTCATTCATGGCGATCACTCTCCTTCATAGAGGTTTTGATAGGCTGGTTACCCGCCTCAATAAGCTGCCCTCCGTGACAACCTGCCTCGCCCGCGACACAACTCACCGGTCCTTCACCTTTTCAATTTACACTCCATTTTACACTCTATACGGTTGACTTCCAGCAGGTGAAGGACAGCAGGATGGATGACTTCGATCCGCTCTTCGGAGAGCCACAGATGGAGATTCCCTTACCGGAGTCACCGCTGACCTATGTGGTCGCTCAGCTCCAGTTCGAGCCGATCATGCAGCTCGGCTCACAGGAGTTTATCGCGCCTCTACAAGAGCAGGTCCGATCCGACTATCCGAAACTCGAGCGACAACAAATTCAGATCCCCAATCTTCTTGTCGGTGGAGAGTCACAAACAGAGTTCCTGTGGCGCTTTCAGAGTGTTGATTCGGGTTGGCGCCTTGCAATTAGCCGCGGATTTCTTGCACTCGAAACACGCATATACACCTCACGAAGCGACTTCATGCGTCGATTCAAAGAAGCAATAGCAATATTCAAGGCCACTGTCAAAACCGCGCACGTCATACGGCTCGGTGTCCGGTACGTCGATCACATTCGCCCCCCGGCCTTCGATCAACTTGCAGATATGATCCACCCAGGCATGCTCGGAATTCTGAACACCCGCCTCCGGCCTGATCTACAATACGGCGTGAACGAAATAACCTGTCAGGCTACCGAAGGGACTCTGGTGGCGAAGTGGGGGCTACTACCCGCAAATGGTACGCATGACCCCAATGCGATCGAACCCATTCCCGGACAGCAGTCCTGGTTCTTGGACATCGACGCGTTCAAGCACTATGCCGAGTCGCCCCAACAGCTAGATGTAGACGCAATGCACGAACTCGGCATAAGCTTAGCGACACGCTCCTATGCATTTTTCCGTTGGGCAACGACAGAGACCTTACTTCGAACCTATGGAGCCAAGCTATGACAGTGGCTGTCTTGGAACAGAGGCCTCCGCCCTTTCAAGAGATCTTTGGCCGACAGCCGGGAACCTTCGCTGGTAGCGTTGCTATTGCACCTTGGGAATGGCGCTATTTCCTCGGTTCTCCGCCGACATCGTCCCAGCCCGGACTCCGAAATGGGGCGACGACCCCATCAGTTACCGGAGCGTCGATCACCTCCATTCGATTAGAGCCGACGATCCAAATTATACCGCCGGGCCGGAGCGATGACGAAATCCCTTATGCTCTGAGCGAAATTAGGCGACTGACCGGCTGGTCTTGGAATCGCGTATCCCAAGCGCTTGGGAAGACTCGGCAGGCCATCCATCGCTGGACGCTTGGCCGAAAAATCGAGCAAACGAACGCTGAACGTGTCGCGCGCCTTCGGGCGACGCTCGCCTATATCGATCTCGGCAACGCTGAGGATAACCGGAGGCTGCTGAACCGCGCACTATCTGACGGCCGAACTGGTGCGGACCTGCTCAACGAAGGTTTGTTTGACCTTGTCCGTGCTCGCCTTGGCTCTGATTATCGCACCGCCCGTCCGCGTAAGCTTGCCGCCGATGTGCCACAGATTAATGTTACTGAACACTGGTTCGACCGTCTCATCGCGATGGAAGGAACCGAGGTCCGTCCCACGATCATACCTGCGCCCGGCCGGTCACGATCGGTGACGGTTCGACGAAGATAGCTCGTGACCCACAACCCGCTAAACGACGATCTCACACCGCTCCAGGTCGGCCTAACAGATTGGCAGCAGGGTGATTATACCCTAGCCATCCGGGAGATCTTCGTTGCTGACACTTGGGACGGTGCTCAGCTTTCCGTCATCACCGATCCGGTGCACGGTTTGGTCGTCATCACGCAAACATGTGACATTGTGAATGACTCTAGTGGTAAGGAGTGGGTCACGGTGTGCCCACTAGTAGGAGGGAACGAACAACTCTGCTCCGAGGCCGCGACGGGACGTACGCCGGCGTTTGCCACCCTCGAAACGCCAACCAACCCTCGGTTAGTAGTTGATCTCGGTCGGATGATGTCGCTCCACAAGGATGTCCTTGCGCGTCTGCCGCGACGGCGCGGGTTTGTCACCGATCTCAATAGGAGCCGTTTCGCTGCGGCACTCGAACGCAAGCACGGCCGTTTCGCCTTTCCCGATAAATTTAGCGTTCAAGTCCTTGGTCGTTTGGTACCCGTCCGGCCGAGGCCGCCTTCCGCTGGCTTGTCTGATCTGGTGTGATTAGGCGGTGGTGCAAACACCGATGTTAGCACCGGTGCAAAGGTCGGTACGATCGTGGATGTGGAAGTTCTGGCCGGTCCCGAGCGTCGTCGGCGGTGGAGCGACGAGCAGAAGCGGGAGATCGTGCTTGCGGCGTTTGCGCCTGGCGCGGTGGTGCGGGAT
>JBAVTK010000015.1:0-8084 GCA_049696095.1 Aliidongia sp. | reverse complement strand
CCTCGGCCAGCAGCACGGCGGCGATATCAGGTGCCAGGCCGAAGCTGGCCAGGGCATCGAGAATCGGATCGGTTGCCGCATCGGCCGTCGGTGCAGCGGCGGGAGCGGGCGAGGGGCCAGACGCCAGGCGCACCAGCGCATCGCTGAAGGCCTGCCGGACATGATCCTGCAACGGACGAATATCGTCGTAGCGTGCAATGGCGCCACGGTCGTTCCGCTTCAGCGCCCGTGCTCTTGGCTTGGCGCAAATGCTGGATCTCGTCGATGATCAGGGTGCCGACCGCATGCAGGTTCGCGACATGCGCCATCTGCACCATCATCGCATCGATCGAGATGCGGGTATCGCCATGCTTGGCCAGGTAATTCGTTCCGAGCAAATCATCGACCGCCTTGAAGAAGCTGATGCAGAGTTGCTTCGGCGATCCAAGATACGGACAATCCAGCTTCAGCCAGACAATCTGTTGCAGGCTGAACGGCGCCTCATGGGCGATGATCTGCGGATAGAGTTCGAGCAGTCGCTCGATCGCCGTGCTCTTGCCGATCCCTGAGCAGCCGATGAGCGCGAAGCTGGTCGCGGTCGAGCGCACCCGATGGCGGCCGGCCGTCAGATCGCGCTGGACCACCCGGTCATAACCGTCCTGGAGCCGGTGGATATAGTCGGTCGTCAGCGGGTTGCGGCTGATATAGCCCTGCCGCAGCGTCGTCGATAATGCTTCCTGAAGCTGTAGATGCTGCGTCAGCGGCTCGAAATACCGGGTCAGCCGGAGAATGCAATGGGCCCGCAGATGCGGCGCATATTGCCGCTCTTCTTCCCGATGAATCGGCGGATCGGCCAGTGCCTGCCAGGATTCCGGTGCCGACAGCAGCGGCGGCAGCCCGGCGATGAACGGGTTGTCGCGATATTCCGGCAGCGCGTCGAGATCATTGATCATCGTCGTCCGCCTCGGCGAAGCTGCGGAGATATTCGGTGATCGGCGGCAGCGCGTAATCCTCCGACGGTGCCGCGCCTGGAAACGGCAGGACCGAGTTCTTGCCCGCCGGTCGTGCCGGCGAACGGACGGCATCGCGCTCCTGGAGCGAGCGCCGCTCCTCCTGCCGATTCTTGCGGATGCTGCCGATCCGCTCGCGGTTGCTCTGGTCCGAGGTGTCTGGGCGCATCGCCTCGGCTTCGGCGACGACAGACTTGATTTCCTCGGTGAGATTGATCCGCCCTTGCATCGCCTCGGGGCGATGGCCGACGCGCTGACGGCGTTCCTCCTGCCGGATCTGGTCGATCTCCCACAGCGTCCGGCCGCGATGGTGCCGGCTGCGATCGGTCAGAGCGCAAGGGATGAACCGCGCCCGTGCCGTCTCGTCATGGCAATAGATCTCGTCCATCGCGCGCGGGTCGTAGGAGACCCGGACCTTCCAGGTGCCGCGCTGGCGGGCGCGCTCGAACCAGTGCTCCTCGATCGCGCGCGGGCAGGAATAGAAGCAGCCGGCATAGCGGATGCCCTGGGCCGTCACCGTGGCCTCGTCGCTCGGCAGAAGGCTCAGCCGGACGAGATCGGCCGGGAATACCCGCAGCCGGCCGGAGCGTCGTGCAATGCCCCATTCCCAGAGTTCGATGGGGACCGGGTTGACCTCGTCGGCGATCATCTGCGGCGGCTTTTCATAGCCCTCCAGACGATGGCTGGTATTGTAGTAGAGGACGATGAGCAGGATGATGCGGGTGAATTGATCGATATCCAGCGTCGCGTCGAGCCGATAGTCGGTGCCGCCGCGCGCCTGGAAATCCGCCTGAATATAGCCCGGCGTATAGGCCTTGAAACGCGCCGGCAGCAATCGAAAGCGCTGCTCGACCACGCCCTTCCAATCGGCGCGATAGGGCGCGGTGTTTTCGACATGGACCTGAAAATTATTGATCAGGGTCTCGACCATCGTGCCGGCCAGCTCGCCGCGGTCGCCCATCAGAATATCGGGCAGGCCTTGGCAGGGCCAGTCGGCCTCGGTGATGTCGATGCCGAACTGCCGGCAGGCGGCGACCTTGTCGCCGGCGGCATGGGCCAAAGCCTCCATGGCACCGACCCAGGACGGACCTTCGAGCCCGACATGGATGCCGGTGATCATGCGGGTGAAGACGTCGATCACGACGTAGAGGATCGGTCGCCCGATGATCTTGGCCCGGTCATAGCGCGAGACGAGGTAGATATCCGCGATGGTGGCATCGATCTGATAGCGCGATCCGGGTCCGATCGTCTCGGCGGTCGATGACCCGAGCAGCGCCCGCATGCCGAGATCATAGACTCGTGGCGTGCGGCGGCGGCGCTCGATCAGGAAGATGTCGTTATCCTTCTCGAACCAATAGCCGAACTGCCGGAAGGTCGGGATATCGGCGCGCGGGACCAGCGTCTGCCGGCCGGTCCGCGCGTCGATCACGCTATCCGAGAAATGCCGGCCGATCATCTCGTGATAGACGTCGCGCAGATCCAGCGCCTGGTTGGCGGCGAACCGGCCGGTGACGACCGACCGGAACAGCGCGCGCATCTCGGGGTCGATATTGACACCCGCCAGGTCGGTAATGCCTGGGCGGCCGCGCTTGCTCCTGGAAACGGCCTTGTCCTTGCCCCGCCCGCCGCAACGGTCGTAGTCGGGCAGCAAGGCATTGGGCGTCATGCCGCGCTGCCAGTAGCGTCGCAGAAGACGATAAAACGTCATCTTGTTGCCGCCGTCCGCCATTGCGCGCGCGATCGCGGCGGCGCGAACCTTGTCCTGGAAAATGCCCGGCTGATCGAGCACGAGCGGCTTGATCATCGCCCAGGATCTGTCTCGTCGCGTGCGATGGCCGGCAGACAGCACCGCTTCATCCCCACCGAGACCTGCCCAAGGATCATTCGCGACGAGCCGGCACACCCCGTCCTCAATGGATCGCGACACATCGTTGAAGGCCCGGAACACCGGTAAGGCCCCCGGCGCATTAATGTCGATGGCATAGAGACCGATGCCACGCGGATCGTTCCACAGCACCCGCTCGATGCTCGCGCTCGCTGGATATTCCAACAACTGGTTTACGGCCAGGCCGGTCATCGCCGGACCCCCGCGACATCCCGGTACCCCGGCTGAAACCAGTGCAGCGGCGACTCATCGTCGATCGGCCGGTCCATTGGGCAGAAGATCCGCTTGCGCGACAGCAGATGGCGGGTGAGCAGGAGCGCGGTTCCACCATCCATGCCCAGCCGCAGATCCATCTCATCGCAGAACTGGCGCAGATTGCCCGCGCGGCCGCCAACCAGTTCACGGGCGACCAGATCAGCCTTTTCCTGCAAATATCCCTCATAAGGCTGGCTCAACTGATCGACCATGCCGGAGCTGTGAAACCAGGCGATGTTCCGGATCGGTATCTCGGGCAGATCCCGGTCGGTGACCAGGCCCAAATCGGTATCTCGTTCAAGCCAATATCGGCGCTCGATCTCCAGCTTCTCCAACGTTCGCGGATTGTCGAGATCGCTCGCCGGCTTCACGGCCCGCGCCAGCGGCGACATGCGGCCACCCGTCACGACATCCACCAGGAAATCGGTCGTCATCACCAAAGGCGTTCGCGTGGCCGTGTCGCACGGGTGTTTGACGCCGAGCGTTTCGGCGATGCGCTGCGTCGCGGCACGCTCAAGCGGGAATTGCTCGCGGATATCGATCACACTGTCGCTCCAATCGAGCAGATAGAACAGGTGGCACTCGATATCCGACAGGAAATGATGGGCTCGTCCGGTCGTCATGCCTTGGAGCCGGTGCGAACGCCCGCGCGAAGGCACGTCCCGGATGGTCAGCCAGGGCCGATATTCCGCGCGCTGCCCTCGACCGCGCCCTTCCTTCTCGAAGCGGGCGATCTCGGCCTCATCGAACCCATAGCGTTGGCGAGCCATGACAGCACCGCGAGCCGGTTAACCGATCCGGAAAGCATACACCTTCGCGGCCAGGGCGCAAGCTGGTAACAGACTTTTTTGTCGGGTAACAAACTTTATTTGTCAGTAACAAACATTTTTGTCCGTGAACATTTGTTCGCAGTCACTTTGCCCTACTCCACCGTCACACTCTTCGCCAGATTGCGCGGCTGATCGACATCGGTCCCCTTATGCACGGCGACATGGTAAGCTAGCAATTGCAAGGGGATGGCATAGAGGATCGGCGCCACGAAGGGGTCGCATTCGGGCAATCGGATGGTTGCGGCGGCGCGGTCGCCCAGGGCGACGATGCCGGTGGCATCGGACATCATGATCACCTTGCCGCCGCGCGCCATGACCTCCTGGACATTCGACAGGGTTTTCTCGAAGAGGTCGTCGCGCGGGGCTACGACAATGACCGGCATGCGTTCGTCGATCAGCGCGATCGGCCCATGCTTCAATTCGCCGGCGGCATAGCCTTCGGCGTGGATATAGGACAGTTCCTTGAGCTTGAGCGCGCCCTCCAGGGCCAGCGCATAGGACGTACCGCGGCCGAGATAGAGCACATCCGATGCCTCGGTCAACGATTTGGCCAGGCGTTCGATCGACGCTTCATCGGCGAGCAGCTCGGCGATGCGCGACGGTACCTCGGCCAGATGCGTCACGATCTCCCCTTCGCGGCGCGCATCGATCTTGCCGCGCGCGCGCGCCAGCGCCAAAGCGAAACAGGCGAGAATGGCGAGTTGCGCGGTAAACGCCTTGGTCGAAGCCACGCTGATCTCAGGCCCGGCCAGAGTCTGTAAGATCGCGTCGCTTTCGCGCGCCATTGAACTTTCCGGCTGATTGAGCACCGAGACGATGTGCTGGCCTTGCGCGCGCGCATAGCGCAAGGCGGCGAGCGTGTCGGCCGTCTCGCCCGATTGCGAGATGAACAAGGCGACGCCGCCTTGCGGCATATCGGCCGCGCGATAGCGGAATTCGGACGCGATATCGACTTCGACCGATAGGCGCGCCAGTTTTTCCAGCCAGTATTTGGCAATGAGGGCGGCATGAAAGCCGGTGCCGCAGGAGATGATCGTCACCCGATTGACCGCGGCGAGGGCGAAGGGCAGCAGCGGCAGGGTGACGCTGCGGGTCGCCGGGTTGATCAGCGCATGCAGCGTGTCACCGACCACCGCCGGCTGCTCGCAGATTTCCTTGTGCATGAAATGGCGATGATTGCCCTTGCCGATCATCGCCCCGGACAAGGCGGTCAGTTTGATCGGCCGCTCGACCCGGCGGTCCTGGGCGTCGTAAATCTCGGCGCCGGTGGCACTCAGCACGGCGTAATCACCCTCGTCGAGATAACAGATCCGTTGCGTCAGCGGTGCCAGCGCCAGCGCGTCGGAGCCGATGAACATCTCGCCCTCGCCAAAGCCGATCGCCACGGGCGCGCCGCATCGGGCACAAATCAACAAATCATCATGGCCGGAAAACAGCAAGGCAATGGCAAAGGCACCGTGGACCCGCTTCAATGCCGCGGCCACCGCCTCGCGCGGCGCCATGCCTTCGTCGAGAAAGCGCGTGACCAGCACGGCCATGACTTCCGTGTCGGTTTCGGTTTCAAAACCATAGCCCAATCCGCCGAGCCAAGATTTCAGCTCGGCGAAATTCTCAATGATGCCGTTATGGACGATGGCCAGGCGTTTGGTGGCGTGCGGATGGGCGTTCTGCTCGACCGGTGCGCCATGCGTCGCCCAACGCGTGTGGCCGATGCCGGTAGTCCCGGCCAGCGGCTCGTCCGCCAGGCGCTGGGCCAGATTGCCGAGCTTGCCCTCGGCCCGGCGCCGGGTGATCCGACCCTCGACCAGTGTCGCGATACCGGCCGAATCATAGCCGCGATATTCCAGCCGCCGCAGCGCGTCGAGAATGAGCGGTGCCGCCGGAGCCTTGCCGATGATGCCGATAATGCCGCACATGGCGTTACTCCTTATCCAAGCGTTCGGCCGCCTTGGCGCGGCGCTTCAGGTCGCGGAACCGGGCGGCATAGCCCGGCTTGTCGGTTTGCCGCGCCCGACCGAGGGCCAGGGCGTCGGGGGCGACATCGCGGGTGATGACACTGCCGGCCGCCGTGCTGGCGCCGTCGCCGATGGCCACGGGCGCCACCAGCGCGGTATTGCTGCCGATGAAGACCTCGGCACCGATCACTGTGCGATATTTGAAAAACCCATCGTAATTGCACGTAATGGTGCCGGCGCCGATGTTGCTTTTAGCACCGATTTCGGCATCGCCCAGATAGGCTAGATGATTGGCCTTGGCACCCGGGCCGAGCCGGGTATTCTTGAGTTCGACGAAATTGCCGATATGGCCGCCTGCACCGATCTCCGAGTCCGGCCGCAGCCGGGCAAACGGGCCGATCACGGCACCGCTGCGGATCACTGTCCCTTCGATATGGCAGAACGGCTTGATCTCGACCCGATCCTCGATCGTGACGCCGGGGCCGAAGACGACATTCGGGCCGATCACGACATCGCGGCCGAGCCGCGTATCGAGGCACAGGAATACCGAAGAGGGATCGGTCAGGGTGACGCCGCCTTCCATCGCACGCGCGCGCAATCGGCGCTGCGCGATCGCCTCGGCTGCGGCCAGCAAGGCGCGCGAATCAACGCCCGCCAGTTCCTCGGACGGCGCTTCGACCATGCGCGTGATCCGGCCGCTCCGTCGCGCCAGACCGACCAGATCGGTCAGATAATATTCGCCCTTGGTATTCTGGTCGGAAATGCCGGCGAGCAGATCGAACAGGACCGCGCCATCGACCGCCATGACGCCGGAATTGCACAGCGTGATTGCCAATTGCTCGGGCGTCGCCTCGGCCGCCTCGACGATTTCGGCGAGGTTGCCCGCGGCATCCAGCACCAGCCGGCCATAGGCATTGGGCGGCTCGACGCGCATGCCGAGCACCGCAACCGCAGCACCGCTCCGGCGGCGTTCCTCGAGCAGGCGGGCGAAGGTTTGCGGCGTGATGAGCGGCGTATCGCCATAGGCCACCAGCACATCGTCGAACGGCACATCGTCGAGCGCCGGTCGAGCACAGCCGACAGCGTGACCGGTGCCGCGCTGTTCGGTCTGGAGCGCCACGCGATGGGGTAGGGCGGCCGCCTCGACCGTTGCCATGCCGGGCGCGGCGACGACCACGATCCGTGCCGGATCGAGCCGTTCGCAGGTTTCCAAGACATGGCGAAGCATCGGCTGGCCGGCCAGCTTGTGCATGACCTTCGGCGTATCGGAACGCATCCGCGTGCCTTTCCCGGCGGCGAGGATGATGATGGCGAGGCTGGGACGAGACATGGCACCTTGACGATCAGCGGCAGGGTCGGTGAACGCGAGCGATCAGCGGTGGCGAGGTTTGCACCAGCCCATGCCGTCGCGCCAAACACATTTTATGACAATACATGACATCCCCCTGCATGGCGCCACCCCGTTCGGTGTTTTGTCCGGTAACCATGCTTGACAGCCTCGCCCGCTCTCGCCTATATCGCCGCACCGTCAGGATGGGCGCGTAGCTCAGCGGTAGTAGCACTTGCTTCACACGCAAGGGGTCACAGGTTCAAATCCTGTCGCGCCCACCATCCTTTCAATGACTTAGCTGGCTGATCGGCCGACGAGCAACATTCCTGGGTAACGCCACGGGTAACGTGATCGGGAGCTTTGTTGCCCTGATCCGCTTCGCTGGAATTGCGCCTGATAGCGCCGGCAAGCGTCACCATGGCGTAGCCTTTCAAATTGTACCGGTTCGATTTAGCCAGCAGGCAAGCGCAGAAAAAACCGCTTGCCAAGAAATTATAATTTCGGGTAACGTGCGCTATCAGTGCCTCTCCGGCGCAGATCGGGTGTCTTCTCAGCCCCAGTCGATTTGATCTCCCGGAGTCGCTATGGCAGGCGCTGATACCGCAGTTCCCGAATATCTCCGCTATCGTGATCTTGTCGCGCGCGGAATCGTCAATAATCGGATGACCTTATGGCGTTGGCAGCGGGATCATGGATTCCCCGAGCCCGTGCCGTTAGGCCCTAACACCCGCGCATGGATTCGGTCAGAAGTAGACGACTGGCTTGCGCAGCGCGCGGCAGCCCGCGACAAGGCGGCATAGGCCATGCCCGGCTATCGCCGCCGCCGGCCCGGTCCATCGC
>JBAVTK010000014.1:0-15234 GCA_049696095.1 Aliidongia sp. | reverse complement strand
ATCCGTTCCAGCCCGAAAATGCACGCAGCGTTTGCCGTCATTGCGCAAATACAGCTCGGAAAAGGCGGGCCGGTAGCCCCGCGCAAACGCCGATTTAGCACCGCGCTTCTTTTCCAATTGGGCGATGGTGAATTCGATGTGCTTGCAGGTTCCCAGCTCGCTCGTGCCATAATCGGGGCAGGAACAGAAATTGCCGCCCGGCCCCCGGCCTCGAATCGCCACCCGGTAGCTCGATTTCGAGACCGGATTGCTGACCCTGAATTCCGAGAAAAACCGCTCGCTGCCCAGATTCTCAAGCCCGAACGCCTGCTCCCGTCCGAATTGGCGGCGCAAGCCGCGCTGCCACTCCACCGGCGACAAATCGGCCGGCGCATGGGTGCGTGAGAGCTTGGGCTCCTTGACCGGCCGGGCCGCGGAACCGGGATTTTGGCGCTTGGATGTCATCGAGGCAAATTCCGTTCAGGATTGGTGTCTTGCGCGGCGTTTGGGCTTTGCAGGAAATTGCCTGATGATGGATTGAGGAAGGCGACGGATCAAGGCTGGCAACCAGCCGGCCGAAATCCGACCGAAGCAGAGCACGACACGCTGACGGTAAGGCAGCATCGTTGCCCGTCGGCGTCAGTGTGATGTGCCTCCCTTTGTGCCGCAATGATGAGACATTTACCTACCGCGACCTTACCCGTAAGGGCGCAGATGAATGAAGAGGATATTCGCGACCGCCCGGAGCGTGTGCGAAGGATTGGAATCGATATCTTGCAGTGATTGTGGAAGATTGGTGCCTTGATCCCGCCCGACCCGGATTGGGATGGCCCATTTGGAACAGCCCCGCCCCCTTATCCGTTGTTGCCTTATCGGCGATGGTTCAACCAGCGCTTCTCTACGGGAGATAGGATTATGAAAACGCTTTTGTCGGTCGTCGCGGCGGTGGCGCTTCTTGTGAGTGCCGGGGCGGCCATGGCGCAGGATGATGAGAATCCCCCGGTTCGGCACCATCACGCGAGAGTTCATCACGAACGTGCCGCGCCCGACACCGAAGGCGCGGTCATGCGGGGCGAGCGGACCGAGCATGGCGGGCCGCCTTCGAGTCCGACCGAACGAGCCCAGACCGAGCAGCTCAATAGTCGCCAGCTGGGCGGGCCGGGTCAGTCGCGGTGATAGGGATGGCCGGCTAGGATCGAAAATCCGCGGTAGAGCTGCTCGGCCAGCATGCCGCGGACCAGCATATGCGGCCAGGTCATCGGCCCGAGCGACAGCATGAAATCGGCTTGGACTCGCGCGGTCTCGCCGTGTCCGGCGGCGCCGCCGATCGCAAAGGCCAGATCGGCGACGCCGCTATCGCGCCAGACCCTCAATTGTTCGGCAAATCCCTCGCTGGAGAGCGCCTTGCCGCGCTCGTCGAGCAGCACCAGCAACGCCCCTTTGGGCAGGCTGGCGCGCAGCAATTCGCCCTCGCGCTCTTTCAGCACCGGTTCGGGCAACGGGCGCTTTTCCTCGATTTCGGTTAGCGTCAGGGGCGGGGCGAGGCGGGCCGCATAGCGGGCAAACAAATCCCGCGCCGGCCCCGGTTTTGCCCGGCCGACCGCAATCAGATGGCAGCGCATCTCACAAGGTTCGACCGGCCTCCGGCGTCGGCATCGGTGCAGCGCCCCACATTTTTTCCAGATTATAGAATTGGCGGACTTCGGGCCGGAACAGATGCACGATGACATCACCGGCATCGAGCAATACCCAATCGCCATGCGCCTTGCCTTCGGAGGGCACGCGACCGTGACCGGCATCCTTGAGCTTGCTGGCGACCTGCTCGGCCAGCGCGGTCACCTGCCGGCTCGATCGGCCGCTGGCGATCACCAGATGATCGGCCAGACTCGATTTGCCTTCCAGATCGATCACCACAATGTCCTCGGCCTTGCCCTCATCGAGGGTATGCACGATCAGGCCGAGCATGTCGGCCAGGTTTTCGGCAGCCTGGACGGCTGCGGGGGCGGGCTTGGCGATGGGGAATTCCTCCTTGGTACGGGTTCGGCTCACGGGTGCCGGCCTTGCCGAATCGCCGTCGCCGAGAGGGAATCGAGCCGCGTCGCAAAAAACACCCAGGCCGGTGGAGTCATCTCCACCAAGTGTCGCGCGCGGGACGGTTCGACCCGCCAACGGGCAAAACGCTGTGCCGCCAATCCACCCAATGCCGCTAGAGAATAGGCCGGACGGTCGAAAACCGCAATGGGCGCCAGGGCAAAGATTTGCGTCCAATCGTGCCATTGCGAAATCTGTCGCAGATTGTCGGCGCCCATTAGCCAGACGAACCGGCTGGCGGGAAACCGCGACCGCAGGGCCGTCAGGGTCTGCACGGTGAAATGGCTGCCGAGTCGCGCCTCAATATCGGTGATTTTGATACGCGGGTGACGGGCCACGGCTTGGGCCGCGGCCAGCCGGTCGGCGAAGGGGGCCATGCCGCGCGCCGGTTTCAGCGGGTTTTGCGGCGAGACCAGCCACCAGATCTCATCCAGCGCCAGCAGCTTGAGCGCCAGCAGACTGATATGCCGATGGCCGCGATGGGCCGGATTGAACGACCCGCCGAGCAAGCCGATCCGCCGCCGCCGCCGGTCGCCCAGCACCGGGGGCAGGGCCAAGAGGGGCGAGGCGCTCAGGGCCGGATCTGCCCGGTGCCGCGCACCAGATATTTGTAGCTGGTCAATTGTTCGACGCCGACCGGCCCGCGGGCATGGAGCTTGCCGGTCGAAATGCCGATTTCGGCGCCCATGCCGAACTCGCCGCCATCGGCAAATTGGGTCGAGGCGTTCCACAGCACAATGGCGCTGTCGATCCGCGCCATGAAGCGTTCGGCCGCCGCCGGGTCATCGGTCACGATCGCCTCGGTGTGGTGCGAGCCGTAGCGGGCGATATGATCGATCGCGCCATCGACGCCGTCCACGGTGCGAACCGACAGAATCGGTGCCAGATATTCGGTCGCCCAATCGGCCTCATTTGCCGGTTTGACACGCGCGTCAAGCGCCCGGACCTCATCGTCGCCGCGGATTTCGCAGCCGGCGGCGATCAGATCGTCGAGCACGGCCGGCAGGTGGCTGTGCAGCGCCGGCCGGTCGATCAGCAGCGTCTCGGCCGCGCCGCAGATGCCGGTGCGCCGCATCTTGGCATTGAGCGTGACCGCGCGTGCCATGGCGGGATCGGCGGCACGGTCGATATAGACGTGGCAGATCCCGTCGAGATGCTTCAGTACCGGAATGCGGCTTTCGGCAGCGACCCGCTCGATCAGCGATTTGCCACCGCGCGGGATGATGACGTCGATCACCTCATCCATGCCCAGCATCAGGCCGACCGCCGCGCGATCCTGGCTCGGCACAAGCTGGATTGCCGCTTCCGGCAAGCTGGCGGCCCGCAGCCCATCCGATAAAGCGCACAGGATGGCGCGCGAGGTCCGGGCGCTTTCGCTGCCGCCGCGCAGGATCGCGGCATTGCCGGATTTGAGGCAAAGGCCGCCGGCATCGGCTGTCACATTGGGCCGGCTTTCATAGATGATGCCGATGACGCCGAGCGGCACGCGGACCCGGCGGATCGTCAGCCCGTTCGGGCGCACCCATTCGGTCTCGATCCGGCCGACCGGGTCGGGCAGGGCGGCGATCGCCTCGAGGCCGCTGGCTATGGCCTCGATCGCGGCGGGCGTGACGGTCAGCCGGTCGAGCATGGCGGGCGTGAGATTGGCGGCTTCGGCCAGATCCTCACGATTCGCCGCGAGGATCTCGTCCGCCCGGTCGCGCAAGGAGGTTGCCGCCTGGCTCAGGGCCTCGTTCTTGGCATCGGCCGACGCCAGCGCCAGCACATCGGCGGCGGCGCGCGCGCGCGCGCCGAGCGCGCGCATCGCGTCGGCCAGATCCGAAGAGGCGAGGGGACGCGCTGCCATGATCTATCCGACCACCAGATCGTCGCGATGAATGATCTCGTCGCGGCCACGGTAGCCGAGCAGAGCGTCGATTTCACCGCTTTTGTGGCCGCGCAGGCGCTCGATATCGGCGCTGGCATAGGCCGAGAGGCCGCGTGCTGCGACCCGTCCGTCGCTTGTGCGCACGATGACGGCATCGCCCCGTTCGAACACCCCCTCAATGCCGATCACCCCGACCGGCAGCAGAGAACTGCCCGACCGAAGAGCCGCCGCAGCTCCCGCATCGACGATCACGGCACCGGCCGGCGCCACCGCTCCGGCGATCCATCGTTTGCGCGCGGTCAGGGGTTCGGCCGAGGGAATGAACCAACTGCACAAGGCGCCGGATTCGAGCCGATGCAGGGGATGAAGCGGCTCGCCCCGCGCGATCACCATGCGGCAGCCCGCCGCCATGGCGATGCGCGCCGCCGCGAGCTTGGTGACCATGCCGCCGGAACTCAGGCCCGGCTGTGCCGGCCCGGCCATCGCCAGGATGTCCGGGGTCAGATCGCGAATCTCCAGAAGATGCCGGGCCGCCGGATCGCGGCGCGGATCGGCCGTGTAAAGCCCGTCAATATCCGACAGCAGCACGAGCGTATCGGCCGAAATCATGCCGGCAACGCGCGCGGCCAACCGGTCATTATCGCCGAAGCGGATCTCGGCCGTGGTCACGGTATCGTTCTCGTTGATCACCGGTACGGCACCGAGCGCCAGCAACTGCCCGATCGTGGCACGCGCGTTCAGATGTCGCCGCCGCGCCTCGGTATCCTCGCGGGTCAGCAGAATCTGGGCCACCGTCACGCCATGGCGGCCGAATACCTCCTGATAGAGATGCGCCAAATGAATCTGGCCGACCGCGGCGGCCGCCTGTTTTTCGTCGAGTCGGAGGACGCGATCGGCCAGACCCAGGCGACTCCGCCCGATGGCGACGGCACCCGATGTGACGATCGCCACCTCCTGCCCGCGCGCGCGCAACGCGGCGATATCCTCGCCCAGGGAGTCAAGCCACGCGCGGCGGATGGTCAGGCTTTGCGGGTCAACCAGCAAGGCCGAGCCGATTTTCACGACCAGACGCCTCGCCGATTGCAGGCCCGCAATCATTCCGGCCGATCGGCCCAGGCCGAGGGAGTCGGGTTGGCGGCCTCGTGTTCGCGCTCGTTGCGCGCCTTGATTTCGGTATGGAGTGCGCGCAGCACCTCGGTGACACCCTGGCCGGTGGCGCCGGACAGCACCATGACCGGCCGCTTGGACGAGCGCTTCAGCTTGCGCAGCTTTTCCTTCAGCTCATCCTCGGGAATCGCGTCGGCTTTGTTGAGGCCGATGATTTCCGGCTTGTCGATCAGGCCGGCGCCATAGGCTTTTAACTCCTTGCGAACCAGCTTATAGGCGCCGGTGACATCGTCCTCGGTGCCGTCGATCAGATGCAGGATGACGCTGCACCGCTCGACATGGCCGAGAAAGCGATGGCCGAGCCCGGCGCCCTCCGACGCCCCCTCGATCAGGCCGGGCAGGTCGGCGATGACGAATTCCTCCTCGCCCAGCCCGACCACGCCCAATTGCGGTTTCAGCGTGGTAAAGGGGTAATCGGCGATCTTGGGCTTGGCGCGCGAGACCGCGGCGAGGAAGGTCGATTTGCCGGCATTGGGCAATCCCACGAGCCCGGCATCGGCGATCAGCTTCAGGCGCAGCCAGACCCAGCGCTCGACGCCCGGCCAGCCCGGATCCTTGCGGCGCGGTGCCTGATTGGTCGAGGTCTTGTAATGGGCGTTACCGAAACCGCCATCGCCGCCGCGCAGGAACACGAAGCGCTGGCCCGGCTCGGTCAGGTCGAGCAGGATGGTTTCCTTGTCCTCGTCGAGAATCTGCGTGCCGATCGGCACGCGCAGCACGACGCTCTCGCCATTGGCACCGGTCTTGTTGGCGCCGGCGCCGGGACGACCGTTCTGCGCGCGGAAATGCTGCTGATAGCGGTAATCGATCAGTGTGTTGAGATTGGCGACGGCCTCAATGACGATATCGCCGCCCCGGCCGCCATCACCGCCGCTCGGCCCGCCGAATTCGATGAATTTCTCGCGCCGGAACGCCGCCGTGCCGGCGCCGCCCTCGCCGCTCTTGAGATAGATCTTGGCCTGGTCGAGAAATTTCATGAAGCGGACCGCTAAAAAAGCAAAAAGGGGAATGGCGGGCCATTCCCCTTCGTCACAGACCCTTGGAAGGAAGGGGAATCTACTCGGCGGCGACCGCGACCGCGACCTCGGCCGGCGGGACGATGGTCACGAAGGTCCGGTCGAGATGGGTGCGGATGAACTTCACCGCGCCATCGACCAGGGCAAACAGCGTGTGATCGCGCCCGATTCCGACATTGGCGCCGGGATGGAACTTGGTGCCGCGCTGACGCACGATGATATTGCCGGCGATGACTTCCTGTCCACCGAACTTCTTGACGCCGAGACGCCGCCCGGCGGTGTCACGACCGTTGCGGGATGAGCCGCCTGCTTTCTTATGTGCCATGAACGCTTACTCCTGCGCCGCCGCCGGCCCGGCCGCCGCGGTCACGATGTCGGTGATGCGCAGCACCGTCAGGTACTGGCGATGGCCGTTCTTGCGGCGATAATTGTGGCGCCGCTTTTTCTTGAAGACGATGATCTTGTCGTCGCGCTTCTGTTCGAGCACGGTCGCGCTGACATGAACGCCGCCCAGTTCCGGCGTGCCGGCGGTCGTGCCTTCGTCATCGCCGACCATCAGCACATCATCCAACTCGATCGACGCACCGGCCTCAGCCGGCAGCTTCTCGACGAAAATGACGTCGTTCTTGGCGACCTTATATTGTTTACCGCCGGTGCGGATCACTGCGAACATGGCATCACGCTTCTTTATCGAAAATACCCTGGGGAAACGGGGCCCGCCCGTTCGGAAGCCGCGCATATTATCCACAGACTTCCCTCTGTCAACGCCAATCGCCGGAAATGCAGCCATGAGCCGCGCGAAACCGGGTTGCGGCCCGGCCAAGCTTGCGCTAGATACCGCCACCTCGCAGGCAGATGGCCTTCGCGAGCGATGGACAGGTGGCCGAGTGGTTGAAGGCGTCGGTCTCGAAAACCGATTAGGGTGCAAGCTCTACGTGGGTTCGAATCCCACCCTGTCCGCCAACCGCACGCCACGGCCCTCTATCGCCGCCTGTCCTACGAGGGCGTCGTTTGGCGGTCGTGTTCGTCCAGCCGCGCCAAAATATCCAAAGCGGTTTTTCGATCACCGGCATTCGCCATCAGCCGAAAGCGCGTCTCGGTATCGTAAACGGCCAATGCCGCCGTGCCCAACTCTTCCATCAGCTTGTTAAGGCTGATCCCACGAGACGCCGCGAGACGCTTCAAACGCAGTGTCGTGTCTTCGGGCAGGCGGATCGTCAATGTCGTCATTTCAGCTTCTCCAGGCATTCCGGCGGTGTCAGAACAGCGAGGTCAGGCCATCGCAAGTCACCCAACCTGAAGTCTCGAATATTATAGGTCACTATCGCCTCGGCGCCCCCGGCGATCGCCAGTTCCACAAGATGATTATCGCCTTCATCGCGAAGATTGGGTCGCCACCCATAGAAAATCTTGGTCCACCGGCTCGCCGCTGCCAAGGCGGCGAGAACCTGCCGACGGTCATCTTCCGTGGTCTCCTGGGTCCAAACATCTCGACCCAACAAATCCTCATATTCGAGCCATAGGGCATTCGAGAAAATCGGCTGATATTGGCCCTCCAACGATCTCCGGATAACCTCTCTTGACGGACCTCCGCCCGAGCGAAGGGCAGCGACGAACACGTTGGTATCGATAACAATCACGGTCATTATGACAGCATATATGCTGTCACGTCGGGGCTTCAAGACATATCTCGCTGCCTCGCCGACGCCCCGTCGTCATAGGGCCACAGCGTAAACATAATGCCCGTCTTCATTGAGCATGGCCCGCCAAATCTACGCCAGAGCCCGCTACCATAGCCGATTTTTGCCGGACGGCTTGCCAGAAACCCCTTCGAAGGGTGACGAACAGGGCGATATTATCGCTTGACCACTGGCAGTACTTGAGCGATAATATCGCCCGTGAAAACGATCATCCTCACAGTGAGCGCAGCGAAAGATCTCGATACCCTTCCCCGAGACGCTCGCGGGCAGGTGGAAGCTGGACTTCACCGCTACGCCATGACCGGCCAAGGTGATGTGAAGGCCCTTCAGGGCCGAAACGGCTACCGCCTCCGCATGGGCAGCGACCGAGCGATCTTCGATGAGGATGCAACCACGATCCTGGCGATCTATGTCGGCCGGCGGGCCACGACGACTTACAAGGGGAGCTGAAATTATGGGTGCGCCACAGATCATTCGGACGCCCGGCGGCGAAGAGCTGGTGGTGTTGCCTCTTGCCGAATATGAGGCACTTGTTGAGCGCGCCGATCACGAGGCCGAGGATGCCGACGACATCGCCGTATACGATGCTCGGAAGGCCGATTTGGCTGCTGGCGGCGGCGTGCTCCCTCCGGAGGTCAGTGCAGCGATTCTTCGAGGTGAGAGTCGGCTGAAAGCCATTCGGAACTGGCGTGGTGAGACGCAACTGCATTTGAATTCCAAAACAAATATCGGTCAGGGCTATTTGTCCGATCTCGAAAGTGGGCGGCGTATGGGAACCCCCGAGACGATCGCAAAGCTGGCGCAGGCACTGAATGTGCCTGTGGAGTGGCTTTCGTAAACCACCCATATCGCTGTCGCGCGGACAGCGCCCCATCATAGGGCCACAGCGTAAACATAGTGCCCGCCTTCATCGAGCATGGCCCGCCAGTGCGCTGACGCGCTGCGCGGGATTGGTTCTGGCCTCGTGGTCGAAGCCCGGTGAAGATGGACGGGTTCCATTTCCTATATCCTCAGATCGTCTCGCCTGAGCCGAAACCTTTGCCGCCTGCGGTGCCGCCGGGCAATCATCGCTCGTACAGGTTGATTCACATGGTGCGTGAAGTGCCCGAGTAACTTTGCCTCAAACGATACGTTTGCGAATGGCTCCCTTGCGAAAGAACGGATTGTCGGGATTAATCCGATATAGGATATATTGCGCATAGGGAATAAATTTGCGGAGGTGGCCATGGTGTGGTTCTGGCGCAGGCAACGCGGCGCTCGTGCGGCTCGGCTCGATTGCCTCTCCCGGTATCTGTTGCGCGATTTGAATTTACCGGCGGATGCTGCATATTTTCGGGAAATTCCATCCGTTATCGGAAATTTCCAACATTTTCATTATTTTGAGACTTGCACAGGTCCGACGCGCCGTGCATAATCTGCCGCGTTTTCAGCCCCCATTGTCTTTCGGGAGGACGCCATCATGATCCATTTCACCCGGTATTCCGGCACCGGCCTCGGTGTCTGCGGGCCGCGATCGATGACGGCCATGCTTCGTCCAAGCTCCTTCGGGCGAGGCAAAAATCCTGCGGAAAGACAGAAAATCAACATCGGGGTTGAAAATGAATATCTTGATCAAGTTATGGGGCGGCAGGCAGATCTATGTCGAGCGTGATGCTTGGTCGCAGGCCGGCGGCTTCGTTGAATGGCGGCGCGAGCGGGAAATCCTGATATGGGTCGGTCGATGGCACTTTATCTATACACCGGCTGGCTGGTCGGTCTCGGAGCGGTTGTTTGATGACGGCGCCGCGTCACGGGGATGAGATCGCTACGGTGGTCCGGGTTCTTGAGGAGTTTCGCCGCTTTGACCCGGACATGCCGATCCAATATGCGCTGTCGTTTCTGACGATCGCCCAGTATGAAGGCTTGTCGATGGGCGATCTGGCCCAGCGTCTGGGCATCGCCCAATCCTCGGCTTCACGTAATATTGCCGCCTTGTCGCGCTGGCATTCCTTCGGCAAAGACGGTCACGATTTGGTCGAAGCGCGCGAGGATCCGCGCGAGCGCCGCCGCAAAATCGTCAGCCTGACACCGCGCGGCCGCCATTTGGTCGCGACGTTGCGCGCCCTGATCGCCGGTCAGGCGTCGCCCAATCCCGGCGAGTCGGGCGCCAACGCCGGTACGGTGCTCCGAACATGCCCGGACGCACCGCTCGATCTGGCGCCGACGCCAGCGTCCCGCTGAAATCTATGCCCTGAGCCGTGCCCGATGCAATCGAGCACGGGTCAGGGGCATTACCGAAAGCGTTAATCCGTTTCGGATGCGGCGTCGGCCGGCGTGCCAGAGGCGGCGCGCATGACGTTCAGCACCGCGCGCAGAACCCGCGGCGACAGACGCCGCGCTTCCCGGCCGATTTCCAGCCGAAGCCGCTCATGCGGGGCACGTCCCTGCTTGCCGGTCTCAGCCGGCTCGGTCGATTGCACAGCGCCGGGCTCGAGATCTTGAAAGAAGTACTCTAGCTCGACATGATAGTGTTGGGCAACGCGATACAGCTTGTCCGCGGAAATTTTGTTCGAACCACGTTCATATTTCTGAACTTGCTGAAACGTCAATCCCAAGACACGACCGAGCGTTTCTTGGCTATGGCCGTTAGTGACCCGAATCATCTTAATTCGCCGGCCGACACTCTCGTTTACGGCGCGCGCAATATCATCGATTTGTTCGGACACTTGGGGCTTCCCTATCATCTTTTTAACTCCTGCTGCTGGCCTGCGCCAAAAATGCTTTCCCGTCAAATTTGTTGCTCGCTGCTGGGCCAAATTACGACCCTGGCGGCGAGGAGTGTAACACCTTTATTCCCGATCCGAGTTCAAAAATGGAAGACGCATACTATAATTCCCCCGAGGGTCGTATACATTGTGTAAAGAATGGGACAGCCTGCCGTCGATAGATAACAGTTTTTCTACGGCCTGTCGGTTGGGTCGCCGTCAGCCGCCGCCGAAGCGGGGGCGCCGATAGGCCAGGGCTTCGGCGATATGCGTACGATGAACCGATTCGGCGCCGTCGAGATCGGCCAGTGTCCGGGCGACTCTGAGCACCCGATGATAACCGCGCGCAGATAGGCGCAGCCGATCGGCTGCTTCGACCAGCAGACGCCGTCCTTGCGGATCGGGGGATGCCACTTGCTCCAACAACTCACCATCGGCCTCGGCATTGCTGCGCACCAAGCGATCGGGGCTGAGGGTGGCATAGCGCCTGGTCTGCCGCTCGCGCGCCGCCGCGATGCGCCGGGCAACGGCGGCGCTGTTTTCGGCCGGCGGCGGCAGGGCAAGATCGACCGCGCGGATGGCCGGCACATCGATATGCAGATCGATCCGGTCGAGCAGCGGGCCGGAGATTTTGGACTGATAATCCACCGCGCATTTCGGTGCGCGGCTGCATGACTGATTGGCATCGCTGCCCAGATGGCCGCATTTGCAGGGATTCATTGCGGCGATCAGTTGGACCCGCGCCGGATAGGTCACATGATGATTGGCCCGCGCCACGACCGCCCGGCCGCTTTCCAGTGGCTGGCGCAGCGCCTCGAGCGTCGGACGCTGAAATTCCGGCAATTCATCCAGGAACAGCACGCCCAAATGGGCAAGCGATACCTCGCCTGGTCGGGCACGACTGCCGCCACCGACTAACGCAGGAAGCGAGGCGGAGTGGTGCGGATCGCGAAAAGGGCGTCTTGTCATGAGCTTGCCGTCATCCAGCAGGCCGGCGACGGAATGGATCATCGTCACTTCCAGCGCCTCGGCCGGCGCCAGCGGCGGCAAAAGCCCCGGCAAACGCGCGGCCAGCATCGATTTCCCGGAGCCGGGAGACCCGGTCATCAGCAGATTATGGCTGCCGGCCGCGGCGATTTCGAGCGCGCGCTTGGCCGTCTCCTGGCCTTTGATGTCCTTGAGATCGAGCGGATCGGCCGGCGCCTCGCTGAGCCGCGGCACAGGCGGGCTCAGCACTTGGGTGCCTTTGAAATGATTGATGAGCGCCAGCAGATTGACCGGGGCCAACACCTCGACCCCGCCGGCCCAGGCCGCCTCGCCGCCGCACGATGCCGGGCAGATCAAACCGCGTCCGGCCGATGCCGCCCCCAGTGCTGCCGGCAAGGCGCCGGTGACCGTGGCCAGCGACCCGTCGCGCGCCAGCTCGCCGATCACGGTATAGCCCTCGATCTCGTCCTGCGGCAGCACGCCCAGCGCCACGAGCAAGCCGACCGCGATCGGCAGATCGTAATGGCTGCCTTCTTTCTGCACATCGGCCGGCGCCAGATTGACCACGATGCGCTTGGGCGGCAGCGCCAGACCCAGTGCGTTCAGCGCCGCGCGCACCCGCTCGCGCGATTCCGCGACCGCCTTATCGGCCAGCCCGACCACCAGGAAATTCGGCAGGCCCTGCGAGACCTGGACTTGCGTCTCGATTTCCAGCACCTCGATGCCCTGAAACGCCACCGTATGAACCCGCGCGACCATGTCGCCCCCAATCCCGCAACCAAGGGGCGACGATATCGGGTTCGGGTGCGCGGCGGCAAGGCCGGCGGTTCCGTCACGGGCGAGAACGACGCCCTTTCTTATCCCCAGTACCGGCCGGTGGCACCCGCCACGATCGTTACGATACCGAGAATCAGGTTGATGCCCACGATCAGGCGGATCTGGGCAAGTTGTTTCGCTGCCGTAATGAAATCGGTTGACTCCACAGCCGCCTGGAATCGGCGCCACGGCGCAAAGAACAGATGCGCGAACAGCATCATCATCAGGATGCCGGTGCCCTGCATGAGGTGGATATGGAGCCCGACGCGGGCGAAGCCGCCGAACTGTCCGAACACCATGCCGTAACCGCTCGCCAACAACAGCCCGATCGAGATCCAGACCCACGGGAAGAATCGGGAAAACACCCTCCGCCAGATCGGTAGGCGGATCGCGGGTTCGAGCGCACCGATGGCAGGGCGCAGCACCTGGTGTGCGAAGAACATGCCGCCGACCCAGACCATGGCGGCCAGAACATGCAGGGCAAGAAGGAGAATGATCATTGATAGTCCTCAGTGAGAGATCGCGAACGAGACAAAGGCAGTGTCAGACCGACAGCAATCCGACTTTGATACTGCGCACCCGGTGGCGCCAGCTATGGGCCGAGACCATCCAGCGCAGGCCGTCGGCGGCGATCGCCTCGGCGGCGGAACCGGGATCGAGCAAGCTTGCGGCACGTGCCGCGATATCCTCGGCACCGGGGCGGAACTGCACCAAGCTGCCGGCCGGCGCCATCAGGCGCAGCCAGGCGGTTTCGGTGGTGAAGGCGACGCCGCCGCCGGCCATCGCCTGAAAGATCCGTTCATGGCTGCCGTGATAGGGCGTACAGCTATTCGCCACCAACCGGGCGCGGCCGAAGCGTTCGGCCAATTCGCCGGCCGGCACCTCGCCGGCCAGGATCGCCCGCACCGGCCGTGTCGAGGCGGCGATGACCCGGTCCCAGCCGGGGCCGACGAGCTGAGTCGGCAGCGTCAGCAGCGCCAGCGCCGTCAGCCAGCGCGACCGGGCGCGCAGGTAAAGATCGAGCGTCCGGAAATAGGGATAGAGCGTGTCCGGCTCGTCCAGCCGTGCGGCCGGATGGCCGTGGGTCGCGATCACGGGGATGAGCGGCGCCAGCGGATCGGCATCATGGGCGTCGAGCATGTCGTTCAGCCGGGCTTCGACGGCGCCACCATGTTCGGCCCAGCCGCCGCGCAAGGCGACCGGATCGTCCGGCGCGGTGCCGGCGAACAGGATATCGATATCGCGCCTGCGCCAGGGCAGGCGGTGCAGGGCAGGCGGCAGTTCGGCGGCATGCGGCAGATGGCGGATCGGCACGTCGGTGCGGCCGGCCCAGTAATCGACATCGCCGGGCGCCGTGGTAAACACGATGCGGCGGCGAATCGGTGTCTTGATCTGATCCCAATAGAGCAGCAGCGGATCAAGATAGATCGAGGCGAAGGGCCGATCCAGTGCATTGTACAGATTATTCTCTGCGCGCAGATCCAACCCGATCCCGGTCAGGCCGACAAAGCCGTCGACCCCGCCGGCCAGCTCGTGGCGCAGCCGGGCGGCGTAATCCGGCTGGGTAACGTCAAGGATCGTCGCCTCGTCGCCCTCGTCCCGAAAGGCCGCGGCCAGGTGCTCCAGCATGCGATCGACGCTGCCATAAAGGCTTGAACCGCGGAACAGAATGAAGCGAGACATGGGGGCTTTGCCGGACGGGGGATCGGGTGGCGATGGTAGCACCGGATCGGCGCGCCGTCGCTTGGTGCATTTTTGACGGAGCTACTTTCGCGATGCCCTGGCCGGGGCGGGACTGTCCCGGCGGATCGACGCGCTGGTGACTCGGCTGCTTGGCGAAAGCTGATGGGCCGAATGCTCGGGCGCGATCGCGCGCAGATGTCCCAATTCGCGGCAGGCAGCACGGCGATGAAGGCGGTCAGACAGTCACGAATTTCGCATCGGCAGGATTGCTGTCGAAGACGATGTAGCTATTAGGAATTAAATGGGCGACCTGAGAATTGTAGTTCAAAGAGACTTGGGTTCCCTTACTGCTCTGTTGCACGTTCTCCTGGAAATCCAAACCGGGGACGTCGCTCGCGTTCTGAACGGTCGCGGTGCCGCCTTCCGCCGCCGCCTGCTGCTGGAGCAGTTGGATTTCAGCGTTGAGTGCCGCCGACCCGTCCGTCGCGCTCTGTGACGCGGGAGAGGCGGCCGCGGGATTGTTCGAAGCAGTGGCGTTGGCGGCGGCGGCAAGAGCACTCTTAGCCTGGTCCGACAGCGAGATCGTGTCCGTTGGCGCCCCGGCGGAGGTATTGACATTACTGTTGGCGCCTACCTGTTCTGCCGCACTCACGAGGCCTGTCGTGCCCGAGGATGATCCGGCGGCGGTATTCTCCGAGGACTGGTTGAGGATCGTAAGGGCATTTTGGTAATTTATACCATTGATCGCTGACATCGCATCACCTTTAAGGTTGAGGGAGACCTGCCTACCAGCCACTCGTAGTGTGCCTACAATTAGATCCCAGAACATTCCACCTTATCGCATAGAGAGAATCACGGAAATAAATTTTCCCAAGAATTTTTTCGTTGTTTTTCCCGTCAAATCACTCGATTTGTCAGCTAGCGAGATCTTAACGTCAAATCACCCGTTATGGGGGAGGGTTTTTCTGAGTCTTTGCAGCGCGGCTTCGGTGCGCAGCATGGCGCGCATGCCGCTCGCCTGAGTGAGTGCCGCGCTATATAGAGCGTTCGTTTCCAGCGTGCGCGGCTGATGGTTCGCGATGCTCTGGGCGGGGCAGGGTTGTCTCAGCGGATCGACGCGTTGGTGATTCAACTGCTTGAGGGAAGTTAACGCGCCGAATGCCGAGCCGCGCTCACCCCCACAT
>JBAVTK010000013.1:0-7012 GCA_049696095.1 Aliidongia sp. | reverse complement strand
CGGCTGGGCGTCGGGCAGCGGGATTTCTACCTGGATCAGCCGGGCCATGACCCGCTCGATAGTGCCGTCGAGCACAACAGCGGGGCGGCCGAACGCGATGGCCGCGACCGCGGCGGCGGTATAGGCGCCGATACCGGGCAAGGCCCGCAATCCCGCCTCGGTCTCGGGAAAGTGCGCATCGGGCAATGCTGCCACCGCCTTGGCGCAGGCGTGAAGATTGCGGGCTCGGGCGTAATACCCCAGCCCTTGCCAGAGGTGCAGCACCTCATCGAGCGATGCCGCGGCCAGATCGGTGACACGCGGCCATTTCGCCGTAAAGGCGTTCCAATAGGGGCCGACGGTCGCGACCGTGGTCTGCTGCAGCATGATTTCGCTGAGCCAGACGCCATAGGGATCGGCCCGCTCGCCCGGCGGCGCGCGCCAGGGCAGGACACGTCGGCTCCGATCGTACCAATCGAGCATCGAGCGGGCGAGCCAATCCTCCGCCCGCAAGCTGTCAATGTCGGCAAAGCCTATCAAATCACCCGTCACGATACTCATTTCCCCGCTTTCCGGCGTGGCCTGCGACCGGCAAATCGCGTCGTTCTGGAGAGCAGCGCTGTGTAACGATAATCGCCGGGGAATGTCGAGTTTTCCGATGGGGGGATATCGGCGTCGACAGCGACGGGGACGGCATCGATAGGATTCGTCTCCGCAACGTCTTGGAGATCCTTGGGATTCTGTGTTACGATCCTCAAGTGCAGAATTAAACGAATTTGCGATAAAATCGTTTCATTGCAACGATGTAGCAAAATTGTCCAGCTTAAGGGTACGTTAAGGCCTATCGACCACGCTATATTCTATAGTGTGCCGCTCGATAACGGCGGTATCGATTTGTACCTTTTGCCGGAAATTGTGCAAATGGTGAGGGGATAGGGTATCGAGGATGAGCCAGGGTTTGAGCCAACTCGACATTGCTGCATTATTGAGCGATGTGACTGCCCCGGAGAACGCCGCGGCGCGGCTCAGCGGGACGGTCGCCACCGGCATTCTCAGCCCGGCCGAACGGCAGGCAGCGGAGCAGGTGCTGCGCGGCATGCTGGACGGGGCTGCGATAACGATCCGCCAGATCATCGCCGATACCCTTAAGGGTAGCCCGCATTTACCACATGATGTCGCGATCGCTTTCGCCAGCGATGTCGATTCGGTCTCGATTCCGGTCCTGCAATTCTCGTCCGTTCTGACCGACGATGATCTGCTGGCCGTGATCAAGTCGGGAGCGCCGGCTAAACAAGTCGCGGTCGCGACACGCGCCAAGGTCTCGACCAAGGTGGCGGGCGAATTGCTCAAGACCGACAATGCGACGGCGGCGGTAAAGCTGGTGGCCAATCCCGGTGCGGCGTTGGATGCCGGGTTGCTGGAGACGGCAGCGACGAAGTTCGGTTCCGACCGCCGGATGGCGGCCACGCTGCAAAAGCGGCCCGACCTACCGATCAGCATCGCCGAGCGTTTGGTCGCCTTCACCGCCGAGACATTGCGGGCCTATATCGCGCGGCGGACCGATCTGCCGGAATCGGTGATCACGCAACTGGTTCTGCAAATGCGCGAACAGGTGACGGTCGATCTGCGCTCACCGCATTTTCCGGCCGAGGAAGCGGCCAAGCTGGTCGAGCATCTTCATGCGGTGAAGCGGTTGACCCCGTCATTGATCCTTCGGGCGGCGTGCGTCGGTGATCTGAGCTTCGTCGAGGCGGCGATGGCTCAATTGGCCGGTGTCGCGATCCACAATGTCCGCCTCCTGATCTATGATGGCGGTCAGTTGGGGTTCAATTCGCTCTATGACAAGACCAAGATGCCGCCGAGCTACCTTCCGGCATTCAAGGTCGCGGTTGAGGTTGCGCAAGAGACCGAAATGGATGGTCTGGCGTATGACCGCGAACGCTATCGACGCCAGATGATCGAACGGATTTTGACTCAGTTCGAGGCGCTTGGCGCCGAGGATCTCGATTATCTGCTGATCCGTTTGGACGACCCGACCCCAGTACCTCCGCCAAAGGCGCGGGCGCTCTAATCGGATGGTCGTTCCGATCGCGAGGAAGATGTTTTGGGGGATGGCATGCGATTTCGAAATGTCGCGGTGGCGGTTTTCAGCGCTTCGTGGCTTGGTGCGTGCGGTTTTCTACCGCCGAGTCAGCAGCAGGAGTTTGCGGTCAGCTCAGCACCGCCAAGTTCAACCGTGGGGTTGTTCGGCACTATCGACCCTAATCTGAACGATACGTTGGCGCGGCAAAGCTGCGTCGAAGGCTATGAGAAGCTCGGCGAACAGACCTTGCCGGCCGATCCCGGCACTTTGGAAGTCTGGCGCCTACGGTGCGCGCCGCATGCTTCGTGGTATAGTACCTTGTTCTAAGCGCCTCAGTCCCGGATCGACAACAGGACGGCCGAGCCGAGCAATACGCCGAAGAATGGCAGGCCGAGGGTGATTTCACCGAGGGCGACGCCGATAACGCTGGCCGAGATCGTGAGCCAGCCGATGAGTTGTTGCATCATTGCACCTTGTAAGCGGAAGCGATGGTGTGCATTCAGAACGGCTCAGCTGAAAACTTATTCCAGCCTCGGCCCACAGCCACCCCAGCGCTGTCCAAGACTCCGCAAAAGAGTGCCGGAGCTATTACCGTCTCTGCTGGTCGCCGCTCCCAACCGCAATACCGGTCTTGATCGTCGGATCGGCGACGGACGGTGTGATTGCGGCCGTGTCGGTGAAGATCGATAGCAAGCCGCTTGGTTGCAGCCGGGCGGCAGGCACGGTCGTGTCGCCCCGGCGGAGTCGGGCGAGAATCGCACGCTTTTGTTCGCCCTCGACCAGAAATGCGGCTTGCCGAGTGCTTTCAAGCGCCGGATAGGTCAGGGTGATGCGCGTCTCCGGCTTCATGCCGATCACCGGCACGACCCAGCGGTTTCGCTCCAACAGCGCCGTGCTGCCGGGAAACAATGATGCGGTATGGCCATCGGTCCCGAGCCCGAGCAGTACGACATCGAACAGTGGACGAGCGGGGTCGAGTTCTGTTGCACCATAAAAGGCGTGCAGCGTCGCTTCGTAAGCCGCCGCCGCCTTGGCCGGCTCGGGCATGTGCGTTGGAATCGGATGGATGTTGCCCATCGGGATCGGCACCAGATCCAGCAGCGCCTCGCGAACCCCGCGACAATTGCTGTTGGCACTGTCGTGCGGCACGTAGCGTTCGTCGCCCCAGAACCAATGAGTGCGCGACCAGGGAAAGGCGAGTTTGTAGGGCGCTGTGGCGAGCTGTCGGTAAAGCCGATGCGGGGTCAAGCCGCCAGACAGCGCGATTGCGAAATTGCCTTCGGCTTGGGTTACTACGGCCAGCAACCAATCGGCGACCCGTCGGGCAAGCGCGTCGGGATCGGGCAGAATTTCGAGCGTGGCGTCGCGGGCTCGGGTCATGGCGCAGCCTTTCACAGGATAAATTTCCAGACCGCTTTGGCAAAACCGTCATTTTCGTTGGTGTCAGTCACGACGCTTGCCTGAGCCTTGACCGCATCGTCGGCGTTGCCCATGGCGATCGAGAAGCCGCTTTTGCGGAACATTGCGACGTCGGTGGGCATGTCGCCGATCGTGGCGATCTGCTCGGGCAGAAGATTCATTCGGTCGCAAAGACGCGCGGCGACCGCCCCCTTGTTGGCGTGTGGATGGGTTACATCGAGAAAATATCGCTGCGATCGCATCGCGTTGGCCGTTCTGCCGAGAATAGCGGGCGCCGATTTTTCGCAGGCGGCGACCCGGTCGAAATCATCAGAGATACCTGTAATTTTCACCGCTCGCCCCAGATCGATATCCGAAAACTCTGCGACCGTTCGCGGCGCAACTTGCAGCGTCATTTCCTCGCGCGCCACATGCGCCGCGGCGCGGTCGCGGACCAGCCATTCGCTTTCAGTATAGACCCAAACGTCAAGCCCACATCCCAATAAAAACGTCACCGTCTTTCGGGCGGTTCCGGGGGCGATCGGATAAGATTCGATCACGGAGAGATCGGGGTGGACCAGCATTCCGCCATTGAAGGCGGCGATCGGGCCGCGGAGATCGAGTGGCACAACCAACGGACGCAATCCACGCGGCGGACGGCTGCTGACCAGAACGAGCGCGATGCCGGCGTTGTGCAGTGCGCGGCAAGCGGCGCTCGCCTCGGGCGTCAGAATTTTGTCGTTGGTCACCAGCGTGCCATCGACATCGGCCAGCAGCAGCCGGATGTCCGGCCGCCGGCTCATCGTTTGTCCTCCGGTATCGCACCGATCGGGCGCCAGACCCGGCCGCCGTCCCGCGCCAATAGCTGATCGGCGGCCTTTGGGCCGTCACTGCCGGATGCGTAACCGGCCGGTTCCTCGGGTTCGGCCGCCCAGGCATCCAGGACCGGCTGCACGACGCGCCACGCCTGTTCCACCATGTCGGCGCGCATGAACAGCGTCGAATCACCGATCATCACGTCGTAGATCAGCGTTTCGTAACCGACATTCGGTTGTGTCGGGAACCAATCATCATACCGAAAATCCATCGAGACCGAAGAAAGCCGCATCGCGGCACCGCGGCGCTTGACCTCGAATTGCAACGAGATGCTCTCGTCCGGCGCGATGCGCAGGACAAGCCAATTGGGTCGCAACTGGTCGACAGGCGTGTCGCGGAACGCCGCGTAAGGGGCCTGTTTGAAGCTGATGGCGATCTCGGTGACCCGCTCGGACAGATGCTTGCCCGTGCGCAGATAGAACGGCACGCCAGCCCAGCGCCAATTGTCGATTTCGACCCGGAGCGCCGCAAAGGTCTCGGTTGTCGAATCGGCCGCTACGTCCGGCTCGTGGCGATACCCCTTCACCGCCTTGCCCCGCACCGTACCGGCCCGGTACTGGCCGCGCACCGCGTTGGCCGGGTTCAACGGCGGCATTGCGGCGAAAATCTCGGCCTTTTTCGTGCGGATCGAGGCGGGGTCGAAGCCGCTGGGTGGTTCCATCGCGACCATCGAAATTAGACTGAGGACATGGTTGGGCACCATGTCGCGCAGTGCGCCGGTCGTCTCGTAAAAATCGCCGCGTCGTTCGACGCCCAGCGTCTCGGCCACCGTGATTTGGACATGATCGATCCGATCGCGGTTCCAGATCGGCTCGAACAGGCCGTTGGCGAAACGGAACGCCATGATGCTCTGGACCGCTTCCTTGCCCAGGAAATGGTCGATTCGGAAGATTTGATCCTCGTGCAGCGTGCGCCGCAGGTCGGCATTCAGGGCGCGTGCGGATTCGAGACTATGGCCGAACGGTTTTTCGACGACGATGCGGCGCCACCGATCGTCTGTTTGCTCGACGAGCCCGGCCTTGCCGAGCTGTTCGGCCACCGTGGCGAAGAACCGGTCGGCAATCGCGAGATAGAAGATCGCATTGCCGCGCGTGCCATGGTTGGCTGCGGCCTTGTCGAGTGCCGTGCGCAGCCGGTCGTAGAGTGCCGGCTGGCTCAGGTCGCCCGGTACATAGGTCATGTTGGCACTGAGGCGTGCCCAGGCCGCCTCGTCGAGGCCGGCATGATTTGTGTCGACTGAAGCGTTGCCGACGAAGCTTTCAAGCGCCTCGCGCAGTTGATCGCGCCAGTTTTCCGTCGATTGCTCGCGCCGGGCGATGCCGATCAAGACGAAATTTTTCGGGAGAACCCCGGTTCGGGCGAGGTTGTAAAGCGCCGGGACGACCAGACGGTTCGTCAGGTCGCCAGTCGCGCCGAAGATGACCAGGGCACAGGGATCGGCCGGCGGCAGGCGATGGTGCGGCTCGGCGGTCGCGCGGGGATCGGACATGGCGTCAGCGATTCCCCTCTGTGGCCGGCAAGGCATGCGGCTCGCCGCCCTCGACGTGACCGCCGAAGCCAAAGCGCATCGCCGACAGCATTTTTTCGCCGAAACTATGCTCCATCCGCGACCGGAAGCGGGCATAAAGCGCGGCGGTCAAAACCGTCGCCGGTACGGCCTCTTCGAGGGCCGCCTCGACTGTCCAGCGTCCCTCGCCCGAATCCTGCACGAAGCCGGAAAAGCCACCAAGTTGTGGATCCTTGGCCAGGGCGGCGGCTCCGAGATCGAGCAGCCATGAGCTGATCACGCTGCCGCGTCGCCAGACCTCGGCAATCTCCGGAAGATTGAGCGTGTAACGCTCGGCCTCAGGCAAATCTTGCGAATCCTTGTTGCGCAAGATGTCGAAACCCTCAGCATAGGCCTCCATCAGACCGTATTCGATGCCGTTATGGACCATCTTGACGAAGTGTCCTGCGCCGGATGGGCCGGCGTGAATGTAACCCCGTTCGGCGCTCGTCTCGGTGCCGGCACGGCCAGGTGTGCGCGGAATGTCGCCGATACCGGGTGCCAGTGCCGCGAAGATCGGATCGAGATGCTCGACCGCCGGCCGGGGGCCGCCGATCATCATGCAATAGCCCCGCTCGATACCCCAGATGCCGCCCGACGTGCCGCAGTCGAGGTAGTGGATGCCCTTTTTGGCCAGCGCGGCGGCGCGACGGATATCGTCCTTGTAAAAGGAGTTGCCGCCATCGACGATCATATCGCCGTCGCCGAGCAGGCCGCCCAGCAGCGCCACAGCTTCCTCGGTGGTCTGCCCGGCCGGCAGCATCAGCCAGACGGCGCGTGGCCGGTGTTCCAGCCGCTTGACCAGTTCCGCGAGCGAGCTGGCGGCGGTGGCGCCTTCGTGCGCCAGGGCCTCGCGGGATTGGGCGTGGAGGCTGTAGACGACGCAATGATGCCCCGCCTTCATCAGGCGGCGGGTCATGTTTGCGCCCATGCGGCCCAGTCCGATCATGCCGATCTGCATGTGTTGCTCCTTGAGTGCGAGGGTCTAGTCGTGGTGTCCGAGCTGTCGGCGGGCCGCGGCCAGCACCGCCTCGGTGGTAAAACCTAATTTCTTCAGCAATGCGCCGATCGGCGCCGAGGCGCCGAAGTTTTCCATGCCGATCCGGATGCCGGTTGGGCCGACATAGCGG
>JBAVTK010000012.1:0-2269 GCA_049696095.1 Aliidongia sp. | reverse complement strand
GCCTGGGACTACGCCTGCGACCTCATCAAGTCGGCCAGAGCAGGGCTTCCCCATCCGCCAATCCCGGCAGCCCCTCAAGCCGCCTGACCTGCGGGGTGTGAACGGTTACCTGTCGCGGCTTGTTGAGCGCTGAACGCCTCTCGCAGCGTGCAGTATCCGTGCTCAATAAAGCACTCGATTTCAGAGGCGGTTAATACGTCACGAATCATTGATCGACCTCATTTGTCTTTAGCGGTCAGCGAATCTGACAAACATTCTGTGATCGTTTCATTGTATCGACGTTGATACCGGCTTCACTTACTAGAGCTGAAAAGCAAAAGGCAGGGTCATATCCCTGCCTTCCGCCCTTGTGCTTCGCCCCGCGGAAAATACGCTGGGCGAAGCGTCTTTGATAGACCGAAACGATGGTATTACGGGTTCGACGGAGTACCCGGATTGCCCGCCGGCACGGCGCCTTGCAGGCCGAGCAGGTTGGTGACGTTCGGGGTACCGTTGCCCAGAACGTAGCTGTAGGCGACATCCGTGGCACTGCCCCAGAAGCCGGTGAAGCCCTGGATCCGGCGATTATAGAATTGCTGGTTCGCCGGGGCGAGCGGGCCGCCCGCGGCGGTCTGTTGCGCTGCCAGCGTGTAAAGCAGCGTATTGACGTTGCCCAGACGCCCGGCCGGGGTGGTCGGCCCGGTGGTGTTGAACGGCGTGACGTCGCTGCCGCCGCCCGAAAGCTGAACCAAATGGGCCAGCACACCGGCGAATTGCGGCGAGGACGAACTGGTCCCGATCAGGCCGGCCAGACCGGCATTGATGAAAATCAGCGAGAAGCTGCGCTCTTGCGTGTTGCAGAACGCCGACTCGGTCGCCGTCAGATCGCCGCCGGGGCAACCGCCCATCATCATGGCGATATCGGGCACGGTGCGCTGCGTGGCGTTCCGGGTGCTGACCAGATTCTGATAGTCCGGCTTGGCGAAGAAGATGCTGGTGCCGCCGCCGGAGCCCCAATACACGCCGGTCAGACCGCCGGTTCCGCCGAAGGCGGGGAAGGGCGAGATCAGCGGATCGCCGAACTCGTTCTCCTCGATGTAGGTGTCTTGCTGAGCCGCGGTCGAGGTCGTGGCGAGATTGGTGCCGCCAACCGCGGTCACGTTCGGATCCGCCGCGGGGAATTCGACACCCGGTGCCGCCGGTGACGTGCCGCTGCCGCCGCTGCCGATATAGCCGGTCGCGGAGAAATCCGTGGTGCTCGGCAGGCTGCCATGGTCACCCGAACTGGCTACGAAGGTGATGCCCTGGGCATTGCCCTGCTGATAGAGCTGGTGCATCAGGCTCAGTACGAAGCCTTCGCCGATGAAGCCATTGAACGGATTGGGCAGAACTTCGAGATTTTCGTCACCGCCGAAGGACGAACTGACGACATCGACCGTGTTGTCTTCGACGATCGCGTCATAGCCGGCCAGGATGCTGGCGTCGCTCAGATCGGGAATGTCATAGAGTTCTTCAGTCGCGCCCTGCGCTGTGCCGAGCGACATCTGCGTATCGAGCGAAGCTTCGTCGGCCGCGTTATTGCCGAACGGGCCGGAACCGCCGGAAACTTCGCGGATCTGGAATTGCGGGGCGGGCACGCCGGTATTGCCCGAATAATTCTGGACGATCGTGCCGCCGCCATTCAAGGTAATCGTGCTGTTCAGTTGCAGCGCCAGATCGCTATTGAGCGCGATCGACGAAATCAGGATGCCGATATTGGTGCCGGCGCCGTTGATCTGGGTGAAATTCGCGAGGCCCGTGCCCTTCGAGAAGGTCTCGAACGACGGGAAGCTGTAGGCCGCCTTCATGTCGTTCGGGAAATAGGCCTGATCGGTTGGGCCACCGAACAGTCGGGACGACGGCACATTGCCGGCATTGAGCGGAACCGTTTGCGAATGAACCTGTACGCTGATCCGCGGCTCGAATCCGACGACATGGGCGCCGGCTGCGGTGAAGGAGGCGGGCAGGGTCGTATGGCCCTCGACCGCGATATTCCGCGTCAGGCCGGTCGAGACCGAACGCATCGTGTTGAGGTGGATATTGAACATCGACTGGACGGCTTGCGCCGGACCGGTGACTTCCAGATCCTGCGTATGCTCGGCCGTCACGGTCATTCCGGCCGCGGCCAGCTCGGCCTTGACCTGGGCCACGGTGCTCGCCGAGGGGCCGTATGCCGCCTTGAACTGCGCCGGCGTCAGCCAATGATGATAGGTGTCGGGCTTGGCCGGATTGACCGAATCGGCCAGAAACT
>JBAVTK010000011.1:0-4393 GCA_049696095.1 Aliidongia sp. | reverse complement strand
ATTTTTGGTCGCTGCACCGCCAGCGGTGCGTCCTTGGCCTCCCACTGGTCGCGCGGCCAGGCGTCGATCTTGATCGGAAGGTTGAGGTCCTTTCCGTCGCGCTCAATCGTCATTGTCACCACCTGGCCCACTGGTGTCGCGACGATGTCGCGAAGCAACGCACGGTCGTCTTCCGGTGTGCGGCCATCATACCGCAGGATCACGTCCCCGATTTCCAGGCCAGCCTTCTTCGCCGGCCCGTCTGCCAGTACCCAGGAGACGATCGAGCCTTGCGGATGCGTCCAGCCCATCGCGTCGGCTATTTGCTGCGTCACCGGCTGCACCTTCACGCCGATCCACCCAGCCTTGATCCAGCCAAAGGTCCGCAGTCGGTCGATAACAAACTCGGCGGTGCTCGACGGTATCGCGAAGCCAAGGCCGACGGCACCGAGGGTCGGTGAAATAATATCCGAATCGACGCCAACCACTTCGCCCCGCATGTCAAACAGCGGGCCGCCGGAATTGCCGTGATTGATCGCGGCATCGGTCTGGATGAAGGTCCGATAGGCATTGATGCCGCTGACATTGCGCGCCAGGGCCGAAACGATGCCGCTGGTCACGGTCTGGCCGACACCGAAGGGATTGCCGATCGCCAGCACTATATCGCCCACCTCCAACTCATCGGAATCGCGGATTTCCAGATAGGGCAGCGCCTCGCCGGGGTTGATCTTGAGCACGGCCAGATCGGTGCGGTCGTCGGTTCGCAGCACCGTCGCCACGAATTCGCGGCGATCGGACAGCACGACCGTGATCATGTCGGCGGAATCGATCACATGGTGATTGGTGATGATGGTGCCGTTCGGATCAACGATAACGCCGGACCCGAGCGAATGCGCGCTGGGCTCTTCGTCCCCACCCGGATATCCGGGATAGGCCGGATCGCGCCGCAACCCCGCGGCGGTGTCCGGTTCCACCTTGGTAAGAATGTTGACCACGGCCGGCGCCGCCCGGCGGACGACCGGGGCGAAGCTCAACTGGATCTGCGCCTGGCTGGTCGGCACGGCCCTGCCTTCGGCCGCGTCAGTCGGTGCAGGCAGCAGCATAAGCGACAGCAAAAGGACAGGAAGCGAATGTTTCATGGTGGCACCAATCTAGGCAATCCATGCCGGCTTCGCCAGGGAGACGCAAGGCGATGCCTGTCTGCGAGACCATCATGCGCGGACGTCTGGGAGAACATCGACATCGCTTGTCGATCGAAGTACGTTCAGAAGCGATAATTTGCGTGATTTCGAATGGGGCGTGACATGAACATTGAGCAGATGGCGCTCGCTTATCTCCGCGGCTTGGCACGGCCATGGGGTGCGCTTTTCCAGCGTGTCGCCGGCCTCGATTTGGCGGCACCTGATCTGGCGGCGACGCTGATCGCCCCGCGCAATATCGATCGGACGCTTCCCGGCTTTGGTGATTTCGATCCGTCGAGCAATGCTGCGATCGTGCCGGGTGACCCGGCCTCAAGCCTGCTTTATCACGCCCTCGCCTCGCCGCTGGTGAAGCCGGATGGACTGTCACCGCAGGACTATCCGAGTATCGCCTCGCTCGATCTCATCGAGAATTACATATTGTCGTTGGCGCCGCTCGATGCCAGTGCAATTCCCGCCGATGCGGTGATCGCGCTCTTCGCCTATGAGTACCGTCCGGCGCCATCGACGACACATCGCCGCCAGGCCGATTTCGTTTATTCGCGCACCGGCGTGTCGCGTGTCGGCGAAGAGAGGTCGGTCTGGGACGGCCCCAATCGCTGTTGGCTGAATATTGCCGATGGCAGCACGGCCTTCGCGGTGATGCCGGCGCGCTTCGCTGCATTTCTGGCCCTGCCCGGCCGCAGCACGCCGACTGGTATATCCGTTCTGGGTGGACCGCAGGATGGCGACGACACGCGTCAGTTTTTTCGACCGATCCGCAAGCTATTCGCCGACCCCGGCTGTATCAACGGAATCGACCTCACCATCGAATTCGCCGAGTATCATCGTCGCGAGAAACTGCGCCGGATCTTCCTCGAAACCGACCTGCCGAAGCCGGCCGGGCTCGACGCACCGCCCTATATGCGCGACAGCACAAGCCAAGAGGCATCGATCGCCCAACTTGAGCCGGTCGGTGCCTCCGTGCTCGTCTCGGCGCCGCCTGAGCCACTGGTTCGGCTCGCACGCCTGCCTTCGGGTGAAATCGCGTCGCTGACCGTGCCGCCGCGCCGGGCGATACCGTTGGTCGACTTTTCACTGAACCGCGACAATGGCTCTCCCAGCAGCATGATGATCATAACGGGCGGGCTGCTCATCGCCGGAGTCGAGGGTTTTCTGCAATCCTTCGCCGATGTGAAATTACGGCCGCGCAACGCGCCCGAATTCGTCAATATCCGCCATCGTCTCACCGGCGATCCCGATCAGCCGATCGAGGATTTAAGCCTCGTACTTGGCGATGATTTCGATTCGGTGATGGCTGCCGGCGGCTTTAGCGCCGCTTTGTTCGAAGACAGCATCGCCGATGGCTGCCTGATCGCCACGGTCACGGGGTTGCCCAAGGCGATCCCGGTGATGCCGGCTTTCTCGGTGCTCGGCGCGCCGAAATTCTTTCCCTATGCCGACGAAATCGATATCGAGAATTGGGTCGATGAGTTCCCGAGCCATAACCGTCAGGACCAGTTCCAGAAGGGCGGCCCGACACCGCTCAATCTCGGTCGTTTCCCGCCGAATGTGACGCTCATCCGGCCCGACACCAACGCGCCCGCCTTCAGCGCCACTGACGATACGGCCGTTGCCTTGGTCGGGCAGCCTTACACCTCCGGTTCTGGACCGACCCAGACACGGCTAGCTGAGCAAGATATCCGCCCGGAGCATCGCACCACGACCTTCCTCAGCGATGGCTGCTCCGATGTCTTCGCACCGGGCTGGGACGTCACCTTCAGCGAGCAGGATGGGGTAAAGTTTTACTCGACCTTCGGGCTGGGCTCGCCCTTCCCGGAGGATGTCAAGCTCTGCGCCGCCGCCAATGCGTTCTGGCCGGCCGCCGCACCCGATGCGGCGCGCACCTTTAATCGTGGTCCGACGGCGATTCCGATCCTCGATCAGGAACTGGGCTATCATCCCGATAATCCGCGACGCACCGGGCAGCCCAGCTTTGGCTGGGATGGCGAGCAGGGGCCGTTCATCGCGGGCAGCGTGGTCAATTACGCCAATATCACCCGCTCGGATTATGTCTCGCACGCGCTCACCGACAAGACTTTCTCCGGCGCCGGGCTGAAGGATGTCGATAGTATCGAGCTGATCGCGCGCATGGATGCGCTACGGCTTTGCATCCAATCGCTGCCGGAAAGCTCGGCGCAGGTCGATCATACCCAGCTCTGGCTGGTCCATGCCGAGAAGGTCGCCGCTCCGCCGCCAACCGCGGCTGGGGTCGGCCAACCCTGCTATCGCTATGAATTCGTCGTGCCGGCGGGAGATCCGACGCCGTCGCCGAACCAGAAGAACCGGTTGCTGCGGTCATTCGGGAATCGCTATGTCTGCTATGTCGGCCTCGGTGGGGTGAATTGGGCTGTGGCGGAAGCCGGGCCGTTCACCTTTGTCGCCAATCCCGGCAGCCGGTGAGCGAAGTCGCCATCCTCGGCGGCGGTCCGGCCGGTGCCGCCGCGGCAATCGCATGCCGTCGGGCTGGCCTCGACACGCTGCTGATCGAACAGCGGGAGGAATGTCCCCTCGACCGCGAGGAGGCCGAGGAGACCATCGGGCCTGAATGCGTTCGGCTGTTGCGTCGGCTGGGCATTGATTGCGCGGGCTCAGCGACGCCTTTTAGCGGCATCGCCCTCAACCCCGACCGTTGGCGGTTCGGCGGCGGTGTGCCGGTCGCGGGGTTTCATCTGCGACGCTCTTGGCTCGATCGAGTCTTGCGCCAAACCGCTGTTGGGGCCGGCGCGGTGTTGCGGATGGGCGTTCGGCTCAATAACGTTGAGCGGGCCGGTGCATCGGGCTTCCGGCTCGACAGCGATTGCGGGACCATTACCGCACGCTGGGTGATCGATGCGAGCGGTCGACGCCATTGGCTGGCGCGCCGGTTTCGGCTGTATCGCCGCCGCTTGTCGCCGCCGCTGATCGCTTGGCGCGATATCCTTCACGACCATGGCCGTAGCGATGCGTTCGCCCGATTTCAGCCGGAAGCCGAGGGCTGGGTCTTTCTCGCCGAGATTACGCGCCAACGGATCGTACGGACTCGCCTGCGTACTGCCGGCAGCGGATCGCCCGCGTCCGACCGACCTGCCACGGCGCATAATGCCAGCTGGTGCCTGATCCGCCCGCTCGCCGGTGCTGGTTGGTTCCTTGTCGGCGAGGCGGCGGGCGCGCTCGATCCCGCCGCTGGTTCGGGG
>JBAVTK010000010.1:0-2638 GCA_049696095.1 Aliidongia sp. | reverse complement strand
CGTCAAGCCAGGGCTGGCCGCGGCGGTGAGCGGCGGCATGGTCTTCGTCACACTCGCCTTCGCCGTGACGCAGAGTGCCACGCGGACGCCCTGGAGTCTTGCACCTCTGCTCGCCTGCTTCTGGGCCGAGGCGATCCTGCGGCATCTGCCGGTGATCGCGCGGTGGGCTCGGAAAAAGCAGCGTCGTCCGGCGGCGCTCGCCTTGTCGGCCACCCTGCCGGTCGCCGCGGCGGCGGCTTTGAGCGCAATTCTGCCATGACCCGGTGTCTGGCAGATTGGTTGCGCGCGCTCTGCGGCCTCTTCAGTGATGACGGGCGGCTCGCGGTCGGTCTGATCGTCTGGGCCGCGCTCGCCGCACGGCTAGTGCCCTTGCTCGAATTGGCCGACATCGGCGGCCTGCTCAAGGCGCGGCGACGGGTTTCCCGGCCGGCGAAATATCGATAATGTCGCGCATGGATAATTTCCGGGAGCTTGCCATGAGCGGGTCCGATTATCGTCTAGAGCGCGATGGTTTCGGGACGAAGCCTGAATCGCGCTCTAACTTATTGAAGCCGAACAAGATTGGGATTTTGGGTGACTTCATCCAAAATCATCTCGTTCTAGCACGGGGTTACTGACCTGGCCGTGTCTCTCATCCCGGACACCGTGACCTCGGTGCGGACCGAAATGGTCCGCTGGCTGGGATATCTCGCCATGTGCCTCGGCATGTTCATGGCGATCCTCGACATCCAGATCGTCGCGAGTTCGCTGCCTGAGATTCAGGCCGGCTTGCGGATTCCGCTCGGTGCGCTGAGTTGGGTGCAGACCGCCTATCTCATCGCCGAGATCGTGGCGATTCCGCTGACCGGCTGGCTGACCAGCCTGCTCTCGCTGCGCTACCTGTTCCTGATCGCGGTCGTGGGATTCACCCTGGCCAGCATGGGCTGCGCCGAAAGCACAAACTTCGCCGAAATGCTCGGGTTTCGTGTGATTCAGGGCTTCGCCGGCGGCGTGATGATTCCCGCGACCTTCACCGCGATCTTCACGCTGTTTCCGCAAAACCGCCAGATCGCCGCCACCGCGGTCGGCGGCCTGCTGGCGATGGCGGCGCCGATGCTCGGGCCGGCGATCGGCGGCTACATCACCGATACTTGGTCGTGGCCCTGGCTGTTTCTGATCAATGTCGGCCCGGGATTTTTGTCAGTCGTGGTCGCGGCCTTGCTGCTGCGTACGGCACCGGCCGACCGTTCGGCGCTGGAACGGCTCGATCTGGTCAGCCTGATCCTGTTCGCAATCGCACTGTCGACCCTGGAAATCGGCCTCAAGAATGCGCCGGATGACGGCTGGACCGGCCGGTGGCCGCTGTCGCTCTTTGCCGTGTCCCTGGTCGCCGGGACGATCGCGATCCGGCGCTGTCTCGCCAGGCCCAAGCCGCTGGTCGAGATCGGCCTGCTGTTCCGGCGCGATTTCGCCGCCGCCTGCTTCTTCAGTTTTACGCTGGGCTCGGTCCTTTATGGCTCGGTCTATCTGTTGGCGGTGTTTCTCGGGCTGGTGCGGTTCCACACAGCCTATGAGACCGGTCTGACCATGATCGTCGCGGGCGCCGCGCAATTCCTGGCCTTGCCGTTCGCGGCGTTCCTGGTGCGGCGGGTCGATGCCCGCCTGCTGACCGGCTTCGGCTTTGCGACCTTCGCCGCCGGCCTCGTCGCAAACGGCTTCATGACGTTCGAGAGCGATTACGACGCGCTGTTTTGGCCCCAGGTCTTGCGCGGCATCGGCGTCGTGTTCTGCCTGCTGCCGACGACCTCGGTGGCACTCGAACCCTATCAAGATGCCGCCTTGGCCAATGCCAGCGCGCTGTTCAATCTGATGCGCAATCTGGGCGGGGCGATCTGGATCGCCCTGCTCGACACGATCCTGGCCGGGCGGGACGGCCACGCCGTGCGCCTGCTACGCCGTCTGCATGAGGGCGATCCAGCGATTGCGGCGTTCGTCGGCCTGCCGGTCGAGGCGTTTCACGGCCAGAGAATCGAGTCACTAGACGAGATCAGTCAATTCATCGGTCCGTTGGTCCAGCGCGCAGCCGCGGTCGCGGCGTTCAACCAGGCCTGGTTCACGCTCGGCGGATTTTGTGCCCTGTCGCTGTTGGCGTTGCCGCTGCTCAAACGATCCTCAGCATCGCCACGCTGATATTGTCATGGCCGCCGCCGGCATTGGCGAGCGAGGCGAGCCGGCGGCACCGATCAAGCGCGTCGGACTCCAACGGTCCTGCCGCAAGGGCGAGCGCCAGATCGTCGCCCTCTTCCAGATAATTCCACAGACCGTCGGTACACAGCACCAGCCAGGCACCGGTTTCGACCGCAACCTCTTCGACATGGACGGAGATTTCGACATCGACCACGCCCAGACATTGCGTAATCGAATGAGCGCGGCGGTCGGTTCGCGCGGCTTCCCGGCTCATCGCCCCGGAATCGACCATATCGGCCAGCCAGGAATCGTCGCGGGTCAGCAGCCGGCCGGAGTTTCCGCTGATCAGATAGGCGCGACTGTCGCCAACCCAGCCGATCGTAGCCCGTCCCTGGCGCACCAAGGCAGCGGCAACCGTCGTCTCGGGCGGATCCTTGCCCGGCTTCGGCTGGGCGACCGGCACGGCGAGAAC
>JBAVTK010000009.1:0-8569 GCA_049696095.1 Aliidongia sp. | reverse complement strand
GTCTCGACCGCTGCCAAAAGCTTGTCGGCTGCGTCGGCGAAAATCTGCACGCCGTCCACGACCAACTGATCGGTGATGTCATTGAGCTTGATGCCGAATTTCGGCAAAGCGGCCAGCACGCGGGCAGCGCCGTCGAGATCGTCTTCGATCGTGGTGCGCGCGGTGCCGTGATCGCGGAACGCGTCCATGGTCGCCGGCGGCATAGTGTTGACCGTGTGCGGCCCGATCAGCCGATCGACATAGAGCGTATCGGGATAGGCCGGGTTCTTGGTGCCGGTCGAGGCCCAGAGCAGCCGCTGGGTCTGGCCGCCGCGCTCGGCCAGCGCGCTCCATCGGTCGGTCGAGAAAATTTCCTTGTAGCGTTGATAGGTGATAATGGCGTTGGCGATGGCGATTTTGCCTTGGAGCGCCTTCAGCGCATCCGAGCGCGACGGCTCCGACTTGATCAAGGCTTCAATCCGCGCATCGACGGCGCTGTCGATCCGGCTGATGAAAAAGCTGGCGACGCTCGCCACCTGGCCCAGATCGTCATGGCTCGCGCCATAGCGTTCGAGGCCGCGAATGAAGGCGTCGGCGACCGCGAGATAGGCATCAAGGCCGAACAGCAGCGTCACATTGATATTGATGCCGTCGCCGATCAGTGTCTCGATCGCGCTCACCCCCGCCTTGGTGCCGGGCACCTTGATCATGAGATTGGCCCGGTTGGCCCATGCCCAAAGCCGCCGCGCCTCGGCGATCGTCCCCGCAGTGTCATTGGCCAGATAGGGCGAGACCTCCAGGCTGATATAGCCGTCGCGGCGCTGTGTGGCGTCATAGATCGGACGCAGTTGATCGGCTGCGAGCTGAATGTCGCGGATCGCCAGTTCCTCATAGATCGTCCAGGGCGAGCGGTCGCCTTCCGCCATCAATTGCGCAAACTGTCCGTCGTAATCGGCGCTCTGTCCGATCGCCTTTTCGAAGATCGCGGGGTTGGATGTGATGCCGACGACGCCATCCTCGTCCAGCAGCCGCGCCAACTCCTTGCCGACCAGGGTGCGGCGCATGAAATCGAGCCAGACGGATTGGCCATGCCGGTTGAGCGCCTTCAACGGATTCATCACTGCCTCTTTCTGCTGCTGCTGTGAAACACTCGGATACCCGATCGGCGTTCAATAGAACAGCCACCGGGCGCACCGGTTGCGTCGTCGCGAGGACGGCCGACCGCTGACGCCGGAAGCTGCGGCGGCGTTGTCGGGACCGTCGATCGAATAACGACACAGCCGCCTTTCCAGTGGACGCACTTTTCGGGCCTGAACCAGACAATATCAATGCCCATTTCGCCAATTCTCCGTGGCAATAGGCCATGCCCCCCAAGCGTCGGGAAAGGGACGAGCTGGGCCGCCCCATCACGCCATGCCGGGGGATTGAAGCCGAGGTGTGAATGTCCGACAAGGAACGCAAACCAAGCGCGAGGTGGGGGCCGGCCGCGCGCCGTCGACCCGGTTTCAGCGCCTTGACAACGCGACAGTATCGGCTTCTAATACGTTAAATATTTTCTGTTTGCCGGAACCTCGGAGCGCAACTTAGCGTTTCATGGTTGATGTCCGGCCGTTCGGCGAAGCAATACGACGAACCTAACACCCGTGTCTGGGTGTACTGGGCGGGTTTGTGAAATCGACCGCTGTATCGATCCGTCCGTCAAAACCCGTGTCGGGATCGACGGGAACGACTTTATGATCCCCGCAGGGGAAATCGCCTTTTAGTTCATTTCCTTATCCTTCGGCAACAAGGATAAATTCGAGATGGCTATCGCGTTTGTACTCATTCTGGTCGCGATCGGCTCGGTGGTGTTTCACCTGCTGAGCCCGTGGTGGTTTACGCCGATCGCCTCGAATTGGGGTTACATCGACGACACGATCAACATCACCTTCCTGATCACCGGAGCGGTATTCACCGCCGTTGTCTTGTTCATGGCCTATTGCGTGCTCCGCTTCCGCCACCGGCCCGGCCGGCAGGCCGCCTACGAGCCGGAGAACCGCAAACTGGAATCATGGCTCGCGGCCGGCACAGCGGTCGGGGTCGCCGCCATGCTGACTCCCGGCCTGTTCGTCTGGTACCAGTTCGTCACGGTCCCGAAGGAAGCGACCGTGGTCGAGGTGGTCGGGCAGCAATGGCAATGGAGCTTCCGGCTGCCCGGCAACGGCGGTCACCTGGGCACCTCCGACGTCAGATATATCAGCACCGACAACCCCTTGGGCCTGAACCCGAAAGATCCGAACGGGCAGGGCAATATCGTGATCGAGGGTGACGATCTGCATCTGCCGGTCGGCAAACCGGTTCGGATCTTGCTCCGCTCGATCGATGTCGTTCATGATTTCTATGTGCCCGAATTCCGGGCGAAGATGGATCTGATGCCCGGCCTGGTATCCCGTTTCTGGTTCACGCCGACCAGAACCGGGAGTTTCGAGATTCTCTGTGCCGGCTTCTGCGGCGTTGGTCATCCGCAGATGCGCGGCACTGTCGTGGTGGAATCCGAGAGCGATTATCAAGCCTGGCTGCAAAAGCAGCGGACCTTCGCCCAATTGCGCGACGGCAAGACCCGTAATCTCGCCTTGGATGAGCCGGCCGCCGGCGCACCGCAAGAAACCGCACGATGAGCCCGGATTGGGCCGCGTCAAGCTGAGGGGGGTATTCGCGATGGTCGATATCGTACGCGGCGGGGGCGCCCTGATCGGACCGGCTGAAGTCGAGGATGTCGAGCTATACCATCCCCATAGCTGGTGGACGAAATACGTCTTTTGCCAGGATGCCAAAGTCATCGCGATTCAGTACTCGCTGACCGCGACGGCGATTGGCCTGGTGGCGCTGGTCCTGTCCTGGTTGATGCGGCTTCAATTGGCGTTCCCCGGCTATTTTTCCTTCATCCAGGCGGATAATTATTACCAGTTCATCACGATGCACGGCATGATTATGGTGATCTACCTGCTGACCGCCTTGTTTTTGGGCGGCTTCGGCAATTATCTCATCCCCTTGATGGTCGGCGCGCGCGACATGGTTTTCCCCTATGTTAACATGCTGAGCTACTGGATCTATCTGCTCGCCGTCCTGGTGCTCGTCTCGGGCTTCTTCGTGCCGGGCGGACCGACGGGGGCCGGCTGGACGCTCTATCCGCCCCAGGCCATTCTGGCCGGCACGCCGGGCAGCGATTGGGGCATCATCGTGATGCTGGTGTCGTTGATCCTGTTCATCATCGGCTTCACCATGGGCGGGTTGAATTATGTCGTGACGGTGCTGCAAGGGCGGACGCGCGGCATGACGCTGATGCGCCTGCCCTTGACGGTTTGGGGCATCTTTACTGCCACGGTGATGGCGCTGCTCGCTTTCCCGGCCCTGTTTGTCGGCTGCGTCATGCTGCTGTTCGACCGTCTGCTCGGCACCAGCTTCTTCATGCCCGAACTCATGGAAGCGGGCGAGCATTCCAAGACGGCCGGCGGCAGCCCGATCCTGTGGCAACATCTCTTCTGGTTTTTCGGCCATCCGGAAGTCTATATCGTCGCGCTCCCCGCCTTCGGCATCGTGTCCGACCTGATCAGCACCCACGCCCGCAAGAACATCTTCGGCTACCGCATGATGGTCTGGGCGATCGTCGGCATCGGTGCCCTCAGCTTCGTGGTCTGGGCGCATCATATGTATGTCAGCGGGATGAATCCGAATTTCGGCTTCTTCTTCGCCACGACGACGCTGATCATCGCCGTTCCGACCGCCCTCAAAGTTTATAATTGGGTGCTCACCTTGTGGCGGGGCGATATTCATCTGACCGTCCCGATGCTGTTCGCGCTGGGTTTCATCGTCACCTTCGTCAATGGCGGGTTGACCGGCCTGTTTCTCGGTAATGTCGTCGTCGATGTCCCGCTGTCCGGGACGATGTTCGTCGTCGCCCATTTCCATATGGTGATGGGCGTGGCGCCGATCCTTGTGGTCTTCGGCGCAATCTATCATTGGTACCCAAAGGTTACCGGGCGGATGCTCGACGACACGCTCGGCAAGCTGCATTTCTGGGTTACCTTCGTCGGGGCCTATGCGATCTTTTTCCCGATGCATTATCTGGGGTTGCTGGGCGTGCCGCGCCGCTATTACGAGCTGGGCGAGACCGCCTTCGTCCCGCCTTCGGCCGCGACGCTGAACATCTTCATTACGATCGCCGCCTTGACTGTGGGCGCCGCCCAGATGGCCTTTCTCTTCAATCTGGTTTGGAGCCTGTTCCGCGGTCGGGAGTCGGGCGGCAATCCGTGGAACGCGACCACGCTCGAATGGCAGACGCCGCAGACGCCGCCGGCGCATGGCAATTGGGGCGCCGAACTGCCGATCGTCTATCGCTGGGCCTATGATTACAGCGTGCCCGGCGCCGAGCGGGATTTCATCCCGCAGAACCAGCCGCCGACCCCGCTGGCCGGCTAGGCGACCGGCGATGGGCGCCCTCATTCTGTTCTTCGGGGTCATCGCGGCGATCATCGCGTGGTGGGCATCGCAGCAAAGGCTCGCCGCCAAACCCTGGCTGGAACAAGGGCTGCTCGGCGAATTTCCGGGGTCCGGCGGCTCGTCCCGGCCGGCGGCGCAGATCGGGCTCGGCGTGTTCCTGGCCGTGGTCGGCTCGCTCTTCGCCCTGTTGATCAGTGCCTATTCCATGCGCATGAGCCTGACCGATGCCATACCGTTACCCGCACCCAACATCTTGTGGCTCAATACCGGCGCGCTGATCCTGAGCAGCGTCGCACTGCAATCGGCGCAGATCGCGGCGAAACGGGGCGAGATCGGTGCCGTCCGGGCGGGACTCTGCGCTGCAGCGTTCTTCGCGCTGGCCTTTTTGGCCGGACAGTTTCTGGCGTGGCGCCAATTGGCCGCGGCCGGCTTTTATCTGGCGAGCAATCCGGCCAGTTCGTTTTTCTATTTGATCACCGGGGTGCATGGGCTGCATCTGGCCGGCGGCATCGTGGCCCTGGGCCGGACGACAAACCGGGCCTGGCGCGGCGGCGACAGCGCCGCCATCCGATCCTCGGTCGGGCTCTGCGCCGTCTACTGGCATTTCCTGCTTTTGCTCTGGATGGTTTTGTTTGCTCTGCTGACGAGCGGCGGCGAGGATTTCCTCACCATTTGCCGTTCCTTGGTTGAATAAGGAGCTGGACGGATGACCGAGTCCACATTACCCGGCCACACCGGCACGGCGGCCCCGCCGCAAGGCTGGAACAGCATTTCGACCGATTGGTCCTCGGACCAGTCGGCGTTCAAGCATGTTTCCTGGGGCAAGGTCATGATGTGGATCTTCCTCCTGAGCGACACCTTCATCTTCAGCTGCTTTCTGCTGTCCTACATGACGGTCCGCATGTCGACGACCGAGCCTTGGCCCAATCCCGGCGAGGTCTTTGCCTTGAATCTGGGTGGCAAACCGATCCCGCTCATTCTGATTGCCATAATGACCTTCATCCTGATCAGCAGCAGCGGAACGATGGCCATGGCGGTCAATTTCGGCTATCGCCGTGATCGCGTCAAATCAGCGATCCTGATGCTGGTCACCGCGGCGTTCGGTGCGAGTTTCGTCGGTATGCAGGCGTTCGAATGGACCAAGCTGATCGGCGAGGGGGTTCGGCCCTGGGGCAATCCGTGGGGCGCCTACCAGTTCGGCTCGTCGTTCTTCATGATCACCGGATTCCACGGCACCCACGTCACGATCGGCGTGATCTTCCTGATTCTCATGGCGCGCAAGGTGTGGCGCGGCGATTTCGACACCGAACGGCGCGGTTTTTTCACCAGCCGGAAGGGCCGGTACGAGATCGTCGAGATCACCGGCCTCTATTGGCACTTCGTCGATCTGGTGTGGGTTTTCATCTTCGCGCTGTTCTATCTTTGGTGAGACAAAACCATGGCACAGGCAAGCACGCTCGCCGCCCCTGGGCAGCAGCACTCGATCAAAGTCTATCTCATGGTGTGGGGCTGGCTGTTCGTGCTCAGCACGTGCTCCTACCTCGTCGATTATTTCGGTCTACAGGGCAATCTTCGATGGTCCCTGATCCTGCTATTCATGATCGTCAAGGCGGGGCTGATCGTCGGGGTCTTCATGCATATGGCCTGGGAACGGTTAGCACTGATCTATGCGATCCTGGTGCCGCCGGTCGCTGTGCTGGTGTTCGTCGGGATCATGGTCTTCGAGGCGAATTACACCTTCTTCGATCGGGTGCAATTCTTCGGGGCGGGGCCGGGAGGTGATCGCGCCCGCCGCCCCGTCCCGAATGCCGCTGATTCAGTGCGGCACCAGCCGGCGATAAAGATGCCAGGTGGCATGACCGAGCACCGGTAGCACGACCATCAAACCGACGAAGAGCGGAATTGCTCCGAGCACCAGCGCCGCCGTAACGGTCAGTGCCCACACGGCCATCGGGCCGGGGTTGGTCGCCACGGCCCAGATCGATGTCCAGATCGCAGTATCGACACCGACCGGCCGGTCGAGCAGCAGCGGCAATGCGACGACGCTGAGCGCCATGGCCAAAACCGCGAACAGGAAGCCGACGCCGATCCCAACGCCGATCATCGTCCAGCCGGCACCGGTCGTCAGCACATCGTGCAGGAATGCCGGGATCGAAACCGGTGACTGGGGACCGAGGGTGACCTGGTAAATTATATCGGCCGCGATCAGCCACAGCACATAAAGCCCGATCAACATGAACGCCACGACGGCGATCGCGCCGAAGGATGGTGAGTGGAACACGCCGAACGCGTCCGTCCAACTGACCTCCTGCCCTTGTTCGCGCCGTCGGCTCATTTCGTAAAGGCCGAGGGCCGCGACTGGGCCGACCAACGTGAAGCCGGAGGCGATCGGGAATAAGAGTGGCAGCATTTCGTAGCCGAAGGCAAAACGCTCGACGATCAGGCCGATGATCGGATAGAGCAGGCAGAGCAGGATCACGTCGGTGCGGCATGCGGCAAAATCGGCGAAGCCTTTGGCCAGCACATCCCAGATATCGGCGACCGTGATCCGGTGGACCGCTGGTCGAAGGGAATCGACATCTTCCTCCTGATGATAGACGGCGTGACTCGCCTCTTCCATGGCATGGGCGGCAAATCTGAGCTGATCGGTGCCCCACTCGATCGGATTTCGAATAGTCATGATCGTTCCTCCCGAACTAATCGTTCGAGCGGCCACTAATCCGCTGTGGCCGGAAACCCGATCCGACCGACAATCACAGAAAGGCCGCGCCCGTCATGGCGACGAGTGTACGCCGATTACTGGCCGCCGTCCCCATGTATCGCCATTGCGAAATTCACTTTTAAGTTTCGTGGCGGGTGCAATATGTTACCGTTCCGCGCCTGCGGCTTAACATGTGGGTGATGAGCCGGGGCCATAGGGGCGCCGCAGCAATCGCATCGCTTCATACCCGAGGTTTCCGGGGCTGTGTTCAAACAGTTGGGCCGGGCCGTGCAGCTTTGCTGGTGTCCCCTGGTACCGTGCGATAGGATCTGTGGTAAGGATAATCGCGCCCGAACTCGCCTACCGGAAAGGCATCCATGTCCCGTCCGATGCCGATCTATCTCGACCACCATGCGACGACACCGACCGATCCGCGCGTGGTCCAGGCCATGCTGCCCTGGCTCGATGATTGGTTCGGCAATCCGCATTCGACCGATCATGAATGGGGTTGGCAGGCCGAGGAAGCGGTTGAGGCGGCGCGGCGACAGGTGGCCGCGCTGATCGGCGCATTGCCGTCCGAGATCATTTTCACCTCCGGGGCGACCGAGGCGAATAATCTGGCGTTGTTCGGCATTGCGGCCACGCTGAAGGCGCGCGGCCGGACACACATCATCGCTTCACCGCTTGAACATCCTTGCGTGTCCGGCTGTTTGGATGGGCTCCGGACCGAGGGGTTCACCGTTACGATTCTGCCGGTCGACAGCAGCGGCGTGGTCGATCCGATGGCGGTCGAGCGTGCGCTGACGCCGGCGACCGGGCTGGTCTCGGTGATTGCCGCCAGCCATGAGATTGGGACGCTTCAGCCTTTGGGCGAGATCGCCGCTTTGTGCCGCGACGCGGGGGCGTTGCTGCATAGCGATGCGGCGCAGGCGGCGGGCAAGGTGCCATTCGATACAACGGGGATCGATCTCATAAGCTTGTCCGCCCACAAGATTTATGGTCCCAAGGGCATCGGCGCGCTTGCGGCACGCGGCGGTACCCGACGCCTGTTACGGCCGATCCTGCGGGGCGGAGGGCAGGAGGGCGGGCTGCGCTCGGGTACGGTCCCGGTGCCCCTGGCCGTCGGGTTTGGCGCGGCGGCGCAACTTGCCTGCGAGATGAAGGTCGAAGAGGGGGCGTGTCTGGCGGAACTGCGCGCGCGTCTACTGGCCGGGCTCGATGCAGCCGGGGTCGATTATAGCGTCAACGGTACGCTCGACCGGCGGCTGCCCGGCAATCTCAGCCTGCGCTTTGCGGGGCTCGATGCTGAGGCGCTGATCGGACGGGTTCGCGGACAGATCGCGATTTCGGCCGGGGCGGCCTGCGCCTCGGCCCGGCGCGTGGCTTCGCCCGGTTTGTTGGCGATCGGGC
>JBAVTK010000008.1:0-10762 GCA_049696095.1 Aliidongia sp. | reverse complement strand
AGGACCAGATGATTCTTGCCGGTAAAAATCACGATTTCGCCCTTTTGCAATACGCGAAATCCCTCGCCCGATACGGTACCCGAGGGGCCCTCGCCGCTGATCGCGTCATGGCCTTCGGCCGTCCCCGAATCGAGATCGACACGGGCCGTACTGGTTTTGAATTCGTAGCCCTTGTCATGAAACATCGTGACATGCCCAAACAGGTCGAGAAAATGGGTCTGCGCCTGATAGATCCCGGTATCGCCGGTGACGACAACCCAGGCACCCTCCTTGGTCAGGATGTCCGCCTTCGGCCCATCCAACGCGACCAAGTTGTTGTCAGGACTGGAATCCTCATTATTTTGCCGTCCCGCATCGGCACTGACCGTGAACGGCCGATTTTGCCGATCGACACCGGAATAGCGCGGGTTGATCATTTTCTGATCGCGCAATTGCGTGATGTCGAGCTTCGGAAACACGATTTTCAGCCGTTCCAGGCTGGTCGAGATATACGGCCAAGCGGCCAACGCCACGATCAAAGCCCCGGCGACGCTCGGCAAGATCAGCTTCGCCCAGCCGACGAATCGGCTGTAGCGCATCGTATGGCGCCGTTGGAGCGACATGCGGCGGCGCGCACCGAGCCCGCGCGCATTGGCACGACCGCCGGTCACCTCTGGAACCATTGCGGACGGGATTTCCTTGGGATCACGTTTTGCCTTCACCTTTGCTCCCGTTCCGAACATGCAAGTACGCCAGGACGGGCCGGGCGGCAACCCCGAGCGATGCATCCCATGAAATCAGCCACCCCGGATCCTCAATATGGTGACGGGCCGGTGACCGATCAACGCGGACAGCGCGACATGCCGGGAATTATGCTATGATTCCGGTCATGATTCGCTTCTTCCGGCTCATCCCTTCACCGTTGCGCAGCCTTTCGTTTCGGCTGCTGGCCCTCACGGTATTTTTCGTGATGCTGGGAGGGATACTCTTCTTTGTGCCGTCGGTCACGCGGTTCCGGCTGAATTATCTCGATGACAAGCTGGCCGGCGCCACGCTTGCCTTATTGGCGCTCGAAGCGGCGCCAGACAATATGGTCAGCCAGGATCTGGCCGACGAGTTGTTGAACAATGTCGGCGCGTATAGCGCCATGCCCGAAGAGCGCGGCCATACTTCGCCCAAGCTCGAAGGCGTGTTGCGGGTGAAAATCCCACCTGAGGTGCAGGTCGCTTTCGATTTGCGCAAGTCGGATTATTGGCAGCAAATTCGCGATGCTTTTGCGGTTTTTCTGCGCAATGACGATCGGGTTCTGGCGGTTTCCGGCATCTCGCCGCGCGCACCGCGATTCGCCTTGCAAATCACGCTCGACGAACAGCCGCTGCGGGCCGCGATGGAAGCGTATGGCTGGCATATGCTGATCATGTCGCTGGTGATTTCGGTGGTAACGGCGTCGCTCCTCTACCTATGTCTGCAAATGCTGCTGGTGCGGCCGATGCGGCGACTGACCGCGAGCATGGTCGCGTTCCGGGCCGAGCCGGATGATGCGAGTCGCGTCATCGTACCGTCCGGGCGCAGCGATGAGGTCGGCTTAGCCGAGCGAGAACTCGCCCATATGCAGGAGGCTGTGCGTCTGGCCTTGAGCCAGCGTGCGCGACTCGCGGCACTGGGCACGGCCGTCACCAAGATCAACCACGATCTGCGCAATATCCTATCCACCGCGCGTCTGGTCTCCGACCAGCTGGCCGAGAACCGGTCGCCCGAGGTTCGCCGCGCCGCGTCATCCGTCCTGGCTGCGATCGACCGGGCTGCGACCCTGTGCGCCGGCACTCTCGCGTTCACCCGTGCGGATGCACCGCCTTTGACCCTGGTCCGCTTTGCGTTGGCGCCGTTGGTGGACGAGGTCACGGCCGCTTGCGGCCCGGCGATCACGGCGATCCATGTCGAAAATACGACATTCGGCTGCGGCGTCGAGGGCGATCGCGATCAACTGTTTCGGGCCCTGTTGAACCTGGTCCGCAACGCCATCGAAGCCGGCGCGACCTATCTCGCGATCAGTGCCGGACCGGCAATCGACGGAGGCCTCGCAATCGACATCGCTGATGACGGTCACGGCCTGCCGCCGCGTGCCCGAGACAATCTGTTTCGCCCGTTCGTCGGCTCGGCGAGGCCGGGCGGCACCGGCCTCGGCCTGGCGATCGGCCGCGAGATCGCTCGTGCCCATGGTGGCGATCTGGCACTGGTCGAAAGTACAACCACCGGGACGGTCTTCCGTCTGACCATGCCGAAGGGCTGGTGCGAAGCGGTGCCGCGGCAGGTCGCGGAATAGCGCCCGCTTCTCTCTTCGACCTTATTGCGCCAGCAGCACGTCGCGCGCTCGGTTGATCTGGCTGGCGAGGTAATCGCTGCCGCCCAGATCGGGATGCAGCTTCAGCAGCAGCCGGTGATGGGCCTCGCGGATCTCGTTTGGTCCGGCCTCGGCAGTCAATCCCAACACATGCAGCGCTTCGCTGCGGGTCATTTGGCCGGAAACCGGCGGCGCCTGCGGCTGATCGCGCCAGCTCGGATGGGTACGGTCGAGATAGGTTTCGAGCAGCCGAACCGATTGCTCGTCGGTCCCGGCGCATTCGGCGAGCAAGGCGCGCAGTTGATCGAGCGAAAGCTGCGCCAGCGGTGCGCCGGCAAACTGCCCGGCCAGTACTTCGCCATCGAGCGCACCGCTCTCGCGGTCGAGCACCATGCGCAGCCATTGCGTCTCGATCGCGGTGCTCGGTGCCGCCGGCCCGCCGCCAAACCAGGCGCGCAGACGCTTGAACAACGCCATCCCAGGGACCGCGCCGCCGCTGCGCAGGAAATACAGCAGCAGCGCCAGCGGCAAATCCAAGGCGCCGCGTCCGGTCGCCAGCAGGAAAACCGCGACCAGCACCACGATGATGACAAGGCCCCAGCGCAGCATGCGCAGGAGCGTTGCCGGCGGGACGGTGATCAGGAACCAGAACAGACCGGCGATCGCCGCCACCGCCAGCAGAACCAGAATGAAAGCGATCATGGTCTCAGGGCAGTTGCCGGGTCAGCAGCAGGATTTCGCCGCCGGCCTGCTCCGCATAATGGCTGAGCGCCTTGCGCCCGCCGGCGGCATAGACCGCGACGGCCTTGAGCAGGTCACGCAGCGTCTTGGCGCTGGCCGAGTCGAAACTCATGTAGGCGCCGCGGGTCAGTCGGGCGACGTCCTGGAACAGACGCTTGGCGTCCGGCTCGCTGCCCTCCTGAAAGATGAAGACCGGCACACCCAGCAGCCCGAGCTGGCCCGCGAGATCGCCGAGCAGATCGGCATCCTCCTCCATGCAGTCGCCGACATAGACCAGTGCATTGACCCGGCCTTTCGACGCTTCGGCAATGGCGTGGCGCAGGACGCGGGCGATCTGGGTCTTGCCGGACAGGCAGGTAACGGCGGTCATGCGTCGGATCAATGCCGCACCGTCGGTCAGCCAAGGTGCGGCCTCGAACTGGCCGAAGCCGCGGAAGTAGCAAAGCTGGAGGGCGAGCCCGCCCAAGGCGGCGGTCGCGGCGAACATCTCGGACTGGATATGGCAGGCCCGATCCCAAGTCGGTTGTCGGCTGGCTGTGGCATCAAGCGCGAAAATCAGCCGTCCGGTGCCGCCGGCGGTAATGGGCGGGGGTGCGGCCGCAACCTGGCGCAGGAACGCATCGACTTCATTTTGCCGCGCTGCGGCGGGCAGATTGCGATTGTCGCTGGCCATGAGCATCCTCGCTGTTCCTGCTGGCAAAATGGGCATTCCAGGCCAACTGTTCAATTGCCGTCAGTCGATGGCGAGCACCAGAGCTTTGAGATAGGCCGATTCGGGCAATGCCGGATGGACCGGATGATCCGGCCCGGCAAAGCCGGTATGGATGAGCCGCGCCGTGCGCCCGGCATCGTTGATGCCTTTGCGCACCGCCTCGCCGAACAGATCGAGCGGCATGTTGTGCGAGCAGGAAGCGGCGAGCAGAAAGCCGCCGCGCCCGACCAACCCCGCGCCGAGCCGCGCCAGCTTGCTATAGGCCCGGCCGCCCGGCCCGAGATCCTTCCTCGATTTGACGAAGGCCGGCGGATCGAGCACGACGATGTCGTAGCGCTGCTTCGAGGTGGCGAGCGACTCCAGAATATCGAAGGCCTCGCCCCGCATGGTTTTGATCCGACCGGCGACATTGTTCAGCGCGGCCGCCTGAAGCGCCAGCGCCAGCGCCGGCTCCGAACGGTCGAGCAGGGTCACCTCGGCTGCCCCGCGCGCGGCGGCGAGCACACCGAAACCGCCGGTGAAGCTATAGACGTCGAGCATGGAGGCACCCGGGGCCAGTCCGGCGATGAAATGCCGGTTCGGCCGCTGATCGAAGAACCAGCCGGTCTTCTGCCCGCCCGACAGATCGGCCAGGAAATCGCAGCCATTCTCGCGCAGCCGAAGCGGCGCCTCGATCGTGCCGCGCACGAAGCGAGTCTCGGTTTCCAGCCCTTCGAGCTGGCGGGCTGGGCTGTCGTTGCGCAGCAGGATGATGTCGGGCTCCAGCACCTTGTCGAGCGCTTCCAGCAGATCGGCTTCGAGCCGCGTCATGCCGGCGGTGTTGAGTTGACAGACCACGGCCGAACCATAACGGTCGATGATCAAGCCGGGCAGGCCATCGGCTTCGGCATGGACCAGACGGTAGAACGGCTCGGCAAAGATCCGGGTGCGGATTTCGAGCGCCCGCTTCAGCCGCGCTGTAAAGAAGCCGGCATCGATGCGTCGGCCCGGATCCCGGTCGAACAAGCGCAGGCTGACCAGCGGATGCGGATTGAAGCTGGCGACGCCGAGCCGCCGGCCTTCGCTGGTGACCACGGTAACCAGCCCGCCCGGCGGCAGCGCCTTCGCCGCGGCATCAAGCCGGATTTCGTTGGAATAGATCCAGGGATGGCCGTGCTCGGCACGCTTCTCCTGCTTGGGTGCCAGGGTGACGATCGGGCGGGTCGCAAGATCGTCGATGGGGATAGCGGTCACGGGGCAGGACTCCTTCGCCGCCCTGATCGCATTTCCCCCGCACGAAGGAAAGGGCTTTCGCGCGTTCTGCGCGGCACGCATGGCCCGGCATCGTATCTTGCCGTGCTTCGCCGGCTTGCGGCTCGGCCCGGCTTCGGCTAGTGTCCCGCGCCTTGATGAAGCGGTGCCCCAACGCACCGCACCTGCGCGCCCGTAGCTCAACTGGATAGAGCACCAGACTACGAATCTGGGGGTTGGGAGTTCGAATCTCTCCGGGCGCGCCAAATTTTCAATGAGTTAGCGGAAGGCCGTTGACGGAAATTCTGGGCCGGGTAGCACGGAGGGGCAGTCTTTTAGGTGCTTGCCAGCTTCGGAGCGGGTGCGCATGGGCGAAGCAGAGCCAGTCAGAGTTCCATGTTACACCCTGTGACGGACGGAAGGTCGGGTGACTGATGAAAGATCTCAAGACATTGAGCCGCTAAAGACCGGGACGTCTGATCCCGCGCGGTAAACCGGATCGCTCACATTTGTCCACCTCCTGCTGGTCAGCGGGGTTTGCTTTTTTGGGAAAGAGTCGGGCACAGGTCATCGCCCTTGACCTTCTCTCCTCTCCTAGACGAGTCTTCCCTCATAGACATCCTTCAACCACGCGGGCGTAATAAGGGGATTCTCGAGCAGGAGGCATCTCGGTGCCTCCAACGAGGCTCATCCTGGGTTTCGGGGTGGTGGTTCTGCGATCATGCGACCAGTGTACCGACGAGCGCTGCGAGTAGCTGTTTGCCTCTTTTGCGGGCGTTGTGAACGAATTGGAAAAACCCAAGATAGATCGGCAGTTTTCCTGAGAAATTCCACGATGGGGCCGCAACCAGGAGCGCAGCAGCGACCAGAACCCTTCCATGGTGTTGACATGGATTTCGTGGAAGCTGTCACCGTCTTCGTCACGGGCATATTCGCCTCTACTGTGGCAGACGCTCTGGTGCCGGTAGCCCCAGAGCGATAGGCGATCGTAGATATTATACTCGTCTGTATAGAGCAGCGAACCTTTCATTACGACCGCCTCGATGATCGGCTTGATCGTTATTTGCTGGACGTTGGCCAGCATGTGGAGGACGACCTGTCCGCCTCGCTGGATCATTCCGAGGATCGGCGGTTTCTCCTTTTCCAGAGTGCCGCGGCCCGGCGCTAACTTGAGGCGCCGGCAGAGCCCCGGGCGGCCTTTTTTTGGTAGCGGCCGGATTTCCCTTGTGCCCGGCTACCTCGTCGATCTCGACCACGCCCTCAAGCGTCACTTCGGGGACCTTGGCGATAAGGCCCTCGCGCAGGCACGTGGCCATCGCCTGGACATCGTCCTCATTCAAGTCCAGTTCCCTGGCGATCTGGAGATTGGAGAGGTTCAGCCCCATGAAATACAAGCACAATACCCAGACCCGGAGCGGTTGATGATGCCCAGCCAGGATCGTCCCAGTCAGGTCATCAAAGCGGACGCCGCAGCCTTTGCAACGGTAGCGCTGGCGGTCCCGTTGCTTCTCGTCATGACCATCACGGATCACCGAATGGCTCGAACAACCGGGACAGCCCACGCCATCGGGCCAACGATGCTGACGGATCAGCTCGTAGCACTTGTCGTCTGCAATGAGAGAAGCGAGGTTGATCAACTCCGGGGCAGCCACGATGACACCGAATCAGCAAGGAACTGACGGCATCGAATCGACCCATCAGCGCTGCGACCACTGCGAAATCGTCAGCCCACACGAGTCCCGACGTCATAGCTGCAAAACCACCTCACCACCCTGAATTCCAGGATGAGCCATCAGGAATTGGAGCCGAGATCGAGTATGGCTCTTACTCTTTCCGCCAGTTGCTGGTTGCGATAGGGTTTAAACAATAACATGGCGGGGTTCGTGGTCAGACCGGGATTCCGCCGATCAATGCCATAGCCGGTCGTAAACAACACCTTGAGTGACGGCAAATGCTGGCGCGCACGCTCCGCTAATTCCATGCCGTTCATGCCATGCGGCAGGCCGATATCGGTAAAAAGTAGATCGAAGCGCTCGCCTTCCTCAATCAGGGTAGTCGCAGCCAGCCCGTCCGCCACCTCGCGCACGTGATAGCCAAGCTTGGCGAGGACGCGAACGGCGGTGCGTCGCAACCCGTCATTATCGTCGACGATGAGGATGGTCTCACCACCTTTGGAAAGCTTGGGTAGGGCCGCAGGTTCCGATCCGCCGACGGCCAAATCTTCACTCTTGCCCTGGCTCATGGGAAAATAGAGGCGAACCGTGGTCCCGAGGCCGACCTCACTGTATATGCTGAGATGTCCACCCGATTCCTTGGCGAAGCCATAGATCATGCTGAGGCCGAGACCGGTGCCGTGACCGGGGTCTTTGGTCGTGAAGAACGGTTCGATCACATGTTCGATGACTTCCGGGGGTATGCCGACCCCGGTGTCCGTCACCGACAGCGTGACATAGTCGCCGGGCAGGATGTCACCGTGTGACGCAGCATGCCGATCGTCCAGATGTAAGTTCGCGGTTTCGATCGACAGGGTGCCGCCATTCGGCATGGCATCGCGCGCATTGATGGCAAGATTTAGCAGCGCGTCCTCTAATTGCGATGCGTCGACACGAGCCAGGCGTAAATCGGCCGCAAATTTGGGGACGATCCGGATGCTCTCGGCGAGCGTTCGCTCAAGCATCGTGATCATGCCGGGCAGACGCTCGTTGAGATCGATGGTCTGCATGGCCAGTGGCGTCTGGCGTGCGAATGCGAGGAGTCTTTTGGTCAGGTCGGCCCCGCGCAATGCACTGTGCAACGCCGCGTGGGCCAATACCGCCACGTCGGGCTGATTCTCAACCGCATCGAGCAGCAGATCGAGATTGCCGACGACGATGCCCAGCAGATTGTTGAAATCATGTGCGATGCCGCCGGTTAGCTGACCGACCGCCTCCATTTTCTGGGATTGGCGCAACCGGTGCTCGGTCGCGCGATGTTGCGTGCGGAGTTCCGCCTCGCGCAATTCACGCGCTATCGCCGGCAGCAGCCGCGCGAATCGGCCCTTTGGGATGAAATCATGGGCACCGGCCCGCATCGCATCGACCGCGGCCTCCTCACCGATGATGCCCGAGACGATGACGAAAGGAATATCCAACGCCGCTTCACGCACCAGATCGAGGGCTGAAAGAGCACTGAACTCCGGCATCGAGAAATCGGAAACGATGAGATCCCACAATCGATGCGCAAGTGCCGCACGCATCGCATCGGCGGTGTCAACCCGCTCATGGATCACCTCATAGCCGCCGCGCTTCAACTCCCGCAGCAGCAAAGCGGCGTCCGCCTCGTTATCCTCGGCAATCAGCAAGCGCAGTGATTGGGTCATTCTCATCACCTGTTCTCGTCATCGGCCGGTCACCTTGGAGAGTAAAGAAAAACGTGGCCCCCCGTCCGACCGCGCCTTCGGCCCAGATCCGGCCGCCATGCCGGCGCACGACCCGTTGGACGGTCGCCAAACCAATCCCGGTCCCCTCAAACTCCTTCGCCGAATGTAACCGCTGAAACACGCCGAAGAGCTTCGAGGCGTAGAGCATGTCGAAACCCGCCCCATTGTCGCGCACGAAATACACTCGATCGTCGGTGACCCCGACCTCGACGCGGGCAGAGTGGCACCGGCCGGTGAATTTCCAGGCATTGCCGAGCAAATTCTCAAACACGATCGCCATTAGCCGTTCATCGCCCTCGGCGATCAAACCGTCGGCCACCACCAGGTCGACCGGGTGTGCCGGATTAGCCTGCGCAAATCGTGCCGCTACTGCCCGAGCGATCAGGCTCAGATCGACCAGTTCACGCCGAAATTCGCTCCGCGTCACCCGTGACAGTGCCAGAAGATCGTCGATCAGCAATGTCATATGCTGGGCCGAGTCGTGCAGATGCTGCAGATACTGCCGGCCTTCGGCATCCAGCTTATCACTGTAATCCTCCAGCAGTGCCAAGCTGAACCCCCCGACACTGCGCAATGGCGCGCGTAGATCGTGCGCCACGGAATAGCTGAAGGATTCCAGCTCTTCATTCTTCCATTCAAGTTCCTGGACGAGAGCCTCGCGCGTTTTCGCCAGCTCCCGCGCAGCCCGCGCCTCGGCGGCCTCAAGCTCCGTGCGCCGCAACTGCTCGCGCATCGCACGATTCTCATCCTCGAATTGCCGGCGTCGAAGTTGGGCCAGCACTCTTGCGCGAACCAATCCGAAATTACTTGCCTTTGCGACATAATCGTCGGCACCGGCACTAAGCCCTTCGATCATCGCCGCACTGTCGTCGAGCGCCGTCAGCATGACGATGGGAATATCGCGGAGTCCCGGCACGCTCTTTATGCGTCGGCAGGTCTCCAAGCCGCCGATACCGGGCATCATCAGGTCGAGCAACAAGCAATCCGCGGGCTGTACCGCGAGCAGATCGAGCGCCTCCTCGCCGGAACGGGCGAGCACCAGTTCGAAACCGTCCGCGCGCAACGCACCGACGAGTTCCTGGAGATAGGTTTCACTGTCATCGACCGCGAGGATTTTTTTCGGTCCCAGCAGGCTGGCGGGGACCAAATCGGTGCTCCGCGTGCCGGCACTGCGCAGCATGGCTTTCAGGCGGGCAAGGACGACCGTGACATCTTCGTCTTTGCGCACGAAGGCATCGGCACCGGCGTCGAGAGCTTGGACCTCCGCATTGCGATCTTCCGAGGCGGTCAGCAACAAGCAGGGCAGGCGGCGCAGCGCGGCATCGAGTCGAACACGGCGAATCACCGTGGCACCGTCGATACCAGGCAGGACACCATCGACGATCAGCGCGGTCGGTCGATGATCGGCGGCCAGGCGCAACCCATCCTCGCCGCTGCCTGCAAGGAGCACCAGAAAGCCGGCCCCTTCCAAAACTGCCTTCAGCGCTTCACGGAAGGTAACGCTGTCGTCGATGAGCAGGATGGTTGGCACGTCCGACGTTACAATGCGGTCGGTTCCACCGATGAGTTCGCGAGCCCGCGCGACCAGATAGGTCGGGTCATAAGGCTTGCCGACATATTCGTCCGCGCCGGTCTTCAAGCCGCGGATCCGGTCGCGGATTTCCGCCTCGGTCGAGAGTAGCATGACGGCCGTATCGGGGTCGAACCGGCCCGCGCGGATCTCTTCCAGCACCTCGATGCCATCGCCGTCCGGCAGCAGGATGTCGAGAATGACGAGAGCAAATCGATCTCGGGCGAGCGCCTGCCTCGCTTCGGCGAGTGTTGCGCAAGCCTGGGCCTGGAAGCCCGCCTTTTCCAGGATTTCCCGCAGATCCATCCGGATCGTCAGGCTGTCATCCACGACGAGAATTGTGCCGGTCATCGTTCGGCCCCGTGGCCGGAGGTTTGGAGCGAGACCAGTCGTGGGGCGATCTCATCGAGCGGCAGGATCTCGACCGCGGCACCGAGCAGGGCCGCCTCACGCGGCATGCCGTAAATGACCGAGGTTGCCTGGTCTTGGGCGATCGTCAGGGCACCGGCCTCGCGCAGCTTGAGCAAGCCTTGGGCACCGTCACGGCCCATTCCGGTCAGCAGGCATCCGATGGCGGAGGAGCCGCCTTGCCGGGCGATCGACTCGAACAGCACATCGACTGAAGGCCGACAGGAATTGCGTTCGGCATCGAGGATCAGGCGGAACCGGCCGTCGCGTAGCGTCAAATGCCGGCCGCTCGGCGCCATGACGACGCGTCCCGCGACCGACGACACCGGATCGCCCTCCCGGGCATAGGCCACGGGCCTGCCT
>JBAVTK010000007.1:0-1897 GCA_049696095.1 Aliidongia sp. | reverse complement strand
GAGCAAGCCTTTGATCGTGCTGCGGCCGACCGCCAGCCCGCCCAGGATCAGCGCGCGATGCGACATCGATTTGTCGCCCGGAACGCGGGTCCGGCCGATCAGCGGCCCGCCGGGTCGGGCGATCAAGGGGGTCACAAATGACGTCACGGCGTCGATATACTCCAATCGGGTATGACAGCGCCGCACGGCACATGACGGCCGCGGACGCGATCAAACGGGGCCTAAGATATTTTCATTTTGACAGGCGGGGGCGATCATGGCAATTGCCGCGGTCCGAATTCCCCAAATGTGACGAGATGGAGTTTCCGGTGGCGAATCCCGAATGGGGCAGCAAGCGCATCTGCCAGAATTGCGGCACCAAGTTTTACGACTTGCAGCGCGAGCCGATCACCTGCCCGAAATGTCAGACCGAATTCGACCCCGAGGCCTTCCTGAAGACCCGCCGGGGCCGCCCGGCGACGGCCGAGAAGGAACAGGCGGCCGTTCCGGCAACCGCGGTGGCGGCCGATGTCGAGGGTCTCGATCTCGAAGACGCCGAAGTGCTTGAGGATGATGACGTCGCCGCCACCGACGATACCGACGATGAGGAAGACGAGGATCTGATCGAAGATGCCTCGGAACTCGGCGAGGACGAGGACGACATGGCCGAGGTCATCGAGAATGTCGATGAAGAGGAAGAACGCTGACATTGCATGGCCGCATGAAAGGCACATCGGGCCTGCGCATTTTCTCCTTGCGCATGGGCCGGCGCGGAAATAGGTTCGCGCTCCCGATTACGGGGTCATAGCTCAGTTGGTAGAGCGCTACAATGGCATTGTAGAGGTCTGCGGTTCGATTCCGCATGGCTCCACCAGATTTTAGAAGGGGTTAGCTAGAAACGGCTAACCCCTTTTTCATCGCCAGTAATCACCGTGAGGGCGGTTCCCGGCTGGCCTGGAGTGTCGCTGGATAGGGTGACGGCGGTCATCGGCCGGGCGCCGAAGCCTCCGCCGCCATGGCTTCGACACGCTGCGCCAGGGTCGCAGCGACGAAGGCGTCCAGTGTCTGACCGTCGCGCTCCGCCAGCTTCATCGCCTTACTCAGCAGCGCAGCCGGTAGCATGAGCGGAATCCGCATGATCCGGTTATCGCCTTCGGTTTCGGGAATAAGTTTGGCCGCGATCCGTCCGCTGATCCGTTCCACCGCATCTTTGACCGGATCAAGCGAGAGGTGGGTGTAACGCTGCGTCGTCGTTATCTTGCTGTGGCCCAGGAGACGGCCGATGACCTGAAGACTGTCCCCCTCGTCGCTGCCGACGCTGGCAAAGGAGTGGCGGAGATCGTGGAGCCTCACGTCTTGTAGTCCGATCGAGTCACGCAGCGTTTCCCAGACCTTCTGAAGTCCGACGAAGTGCTCTCCATCCTTATGGCCCGGCAGCACATAGGGATTGTCCTCGATTCGCGGAAGCGAGGCGAGATAATCCAGGACGGGACGCGCGAGCGGGAGCGTCTTCGGACCAGTCTTCAAATCAGGTAACCGCACGAAACCGCGATCGAAATCGATATCGATCCACCGCAATGTCAGAATTTCGCTCTTGCGGCATCCCGTCAGCGCGAGAAGCCGGATGGCCGCAATCGCGGCCGGATGAGTGCCTTCGGCTTGGGCTCGTTGCAGCGCGTCGCCCAGTTTCAGTTGCTCGGCTTCGCTGAGAAACCGTTCCTTCGGATTGCCCCTGAGAAGCCGGACGCCGCGCCCGGGATTGTCGGAGCGGAGCCCGATCGACGTACTGAAGGGTACCCGTCCGGCCGAGGCCGCCTTCCGCTGGCTTGTCTGATCTGGTGTGGTTAGGCGGTGGTGCAAACACCGATGTTAGCACCGGTGCAAAGGACGGTACGATCGTGGATGTGGAAGTTCTGGC
>JBAVTK010000006.1:0-24516 GCA_049696095.1 Aliidongia sp. | reverse complement strand
ATGCCGCGCTGAACCGCGTCGAAATCGAGATCCTGGAAGACGATGTCATCGATCGCGACATCGGCCTCGACCTCGTGCTGGTCGGCGACATGTGCTACGAGCGCGCGCTGGCCGAGCGGCTGGTGCGCTGGCTACGCGCGGCCGCCGGTCAAGGCGTCACGGTGCTGCTGGGCGATCCGGGCCGGACATATCGGCCGACCGAAGGGCTGGTCGAAGTCGCCCGTTACAAGGTGCCGACCAGTCTTGAATTGGAAGATCGGACGGAGCGCGAAGGCATCGTTTGGCGTCTGATGCCCTGACGCGGGCTCAGCTTGCCGGATCGGCGTTCTCGACCACCCGAAAGCGTGTGTGGCAATCATCGACCGTGGCCCAGGCCCGCGACGCCCAGACCTCACGCGCCGCTTCATAGCTGGCGAACGGCCCGAGGCGTTCCAGTGCCCGGCCTGGCACCAGCGTTTCGAACTGCGTATCAGTATATTCACCGCCGACGACCCAATAGGTCATGCCGAACTCCCATCCGTGACAAGCAGGCCTAATCTGGCGTCACCGCCGGCCTCGGACAAATTCGGATTTTGCAGAGGCTGGTCGCGGCGGCGGGTATCGCTATAGTCGCGCGACGATTTGCGACTTTGCCCGAGGTTTCCATGCCCTATGCCAGCCTGCGCGACTTCATGAACCGACTTGAGGCGGCGGGCCGGCTGGTTCGTGTCCAGGCGCCGGTCTCGCCGGTGCTGGAGATGACCGAGATTCAGACCCGCCTGCTGGCCGAAGCCGGCCCGGCGGTTTTGTTCGAAAACGTCGTGGGCGCCAATGGCACGCGCTCGCCGATTCCGGTGCTGGTCAATCTGTTCGGTACGGTCGAGCGTGTCGCCTGGGGCATGGAGCGCGAGCCGCATCAATTGCGCGAGGTCGGCCGGACGCTGGCCTTTCTGAAACAGCCCGAGCCGCCGGGCGGCTGGCGCGAGGCGTTCGAACTGCTGCCGCTGCTCAGAACCGTGCTGGCGATGAAGCCCAAGACGGTCGGCTCGGCGCCGTGTCAGGAGATCGTGCTCCGCGGCAGCGAGATCGATCTGGGGCTGCTGCCGATCCAGAGCTGCTGGCCGGGCGAGCCGGCGCCGCTCATCACCTGGCCCTTGGTCGTAACCAAGGGTCCGAGCCAAGCGCGCGAGGATAATTTCAATCTCGGCATCTATCGCATGCAGGTGACCGGGCGCGACACCACGCTGATGCGCTGGCTGAAGCATCGCGGCGGCGCACAGCATTACCAGCGCTGGGGCCGCGAGAAACGCGCGCCGCTGCCGGCCGCCGCGGTGATCGGCGCCGATCCGGGCACGATCCTGGCGGCGGTGACGCCGGTGCCGGAGACCCTGTCGGAATATCAATTCGCCGGGCTGCTGCGCGGCCGCAAGGTCGAACTGGTCGATTGCGTCAGCGTGCCGCTGAAAGTGCCGGCCCAGGCCGAGATCGTGCTCGAAGGCCATGTCATGCTCGACGAATTCGGCGATGAAGGCCCCTATGGCGACCATACCGGCTATTACAATTCGGTCGAGCAATTCCCGGTGTTCCGCATCTCGGCCATCACCATGCGGTCGAGCCCGATCTATCTCTCGACCTTCACCGGCCGGCCACCCGACGAGCCCTCAATATTGGGCGAGGCACTGAACGAGGTGTTCATCCCGCTCTTGACCCAGCAATTCCCCGAAATCATCGATTTCTGGCTGCCGCCCGAAGGCTGCTCCTACCGTATCGCCGTGGTCTCGATGAAGAAAGCCTATCCCGGCCACGCCAAGCGCGTGATGATGGGGGTGTGGTCGTTCCTGCGGCAATTCATGTACACGAAATTCGTCATCGTGGTGGATGACGACATCAATGCGCGCGATTGGAAGGATGTCATGTGGGCGCTCTCGACCCGCATGGACCCGGCGCGCGATATCACGGTGATCGAAGGCACGCCGATCGATTATCTCGATTTCGCCTCGCCGGAAAGCGGCCTCGGCGGCAAGATCGGCCTGGACGCGACCAACAAGCTACCGCCGGAAACCAAGCGCGAATGGGGTCGCAAGATCTCGATGGACCAGGAGATGGTGGCGCGGGTGACCGAGAAATGGGCGAGCTATGGGCTGCCGGGCTCGGGCAAGCCGATCTGGAAGTGAAAACGCGGATAAAGTGTGCGCCGCGACACCGACCGGACTATCACGGCTCTAGCTTCGAGTCAGGCTAATGCACCTGATCGAACCTTACATTGTTGGTGCGATATAGGATAATATAGTGCGTTCTCGCGGCCCCGGAGATCGTCTTGCTGTCCTTCGCCCCCAGCGCAAAGCTCGAAAAAGCCTTGAAGTCGATCCAGACGGAATTGAGCCGTCTCGCCGCTGAATTGGGGCGGATTTCGGAGCAGGAGGCGTCATGGCTGCATCGCTGGGCGCTGATCAGCACCATCGGCGCGTCCACCCGCATCTAAAATGCCGTGCTGACCGACGCCGAAATCGTGTGGGTCGACACGACTCTGTCCGACGATGGCCATGTCACGGCTTTCGCGGCGCATAAGCCGGAAATCCTCGATAAGCTGTCGAAGGACCGCGAGCGCAGCATTGAGGAAGTCGTCGGCTGCCGTGAGGTTTTAGGGCTCGTCTACCTCCAGGCCGATGAACTGTTTCCGTTGACGGAGAGCGCGGTCAGAGGCCTGCATCATACGCTGCTGAGCTTCTACCCGGCCGCCGCCTTCCACGCCGGCGGCTACAAGTCGAGCCCGAACCAGGTGATCTCGATCAATCACGACACGGGCGAGCGTCGAAGCACGCTCGATCCGGCGCCCCCCGGACCGCAGACCGAAGCGGCGATGCATGACCTGATCGACTGGTACAACCGGGTGATCCGGGAGCATCCCTGGCCTCTGCTGGTCGCGACCGAATTCGTCTTCCGCTTCCTGGCGATCCACCCCTTCCAGGACGGCAATGGCCGGCTCGGCCGCGCGCTGTTCCTGTTGGCGCTGTTGCAGGGGGATGATCCCGCCTTTGCCCGAGTGATCCGGTTCATCTCGATCGACCGCCAGATCGAGCGCCACCGCCCGCTCTATTACAGCGTCCTGCATCAGGTTTCCGGCGGCCGGTTCCGCGAGGACCCGACCCGTTATCAGTTGGAATCGCTCGCCTGGTTCTTCCTCAAAATGCTTGAAGCCGCACTGGCCGACATTGCCATCCTGCGGCAACGCCATGCGGCGCAACTGCGTCTTTCGGAAAGCGCCGTCAAGGTTCTGGCCTGCTTCAAATCAGCCCCGGAACGCCGTCTCAAGTTGGCCGATCTGGTGGCGGAAACCAGACTGGTCCGCCGGACGGTGCAGAACGCCCTGGTTACACTCACCGAAGCCGGTCTGCTGCAAAGGCTGGGAGCCGGGCCGGGTACGCGGTATCAGCTCATATTTTGACCGGCCGGGACACGACGACATTGATGCACGGGATGGGAAGGATGTCCTGTGGGCGCTGTCGGCCCGGATGGACCTGGCGCGCGACATCGCCGTGATCGAAGGCACAATAAGCGGCGGGCCGCTCAAGGGACCGGCTCTGGGCGATCAAAGACCGACATCACCCGGCTTGAAATCGACACCATCGTCACTGCCGCCAACAGCATCAATTCGCACTGGTCCCAGATCGACCATGTCTTGCGGCACAATCCAGCGGCGCCGAAGCTGACCGCTGCCGCGTTCATGGACCTGTTCAGGGTTATGCCACTTAGCATCGACGCTCGGCGATCACGCGCACGGGGCATAAGCAGCCAAAACTCCAGCGTCTGCTGTGCGGCTACGCGCCCCCGACCGACTCAAACGATGAGCAATCTCACGAATCGAACTCCAACCCGATCGCCTGAAACCGTTCGCGATCTTCGAGCCAATTCTCGCGCACCTTGACGAACAGGAACAGATGGACCCGCCGTTCCATCATCGCTTCGAGTTCGCTGCGGGATTTTTCGCTGATATGCTTGATCCGCTTGCCGCCTTTGCCGAGCACGATCGCCTTTTGCGTCGGACGCTGGACGAAGATCGTCTGCGAGATCTTGACGCTGCCGTCCTTGAATTCTTCCCAGCTCTCGGTCTCGACGGTCGTTTCGTAGGGCAGCTCGTCATGAAGCTGTAGATAGAGCTGCTCGCGCGTCACCTCGGCGGCCAGCAGGCGTTGCGGCATGTCCGACAATTGATCCTCTGGAAACAGCCAGGGACCGGCCGGCATATCGGCAATCAGATGGCGTTCGAGATCTTCGACACCATCCCCGGTCAGGGCCGAAATCATGAAGATCCGGTCGAAAATCCCTTCGGCATCAAGCGTCTGGGCCAGGGCGAGCAGGCGGTCGCGCTTCAAACTGTCGATCTTGTTGAGTGCCAGGAGGGTGCGGCGCTGGCGCACCTTCAATTGGTCGATGATAGCGCGTACGCCGTCATCGAGCCCGTCCGCGGCATCGACCAGCAGCACGACCTGATCCGCATCGGCGGCCCCCGTCCACGCAGCGGCGACCATCGCACGATCGAGCCGGCGCTTTGGACGAAAGATGCCCGGCGTATCGACATAGATGATCTGGGCGCCATCCTTGACCTGGATGCCCAGCACCTTGGTCCGTGTCGTCTGAACCTTGGGTGACACGATCGATACTTTGGCGCCGACCATGCGGTTGAGTAATGTCGATTTTCCGGCGTTGGGGACACCCAAGATTGCGGCATAGCCGCACCGTCGCACCTGCACCTCGGTCATGAATTACCTTTGTCGATCTGTTGCAGCAGCAAGGCGGCGGCCGCCGCCTCGGCCTGCCGTTTCGAAGCGCCTGTTGCGATTTGTTCGCCCACACCATCGACTTCGACGGCCACGGTGAAAATCGGGTGATGTGGCGGCCCGTCCGCCTTCAGCAAGCGATAGGCCGGCAACTTTCGGCCGCGGCCTTGCGCCCATTCCTGAAGGGCGGTCTTGGAGTCCTTGGGCGGGGCCAGCGCCGCCGCCATGCGCGCGGTCCAGTGCCGGCTGATGAAGTTCCGCGCCGAGGTAAATCCGCCATCGAGATAGAGGGCGGCGATCACCGCCTCGCAAACATCGGCCAGCAGGCTCGGATTGCTGCGCGCCGCCGGTTCCTCGATCAGGGGCAGGCGGACATGCTGGGCCAAATTGATCTCGCCCGCCACCGCCGCCAGCGTCTCCTTGCGTACCAGTTCAGCATGGCGCCGGGCCAACGCCCCTTCGGCCTCGTCAGGATAGGCCGCCAGCAGCATCTCGGCAATGATCAGGCCGAGAACCCGATCGCCCAGAAATTCGAGCCGTTCATAGCTGCGCGCCCCGCCCTGCCGCGCCGTCGCCAGATGGCTGGCGCTGCTATGCGTCAGCGCCTGATCGAGCAATGCACGACGGTCGAACCGATGGCCAAGCGATGCCTCCAGAATGTCAATCATCAACCAACAACCGGTCAGCGGACCCAAGTCAAGAGGCGCGAAAAGCGGACGCCAAACGGGCCATAATACCACGGGTCCTTATCATCGAACGAGAACCAGCGAATCTCGGCGCGGCCCACCAGGTTTTCGAGCGGCACGAAACCGACCCCGCTTTGCTGCGGCGGAACCCGGCTGTCGAGCGAATTGTCCCGATTGTCGCCCATGGCGAAGACTGAACCTTCAGGCACTGTGAAGACCGCGGTGTCATCCAACGGTTGATGCCCGGCATGCTTGAATACCGGATGCTCGACGCCACCCGGCAGCGTCTCCAGGAATTGCAGCACCGGCCCCCGGTCAGTATCGAACCCGTCTTCGATCTGCTTCAGCTTGACCGGTTCGCCATTGATGTTGAGCACGCCGTCGATCATCTGTATCCGGTCGCCGGGCAGCCCGACGATGCGCTTGATATAATCGATTGAAGTATCGCGCGGCAGCCGGAACACCGCGACATCGCCGCGTTTGGGCAGGCTGCCGAAGATCCGGCCCTTGAACGGGGGATTGTAGAACGGAAAGGAGAATTTACTGAAGCCGTAACTGAATTTCGAGACGAACACGAAATCACCGACCAGCAAGGTCGGCTTCATCGAGCCGGACGGAATATTGAATGGCTCGAACACAAAGGTCCGTACGACGAGCACGACGGCCGCCACCGATATCACCGTCTTGAGGATATCGAGAAGGCTTTCCTCCTGCTTGCCCTTGGCCGGGCGGCGTTTGGCCGGCGGAGCCGCTACCGGCTGATTCGGGGCCGGCACCGCCAGCTTCTTTGCGTCTTCGGTCATGCTTTGTGTATCCGGATCATCCAGCGCGACGGGAAAGTGCCATCAAGCCGGGACCGGCCTGCCACGTCAAGGGTCATGCGGTCACGGGGGCCGGAACCGCCACGATCAGCACCATGGCCTGGGCCAGCGGCGGTTCGTCGGTAATCGTCAGATGGATCTGCGCCACCATGCCTGGTGGCGTCATCCGGTCGAGCCGTTCCTTGGCGCCACCGGTCAGCGCCAGCGTCGGTTGACCCGACGGCAGATTGACCACACCGATATCGCGCCAGAACACGCCCGAGCGAAAGCCGGTGCCGAGCGCCTTGGAACAGGCTTCCTTGGCGGCGTAGCGCTTGGCATAGCTGGCGGCGCGCTTGGCCCGCCGCTCCGATTTGGCGCGCTCTACCGGCGTGAAGACGCGGTCGATGAAGCGCTCGCCATAGCGCGCCAACGTCTTTTCGATGCGTGTAATGTCGATCAGATCGGACCCCATGCCAAGGACGATCACGGCCGCGCCCCGCTCCGTGCCGCGTCCATGGCGGCGCGCATCGCGGTGATCGCCGCTTCGAGCCCGCTGAAGATCGCCTCGCCGATCAGGAAATGCCCGATATTGAGTTCGGCCAATTCGCCGATCGCAGCGACGGGGCCGACCGTCTCGAAATCCAGCCCGTGCCCGGCATGGCATTCGAGGCCCTGCGCATGGGCATGGGCCGCCGCTTGGCGCAGGCGGTCGAGTTCCAGCACCCGAGCGGCACCTTGGGCATGGCAATAGCTGCCGGTATGCAATTCGACGACCGGGGCTGCGATTTGCCGCGCGGCATCAAGCTGACGCAAATCGGGCGCGATGAACAGCGAAACGCGGATGCCGTGATCGGTCAGCCGAGCGACATAGGGTGCCAGATGATCATGCAGTGCTGCGACATCGAGACCGCCTTCCGTGGTGCGCTCCTCGCGCCGTTCGGGCACCAGGCACACGGCCGGTGGCCGATGGCGCAACGCGATCGCCAACATCTCCTCGGTCGCAGCCATTTCGAGGTTAAGCGGCAGGTCGATCTCACGACGCAGCTTCTCGATATCGGCATCGGTGATGTGCCGACGATCCTCGCGCAGATGCGCCGTGATGCCGTCGGCACCGGCCTCGGCGGCGATCCGGGCGGCGCGCAACGGATCGGGATGGGCGCCGCCGCGCGCGTTGCGGATGGTGGCGACGTGATCGATATTGACGCCGAGGCGAAGATGGGAGTGCAGGAAGCTCATCAATGGGTCATCCCCTACACGGCGAAAACAGACAGGGATAATCTGGCGCGTAGGCCGGTGAGTTCAACGGGCGGAAACGCTGCCCGGTCTCATCCGCGCGCCCGCTCCACCGAATTGATCACCGGCGTCGCGCGCAGTGCCGCCATCAGATTGGCCAGGTGCTTGACATCCTGCACCTCGATATCGACCAAAATCTCGAAAAAATCCTGCGAACGGCTGGTGATTTTCAGGTTGGTGATATTGCCGTTGTTCTTGCCGATCACCGTGGTCAGGCTGGCAAGACTGCCCGGTTCGTTGCCGAGCATGACGGAGATGCGCCCGACATGGCTGCCATCGACATCTTCATTGTCCCACGAGACATCGAGCCAGCGTTCCGGCGTCTCGGCGAAGCTCTCCAGCGTCTCGCAATCGATCGTGTGGATCGTAACCCCCTTGCCCGTCGTCACGATGCCGACGATCCGATCGCCGGGCAGCGGATGACAGCAGCCGGCATAATGCAACGCCATACCGGGAATCAGGCCGCGAATCGGGACCGCATGATCGGACGGCTTGCGGCTGCGCGGCAGCTGGACGATTTTCGCGGTCTTCGGCTCGGTCCGGTTTGGATAGGCGGCGTTGATCACCTCGCCCTTGGTCACCAGCCCCTCGCCGACCGAGGCGTAAAGATCCTCGACCGAAGTGACGGTGAAATTCTTCAGAACGGTTTCCAGCGCCTTTTCGCTGAAATCCAGATGGTCGTGGCGGAACGCCTTGATCAGGATTTCCTTGCCGAGACCAACATATTGCGCGCGCTGCTGTGCCCGCACGAAACGGCGGATGCGCGCGCGCGCCTTGCCGGTGGCGACGAAGCGTTCCCACGTCGGCGACGGCGTCTGCGCCTTGGAGGTGATGATCTCGACCTGATCGCCATTGGCCAGGGCCGTGCGCAATTGCACGATGCGGCCATTGATCTTGGCGCCGACACAGGTATCGCCGACCTGGCTATGGACCGCATAGGCGAAATCGACCGGGCAAGCGCCGCGCGGCAGCGCGATCAGATCGCCCTTGGGGGTGAAGCAGAATACCTGATCTGGATACATCTCGAGCTTGGTATTCTCGAGAAACTCCTCCGGGTTCGAGGCGTGTTCCAGAATATCGAGCAATTCGCGTAGCCAGCGATACTGCTTGCCCTCAGTCCGCGCCCCATCCTGCTTATAACTCCAATGCGCCGCGACACCCAGTTCGGAGACCTCGTGCATTTCGCGGGTGCGGATCTGGATCTCAATACGCTGGCGTTCCGGACCGATGACACCGGTGTGCAGCGATTGGTAGCCGTTCGGCTTTGGGGTCGAAATATAATCCTTGAACCGGCCGGGCACGACCGGATAGCGGCTATGGATCACCCCAAGCGCCTGGTAGCATTCTCCGAGCGAATCGACGACGACGCGAAACGCCATAATATCGGATAGTTGCTCGAACCCGATATTCTTGCGCTGCATCTTGCGCCAAATCGAATAGGGCGATTTTTCCCGCCCGGTCACGCTCGCCCCGACGCTGCCCTCATCAAGCGTCGCCTGCAATTCGGCCAACACACGCTTGACCAGATCGCCGCCCTGTTCCTTGAGGAAGGCCAACCGCGTCATGACGCTATCGCGCCCTTCGGGCTGCAACTCGGCGAAGGCCAGATCCTCCAACTCGTCCTTCATCCGATGGATGCCGATGCGCTCGGCCAAGGGCGCATAGATATCCATGGTCTCGCGCGCGATCCGGCGGCGCTTGTCGGCGGTCTTGATGAAATGCAGCGTCCGCATATTGTGCAAGCGGTCGGCCAGCTTCACCAACAGCACCCGGATATCCTCGGACATGGCGAGGACGAGCTTGCGGAAATTCTCCGCCTGTTTGGTCTGGTCGGATTGCAGCTCAATGCGCGACAGCTTGGTCACGCCATCGACCAGCCGACCGATTTCCTTGCCGAACAGCCGCTCGATATCATCAAGCGTCGCGACCGTATCCTCGACTGTATCGTGCAGCAGCCCGGTAATGATCGAGGCCGCATCCAGCTTCATCTGGGCGAGAATGCCGGCCACTTCGACCGGGTGGGAGAAATACGGATCGCCCGACGCACGCTTTTGTGCGCCATGCGCCTGCACGGTAAAGACATAGGCGCGATTGAGCGCGTCTTCGTTAGCGCCCGGGTCATAGGATTTGACTCGCTCGACCAGTTCGAACTGACGAATCATCGCCATCGACCAGCGTTCGGCAAACTGTCACCCGCTCGCCGCGAGACCGATAATCCGAAAATCAGGCGCCGGGAGGGCCGAAGCACATCGACACCTGCGATCTCAAAGACCGTCGCCGGCAAGATTGTCCGGAATCTCCAGCTTGTCGTCACTGAGGTCATCTTCCTCGTCGTCAGCGCCAAGCTCGGCATCGCCATCTGCGTCGCCGTCATCGCCGCCGGGGAAAAGCATGTCCTCTTTAAGTTCCTCGTCGATTGCCGCTTCGCCAGCACCCATCGGCCAACTCGGCTCGGTCAGGGCGACGTCGCGATCCTCCTCCGGCTCATCGACATCCGGTTGCTTTTGCAGGCCGGTCACCAGCGCATTCTTCAACCCATCGACTTCGATGGTCGAATCGGCAATCTCGCGCAACGCAACAACCGGATTCTTGTCGTTGTCGCGATCGATCGAGATCGGTGTACCGGACGCGATATCGCGTGCCCGCTGCGCCGCCACCAGCACGAGTTCGAACCGGTTCGGCACCTTCATCACGCAATCTTCAACCGTTACACGCGCCATCGCCTGAAAACCCGCTGAGCCTATGGAAGCATAAACATATACGACGACGTTGCTCATGGCGCAACAGCGGCAACCTCATGGCTGCCCGTCCTGATCGGCGAGCGGCCGGGTCACTTGCCCCGGTTCAAGCCGTGCCAACATCGCATTGATGCCTAAACCGCTGACCGGATGGTGCCAATCCGGGGCAATATCGCGGAGCGGCTGAAGGACAAAAGCCCGCTCATGCAGTCTTGGATGCGGCAGCACCGGCCAGTCGGTCGCGATCCGTCCGCCATAATCCAGCAGATCCAGATCGATGACGCGCGCCGCATTCACCGCGCTCCGCACCCGGCCAAGGCGTGCCTCGACCGCATGCAACGCCAGGAGCAGCGCCCCCGGCAGCAGATCGCTCGCCACTTCGGCTACGCCATTGACATACCATGGCTGATCGGACATCGGTACCGGCGCCGTTTCGTACCAGCGTGAGCGCCGGATCACCCTCACTCGATGCTCATCGAGCATGTCGAGTGCCGCAGCCAGTGTCGATGACGGGCAACCATAGGCGAGACTCGGCAAATTCGCCCCGAGTGCGACAAAAATCATCGGCTCCTCCGGACCCAATTTTCGGAAAAATGACGAGATCGACAAGCCGATCGAATCCTTCCATGGTCAAGGATGGCGATATGACAGAACAGATAGGGTAACAGACAATCGACATGGCGAATATCAACATGACACCGCCCCATGGCTGCGACCGCTGCCCGCGGTTGGCCGCGTTCCGCAGCAAGCAGCGGACCGAATATCCCGGCTGGTTCAACGGGCCGGTGCCGTCTTTCGGTGCCGAGCGCGCGCAGTTGTTGATTGTCGGCCTGGCGCCTGGTTTGCAGGGCGCGAACCGCACCGGCCGCCCCTTCACCGGCGATTATGCCGGCGATCTGCTCTATGCCACCCTCACCAAGTTCCGGCTGGCCGAAGGCGTCTACGATCGCCACGCTGGTGACGGACTGACTCTGGTGCGCACCCGCATCACCAATGCCGTGCGGTGCGTGCCGCCGGAAAACAAACCACTGCCGACGGAAATCGCGGCATGCCGGCCCTATTTTCAGCATGAATTGGCCGGACTGCCCGGCCTCTCTGTGATATTGGCGCTCGGTCACATCGCCCATCGGCAGGTGCTGGCGACGATGGGCCTCAGCCAATCGGCCTATCCCTTTGCCCATGGCACGGTCCACACCTTGCCATCGGGGCTGTCGCTCGCCGACAGCTACCACTGCTCGCGTTACAACACCAGCACGCGGCGTTTGACACCTGAAATGTTCGAGGCTGTGTTCGCTCGGCTGATACCGCTGCTCGCGGGCGGGCGCGGCTGACCGCGATGCGCAAATTCCAAAGGACGATCGAGAACTTCACCTGCGAGCAATGCGGCCAGGCAGTGATCGGCGACGGTTACACCAATCACTGCCCGGCATGTCTCTACAGCAAGCATGTCGATATCGCACCGGGCGACCGTGCCGCATCCTGCGGCGGCTTGATGCGCCCGATCGGCAGCGAACTGAGAGGGGGCACCTATTTCATTCAGCAGGAATGCCTCCAATGCGGGTTTCGGCGCAACAATCGCCTCGGCGCCGATGAAGTGCCGGCACTGATCCGCCTAACCCGCTCGCTGAGTTAGCCTGTTTTCAGGCTTGCCCTTGCGCAGTCACATTGTTGGAACTGCGCAGCAGTTCAAGTAATGGGCGCAACAGCCGGTCGTCAGCATATTGCAATTCGCGTCCGACCTCAAGTCGCAGGCGGTAATGAGCGGTCTCGCGATTGTTGCGCACCGTCTCGCCAACCGATGAGGGCGGCAGAAAGGCCGGCGGCACTTCTTCGAAGAACCAGGCGATTGGCATATCGTAATGATGCGCGATGCTCAGCAGCTTGTCCGGCGAAATCCGGCTGGCGCCGCTTTCGAATTTCTGAATCTGCTGGAACGACAGGCCGAGCGTCTGCGCTAGATGCTCCTGGGAATGCCCGCTCGCAGTTCGCAATGTGCGGACCCGACGTCCGACGCACTGATTGATGAGGCGGGCATTCTCGGGCGCTTTGCGGCGCCGAGCCGGCGTGGGCTCTGTTAACATATCCGTCCTTCCTGCTTCGACGGACGACCGAACGTCCTGAAGATGCTATTGGTAAACGAGTTCTTAATGTCCCAGAGTTTTACCGACGTCAACAGCCGGTTTGGTTAACGCGACATTCCGCCAAAATTCTCACAAGCCGCTGCTTGAGGGTTGCGGCATCGCGCGGCAAATATGCCCGGCTGGCATAATATCGCCGATCTTCCCCGCCGGCTCGGCCGAACCGCGACGGTGCCTGCCCCCGAATCGCAAACCTTGCGATCCGAGCGTGAAGCGTCATGATGGTGGCACGAGCATCAGACGGTCGGATGATGAACCGCTTGGAGAGCGCTACGCCACATGTTGGAATCGCTTGATCAGGTCGGGACTGTCCTCTTCGCCATCTTCCATGGGACGGTCGCCTGTGTCGTCACCGGGCATGTGCTGCTGACCAAGCGCGACGTCGGCGCTTCGATCGGCTGGATCGGCATCGTCTGGCTGTCGCCCTTTCTGGGCGGTCTGTTTTATCTGACTTTCGGCATCAATCGGGTGGTACGCCGTGCCCGCCAATTGCGGCCTCGGCGGCCGGGGATCGCCGGCCGACCGGCGCCTGTAGCCCGACCACGCGAAGATCACTTGGCCCGGCTCGACCGGGCCGCCCTTGAGATCACGAGGCGTCCCGCCGAACCCGGCAATACCGTCCATCTGCTGCTCCAGGGTGACGAAGCCTACCCCTACATGTTGGCGGCGATCGGCGGAGCCCGGGCCAGCATCGCTCTGTCGAGCTATATTTTGCGGGCCGATGCGGTTGGCGAGCGCTTTGTGGCCGCGCTGATCGCCGCCCAGAGGCGCGGCGTTGCCGTGCGCGTCCTTATCGACGGCGTCGGCAGCGGCTATTTCAATTCCGCGGCCTATCGGGCGCTGCGCCGCGGGGGCGTGCCGGTCGCGCGCTTCCTCCATTCCTTGCGACCGTGGCGGATGCCGTTTCTCAATCTGCGGCTGCACAAGAAAATTCTTTGCATCGACGGCCGCGTCGGCTTTACCGGCGGCCTCAATATCGGCGCCGAGAATGTTCTGGCCGATCGTCCGCGCGATCCGGTGCGCGATGCACATTTCCGGTTCGAGGGGCCGGTCGTTGCGCAATTGGTGGAAACCTTCGTCGAGGATTGGCAATTCACCACAGGCGAGGAACTGGACGGATCGGACTGGTTTCCCAGCCTCGATGCCGCCGGCACGGTGACGGCCCGTGTCGTTACCTCGGGACCGGACCAGGATATCGAGAAGATCGAGATGCTGGTGCTTCAAGCGATCAGCTGCGCCCGCCACAAGGTGGCAATCATGACACCATATTTTCTGCCCGACGACCGGCTGGTTACGGCACTCGCCCTCGCCGCGATGCGCGGTGTCGCCATCGACATCGTACTGCCCGAACGCAGCAATCACGGCATCTTCGATTGGGCGGTCCGCGCCGAAATCGAGCCATTGCTGACCGCAGGCTGCCGAATCTGGGGCAACCCGCCCCCCTTCGAGCATTCCAAACTGATGACCGTTGACAGCACTTGGTGCCTCGTCGGCAGTAGCAACTGGGACATGCGTAGCTTTCGGCTGAATTTCGAATTGAATGTCGAGACCTACGATTCAGATCTGGCGGCTGGGCTCGACCGGCTGATCGCGGATCGATGCCGCCGTCCGATTACGATCGAGGATCTCGCCCGCCGCCGCCTGCCGGTACGATTGCGCGATGCGGGCGCGCGGTTGCTGCTGCCCTATTTGTGAGCAGGGCTTGATTTTTGACCGACTCGCCGGATCATATCGACGGCGATTGTCGCCGCATCGCCCCGGATTCTTATGGGCACACTCATTGTGACTTCTGTCTGAACAAGAGATTTCGATGAAAACACTACAATCCGGAGCCGTTTCGATTGTCCAAGTTGCGGAGACAGAACGGACCTTCTGGGATCCGGCCTTCCTCTTTCCGCAACTGACGCCCGATGTCATCGAGCGCGGCAAGGCATGGCTTGACGATCGATTCATCGAACCAGCGACCGATCGCCTGATTATGGCGATGCAAAGCTTCGTCATCCGGACCAAGAGCCGCACTATCCTGGTCGATACTTGCAATGGCAACCACAAGCGGCGGCCTGGCAATGCCTGGCAGCATAATCTCGATTCGCCCTATTTGCGCAACCTGGCGGCGGCCGGGCTTAACCCCGAAGATATCGACATCGTCCTGTGTACCCATCTTCATTCCGACCATGTCGGCTGGAACACGCAATTATCCAACGGCCGTTGGGTTCCCACATGTCCCAAGGCCAAGTATCTGTTCAGCGCCGAGGATTTCGACATTCTGAATCGTCGCCATCAGACCGCCCGAGTTGCCGCCGGCGCATTTGCCGACAGCGTGCTTCCGATCATGGAAGCGCGGCAGGCAAATTTGGTCGAGATGGATCATGTCATCGAACGGGAGCGCGATGACGGGGTTTGGCTGGAAGGCGTGCCCGGCCATACGCCCGGCCATGTCGCGGTCCATGTCAAATCCGGCGGATTTCATGCCCTGCTGGCCGGTGACGCGCTGCACCATCCGATTCAATTCACCGCACCCGGTCTGCGGATGGCTTTCGATGAGGACATGGCTATGGCGGCGCAGAGCCGGGACCACCTGCTGCGGACCTACGCCGACACCCAGACGATCATCCTGCCTGCCCATTTCCCGACACCGACCGCCGGGCGAATCGTCACTTGGGGCGATGCCTATCGGTTTCGCTGGATCGAGCGCTGATCAGCGCGCCCGGTGCAGGAGTTCCAGTACCGTGTCCTGAACTGCCTTTCGAACCACTGCTTCGGGCCGATCGGCATCGATTACGGCGTAGATTGCCGGCCGCTCGGCCGCCTGAGCTAGATAGCTCTGCCGGACCCTTTCATGGAAATCGAGATCGAGCGCCTCGAACCGGCCTTCATCGAGCGCCTCGGCTTCATTGCGCCGACGGCTGCGCTCCAAGCCGCGCCGCACATCGATATCGAGGATCACCGTCAGATCCGGCCAGAGATCGCCGGTCGCCAGGCGATGCAGATCGAGGATTTGCCCCACCGGCAACCCCCGCCCGGCCCCCTGGAAGGCCAGGCTGGCGGCGGTGTATCGATCGGAAATGACGATCCGGCCCGCGGCCAGGGCCGGGCGGATGACGCACTCGACATGCTGGGCGCGGGCGGCGTTCATCAGCAGCAATTCCGCCATCGGCGTCCAATCGAGACTATTCTCGGCCAGCAGCAGCCGGCGCAGCGCTACCCCGCCTTCGGTGCCCCCCGGCTCGCGTGTCACCAGCGGATCCCAGCCCGCCTGGATGAGGGCTTGCTGGAGGGCACCGACCGCGCCGGTCTTACCGCCGCCATCGACACCGTCGAGCGAGATGAAGAGGCCTGGCGTCGTCATCTCAGTGCGTACCGCCCCAGATCATATGCGAGAGCGCCGCACCGATCCGGCCGAGCGGCCCCAGCGCCTCGACCGCCGCCCCGGCCACGACCGGAATGGATTGTGGCGCGATATCCGGTGCCGTGACCGTCAGTGTGCCGATCGGCTGTCCAGCCTGAATCGGCGCCTTGACCGGGCCGTCATAGCTCAGCGTCACCTTCATGTCCTTGCGCGCAGTTCGAGCCATGCTGACGGTCAATCCTTGGGCCGTGACCAATGGCACCTTGGTTTTGGCGCCAAGCCAGACTTCGGCGTCATCGATCGCATCGCCCGGCTTCACGATCTCGAAATTCTGAAATTCGCGAAAGGCGTAATCGACGATACGCTCGGCTTCCTGGCTGCGCCCCTTGAGGCTCGTCAAGCCGGTCGCGACCATGATGATGCGTCGATCACCCCGCTTGATCGAAGCGGTCAGGCCGAAACCGGCTTCTTCGGTGTGTCCGGTCTTGATGCCGTCCGCACCGCTGTTCTTGTATAGGAGCGGGTTCCGGTTGCCTTGCTTGATGTTGTTGTAGGTGAAGTCCATTTCCGAAAAATAATGATAATATTCTGGAAAATCCGTGAACACATGCGCACCGAGCAACGCCAGGTCATGCGCAGTCATATAGTGATCCGGATCGGGCAGCCCGGTGACATTGGCGAAATGACTGTCCTTGAGGCCGAGCGATGGCGCCAGATCGTTCATCATATGCACGAAGGAATCCTCCGATCCGGCGATGCCCTCGGCCAGTACTATGCAAGCGTCGTTGCCCGATTGGATGACCATGCCGCGGATCAGATCCTCGACCCTGACCCGGCCATTGATCGGCACGAACATTTTCGAACCCTGGGTCCGCCAGGCTTTCTCGCTGACGGTCAATTCGTCGTCGAGATGCAGCTTGCCCCGCTTGAGCTGATCGAACACGACATAAGCCGTCATCATCTTGCTCATCGACGCGGTCGGAATACGTTCCTCGCCGTTCTTGTCGACCAGCACGGCATGCGTGTCGTAATCCATGATGAACAGATGCTGGGCATCGGTCTCGAAGGCCGGGACCGGCGCGGACCAGCCGAATAAACACAAAGCAATGAATGAAATCGTCAGGCTTTTGAGGGTCATGAAACCGGTCTCTCGGACTTTCCAGCGGTGCGAGGTAGTCATGCGCGACCGGCCCCGTCCAGCATCAATTTAGGTGTCGGTGGAACGAGCCCACCTCAATCGACAACGATCTTGGCCTCGCCGGCGCCGGCCTGAACCACGCGACTCAACAGCCGGTCGGCCTCATCGACACTCGCGATCGGGCCAAGCCGGACGCGAAACACATCGATGCCGTTGACCCGCGTTCCGGTAACAGCGACCGGCCCCAAACCATCGAGCAGCGATTTCATCCGCGTCGCATTGGTGCCGCTGGCGAAAGCGCCGGCCTGAATGAAGAGGTGGGTCTGCTTGACCGGCAAGAGATAGACCGTTTCCGACACCGGTGCACTGGCCGGCACGGCTGCGAGCGGCGCCGGCGGTGGGATGGGAGCCGGCGGCACAGGCTGCGGTGGCGCATTGCTGCCGGGCGGCGGCAAGGTCTGGGCGACGACGGTGCCATGCGGGACCGCGGGCGGCGACGCTTCGTCGCCCGTCCCCTCGCCGCCATTATGCCGGGCGATGCTTTGCGCCTGCATCGTTTCCGGCGCCACGACGCGGACGCGGACTTTCGCCGTCCCGACCTCCTCGAAGCCCAAAAGCTGCGCGGCCCGGCGCGACACATCGAGAATCCGATTGCCGACGAACGGACCGCGATCATTGACACGGACCTCGATCGATCGGCCGTTGTCGAGATTCGTCACCTGAACGATCGTCGGCAGCGCCATTGTCTTATGCGCCGCGCTCGCCAGATTCTGATCGAAAATCTCGCCATTGGCGGTGACTTTCTGATCGAAATCCGGGCCATACCACGAGGCGATGCCTGTCTCGTCGTAATTGAAATCGGCCGACGGATAATACCAGGTGCCGTTGATCTGATAAGGTTGGCCGAGCTTGTAACCGGCCTGAGCCTGCGGCGCAGGCGGCGATGCCGGCTTGGGTGCAGGCGGCCCTGAACAGCCCTGGACGACCAGCCCGGTCACGAGGCAGGCAATCGCCCAATATAAACCCGGTCGAAACATCATCTGGTATCTCAAGGCCCGACACTTACGCGCATATAGTAGGATAACCCTATCAACTCCCGAACCGATCCGCAAGATAGGAGACCGCCGTGGCGAAATAGAGCGAGCGATTCCATTTCATGATCGTCCGGAAATTACCATAGGTCATCAGGGTCGGCCCGGCGGCTCCGCCCGGCTGAATCAGACCGGCCTCCAGCGCGGCCGGCGGCAGCGCGCCGCCATCGGGCCGGCGAATACCGAGCGCGCGCCAGCCATCGACCGGTTTCAGCACCTCGCCGCCGAGCAATGCCCGATCGAAATGCTGGGGCAGCAGCACCGCCCGGCCCCAACCGACGGCGCCGTTCCAGCCGTTGGATTTCAGGTAATTGGCGATCGAGGCAAACACATCGGCGCGATCGGTCCAGATATCCTGCCGTCCGGTGCCGCGGTAATCGATCGCGTAACTGAGAAAGCTCGACGGCATGAATTGGGTCTGCCCCATGGCACCGGCCCACGAGCCCTTAAGTTCGCCGGGCCGGATGTTCCCCTGGTCGAGGATCTTCAGGGCCGCGATCAATTCGCGCCGGAAAAACGCCCCGCGCCGGCCGTCATAAGCCAGCGTCGCCAATGCCGCCACGACGTTGAAATTGCCGGTGACGGCGCCAAACCCGCTTTCGATCGCCCACAAAGCGACAATGAAACGCGGCTGTATATGGTAGTGCCCGCCGATCTCGTCGAGCAGCGCGCGATTCTCCGCTAGATGCCGGCGCCCCGCCTCAATCCGAGCCGGGGTCACGACATGCGCGATATATTGCGCGAAGGTGATGGTGGTTTCCGGCTGGCGGCGATCGAGTTCGAGCACATGCTCGATCGGTTCGACCCCGGCAAAAGCCGCATCGAGCGTCTCGGGCCGGATCCCCTGCTGGATCGCTTCGGCTTTGAAGCCGGCAAGCCACGTCGCAAAATCCGTCTCTGCCGCGTGCGCCGGAACCAATGCGGCGAGCGCGGTCGCGGCGACGAGCTTGATTGTATGGCGGCGGTTCAGAGTCACGATGGCAGGCCTTCGGGTGCGAAATACCGGCTGATTTCTGTCATAGCCGCCCGGCCCGTGCAATCATCGATCGGGGCGTCTCGAACACGCTCTTGCGCGCTGGTCGCGCCACGCCGGCTGAGTTATGTCTGCGGCGATAGATTGGGAGAGTGCTGCAATGGCCCGACGGCGAACGATCGAGCGGCGGCGCCGCGCTTGGCGGTTGGCAGCCGTCACCTTGGTGCTGCTGGCGGCAGGCGGCACCGGCGTCGTCTATTGGATCTTCGCCGGCAGTCTGCCGATGCTGGAAGGGCGTCTGCGTCTCGGCGGGCTGGACGGACCGGTCGAGATTGAGCGCGACACTGCGGGTGTGCCGGTACTTCGCGGCACTGCACGCGTCGATCTGGCCCGCGCGCTGGGTTTTCTGCATGGCCAGGAGCGTTTTTTCCAGATGGATTTGCTCCGCCGGGCCGGTGCCGGCGAGTTGAGTGCCCTCTTGGGCGAGCGTGCGCTCGATATCGACATGCTGCGGCGCCGACACCGCTTCCGCAGTCGCGCCGACGTGATCCTGGCCGCTCTGCCGCAGGACCAGCGCGCGTTGCTCGACGCCTATGTCGCGGGGGTGAATGACGGACTCGCGGCACTCAGCCACCCACCGTTCGAATACAGCCTGTTGCGCCAGACGCCGGTCCCCTGGCAGGCAGCCGATACACTGCTGGTCGTCGATGCGCTCTATTTCGATCTTGAAGAGAGCGATGGCTGGTCGGAACGGCGGCGCGCGCTGATGCGCCAGGCGCTCGGTGCCAATCTGGCCGATTTCCTCTATCCGGCCGGTACGACACACGACGCGCCGATCGACGGCATCATGCTGCCCGAACCGCCAGTGCCGTCACCCGCCCTGGACTCGACGCCGGGGCAAGCCCGGCCTGTCGATCCGCCCGCCCCGGTCAAGGGCAGCAATTCCTTCGCCGTCGCCGGCAGCCTGACCGCGAGCGGTGCCGCCATCGTCGCCAATGATGAACATCTGGCGATCCGCATGCCGAATATCTGGTACCGGGCGCGGCTGATCCAGACCTCGCCGATCGGCACCAGCCTCGATATCACCGGCACGACCCTGCCCGGCCTGCCCTTCATCGTCGCCGGCAGCAACGGCCATGTCGCCTGGGGCTTCACCAACAGCTATATCGCGACCGGCGACGCCATACTGCTCGATCCGGCGCCCGGCGATCCGACCGCCTATCTGACGCCGCAAGGCTCTCGGCCGTTGCAAACCGTGACCGACCAGATCTGCATCGCTCACAGCGACTGCCGGGATTTCGTCATTGAGGAGACGATTTGGGGACCGGTCGTCGCCCGCGATGCCGATGGAAGGCGCATCGTCTGGCATTGGCTGGCCGAAGAGGAGGGTGCCATCGATTTCACCGGCGAGGATGCGATGGAGCAGGCGCGCAATGTCCGCGAGGCGCTCGACGCCGCGCGCCATCTGGGTTTGCCCGACCAGAATCTCGTGGTCGGCGACCAGGACGGCCACATCGCTTGGAGCATCGCTGGCAAGGTGCCGCGCCGTTTCGGTCTGGATGACGGCCTACCGCATTCCTGGGCCGACGGAACGCGCGGCTGGCGCGGTTTTCTGTCGCCCGACGAGATTCCGGAGATCGTCGATCCGCCGGACGGCCGGCTCTGGACCGCGAACAACCGCATCGTCGGCGGCAAAGCGCTCGCCCGGCTGGGCAACAGCGGCTATGATCAAGGCGACCGTGCCCGGCAGATCCGCGACGATCTACGCGCGCGCGACCATTTCGACGAGGCCGATCTGCTCGCCATTCAGCTCGACGACCGCGCGGTGGCGCTGGCACCGTGGCGCGATTTGCTGCTGGCGGCGCTTGAGACCCATCGCGCCGAACCGCGCTTCGCCGCACTGCGCCCCTATGTCGAGGATTGGGGCGGGCGGGCCGAGCCGGCTTCGGTCGGTTATCGGCTGGTTCGCGAGTTCGAAGCCCAAGCTGTGCGGTTGGTCTATGCCGGCTACACGGCGCCACTCGCTGACGCCACGGAGCGGCGGCAATCGATTCCGCATACCGGCATGGCAGTGGCGGAACGGCTGTTGACCGAGCGCCCGGCCAATCTCATCCCAGCACCTTACGAAAGCTGGGACGCGGTGACGCGCGCTGTGCTCGATCAAATTCTGAGCGCAGTCCACGACGAAGCCGGCAGCGATCCGCAGCACTTCACCTGGGGACTGCGCAACCATACTGGCATTCAACATCCATTGAGCGGTGCCATTCCCCTGCTTGGCCGCCTGACCGACCCGCCGGACCGGCCGATGGCCGGCGACAGCATGATGCCGCGAGTGATAAGCCCAGGCTTCGGCGCCTCGGAGCGCTTCGTCGTCAGTCCGGGACATGAGGCGAACGGGATCTACGAGATGCCCGGCGGTCAGGCCGGTGATCCATTGTCGCCTTACTATCTCGCCGGCCATGAGGATTGGGCCGAAGGTCGCCCATCGATGTTCCTGCCGGGCGCCGCCCGCTGGCGCCTCGTGCTCGAACCGTGACAAATGAACATGGCCGCGGGGCCGGGGTGTGCTTGACCCGCTCCATCTGCCTGAGGTATCCCGCAGCATGATCAAGCTGGATGGGTGGCCGAGTGGTTTAAGGCAGCGGTCTTGAAAACCGCCGTGGGTGCAAGCTCACCGTGGGTTCGAATCCCACCCCATCCGCCACCTCGGCACAAAGCTGGGCACCTTCCCAGCCGAGGTTACACCACTCGCGGCGGCCAATGTCCGCAGCTACGCGGCCAGGGCTCGACCTTGATATAAAGATCATCGGGAATGCGCCGGAAGCAGCAAGCCTTTTCGACATCGGCAATGATCGTACGCGCCATACTATTCGAGATCTTGGGACGCAATACGTGATCGGCCGATCCCGGCGGATCTCGTGGCCAAGATCTGGCGGCGGCACAGGAGGGGTAGGAATGGATCTACCGCGGCGACTTGAGGATTATCCGACCGACATCCGGTTATTCCTCACTGATCTCTATCAGCGGGCAGTGGCGCAACTGAGCGCAGTGGTGGCGCGTCACGGCACACAGCCGGGGCTAAGCCTTGCGCTCGCCACGGCACGCATCGGCTTTCTCGACAGCGAAATGCAGCCGGTCATCGAGGCGATGGCCAAGGCCGCGACCCCCGTCGCCTGCGCACGCGGCTGCGGCGCCTGCTGCACGCTGACGATCGAGGCAAGCCCGGACGAGGTTTTTGCGCTGACAACCTATCTAGCGCGGACTCTGTCGCCAGCCGATCTGGCGGCATTGGCGGTGCGGGCTGGCGCCGCCGATGCGCGCGGTCATGGGCTGGCGCCGCTCGACCGGCACCGCCTGCGGATCACGTGTCCGGTGCTCGATCCGGCAACCGGCGAATGCCTCGGCCATGCCGCGCGACCCAATGGCTGCCAGGGCTATTTCTCGCTCAATCTCGCGCAATGCCAGGCCGATCACGCGAACCCGCCGCAGCCGATTTCCCAGCCGGTTGCCGCGGCACTGCTGCGCGATGTCGTGGCGGCGGCGCGCGATGCCGTGCTGATGGACGCGGGTGCCCCGCGCCAATCGCTCGAACTGACCGCGGCACTGGTTGCCGCCGCGGCCGAACCGGATGCCGAAACGCGCTGGCTCGCCGGTGAAACCGTCTTCGAATCGGCGTCGAGCCGCGACAATCCACCGCGATTGGATCAAATCAACACGATTTAGAGAGACGGGTTCCACTGGTAGTGCATTTAAGAGCGATAGGGCTTATGTAGCTGTCACTACGTTCGCAGATTTCTGCACCATCACCGTAACTCCGCGCGATTACGGCGCTCGCTGCCGCCAATGCCGCGGGTCGCGGCGGTCATGGAAGCAGGCGATAATCTCCACCTCGTCCGGGTGAATGCGGAAGATCAGGGTACCATTGTAGGGTATCGGCAAAATCGAGTGCTGCGGTGAGCGGCAGCGCGTCGTGGTCGATGCTCTCGCAATCATAGGGGCCGTCCACCCCACCACCATAACGAACCGCACCGAATTCGAAATACGCCTGAAAAACGGCATTGGTCGCGCGAATAGCGCTATGCGGACAGATTTAGCGGTTGATACGACACCGTCGCAATGGCGACCGTAACGCTGGTGTCGATCGTCGCCGTTGCGGTCTCGACTGGAGCCGCGGCCGCGGCATCGCTTGAAGCCGGGGACAGATTTTGCACGCTCAGCGTCTCGGCGGCCGCCTTGTCGAAATCCTCCTGGGCTTTGTGCGCGGCATTGCGGGTCTTTTTGTCCGGCGATGTTTCCAGTGACGGCAGGATTTGTTGCAAATACCGGTGCAATTCGGACAGCGCCTCGTTCGCGGCTTGGAAAAAAGCATCCGGACCTCCGGCCACCGCCGTTAGTGCCGTGGCTTGGGGCGACGCGGCGGTCGATGCCGCCGGGGTGGCGGACGCATCGGTGCCGGTCGACGCTGGTGGGGGTGGGGTGACCGGCGCATCGGTGTTTCCAGCCGCTGTCGTCGCCGGTGTCGCTGTCGATGCGGTCGCGTCCGGGGCGGCACTGGCGGCTGCGGCAACATCCGCCGGTACGGCACCGCCCGACTGGGCATATTCGGACGCCGCCACCCCGATCTCCTTGGCGATCTGGGCCGCCTGCTTGGCGCCGTTGATGCCGCCGCCCAACAGCTTCAATATTTTCAGTTCGTTGAGCGCGCGGGTCAGCCGATCGGCCGCGTCTTTCTTGGAGAATCCTGCAGCTTCAATCGAGGCCGCCTTCAAGGTCGCGAGCGCCTGCTCGCCCTTCGGATCCGGCGGCGGCAAGCTTATGGCCACATGAGTTTTGAGATTGATCAGCACGGCGGTGCCGAATCGATCGCCGCTCCCGCCCTCGGCCCCGGTGTTCGTGCCCGCCGAAACGGACTCGGATTGCAGTTGCAGGCTGAGCGTGGTGTCGAGAGCGAGCGATGTCGCTGTCACGGTATTGACCATTCTGGTCTCCATGGGCCGGTTCAACCGAGCGACCAGTATACTCGCCTTGTGCCGCGTATCCAATAATGCTTATTTCCGGCCGGAAAAGAGGTGTTCAACGACATGGCGAAGATGCGGATTATTCGGAATCACGCAACCTTTCGCCGCATTGGCCGATACACGCTCGATTGAACACCCGTCCCCCAGCCGTCGCCCTTCGCCGCGTTCCGAACGTGCCCAGCGCATAGCGCGCGACGCGGCCGTTCTTGTAATCCGTGACCCAGACCGCGCCATAGCCGAAGGCGAGGGAATCGCCGCCCGGCCCGACCCAGCGGTGGAGAATTTGGTTGGTCGCGGCGTCGATCTCGGTCAAGGGCGTGCCGGGGATTGTCGCCCACACGTTGCCCGCGCCAAAGCCGATGTCGCCGCCATGGCCGGCGAGGCCGGCATCGATCGTCGCGGTGACGGCGCGCCGCCGCGTGTCGATCCGCGTGATCGTGCCGTCATCCTGGCTCAGCACCCAGACCGAATGCGCGCCGGAGGCGAGAAAGCGCGGCGCGCGGCCGGTCGGCAACGCCGCCCGCACCCGGCC
>JBAVTK010000005.1:0-8680 GCA_049696095.1 Aliidongia sp. | reverse complement strand
TCACCGGCCTGTGCTTGGTCATCTTCGAGCCGATCGCCGGCATTGTCTCCGACCGGTTCGGCCGCCGCCCGGTGGCGCTCATCTCTGGCGTGGCGCTGCTGCTGGTGACCATACCGCTTTTCGTCATGGTGACGGAATTGCGCAGCGTTGCAGCACTCTATGGTGCCGTGGCCGTGATCAGTGTGCTCCTGGCGTTTTTCGCCAGCCCGATCCTGGTGGCGCTGGCCGAAGGGTTGCCGAAATCGATTCGCTCGGGCGCCCTCGCGATCATCTATGCCGTGTCGATCGCGATCTTTGGCGGCTCGGCGCAGTTCGTGGTGAAGTGGCTGAGCGACGTCACCGGCAATCCGCTGGCGCCGGGCTGGTACATGACATTGGCGCTGGCGATCGGCCTCGTCGCGTTGGCGCTGCTGCGCGAGACGGCACCGGCGGTGACGGGGAAAATGGAATGAGCATGTCGGCGGCCGTGCCGTACATTTCGGTGATCGTGCCGATCTATAATGAGGAGGAATCGATCGGGCTGTTGTTGCCGCGGCTCTATGCCGTGCTCGACCCGCTACCTCATCGCTTCGAGATCATCCTGGTCAATGACGGTAGCCGCGACCGGTCGTTGGCCTTGCTGCGCGCCGCGGCGGCGCAGCGGACCGAGGTGAAGATCGTCGATTTTCGGCGCAATTACGGCCAGACCGCGGCGATGATGGCGGGGATCGATCACGCCTCGGGCGATATCATCGTCGCGATCGATGCCGATCTGCAAAATGATCCGGACGATATTCCGGCGCTTCTCGCCAAGCTCGATGAGGGGTACGACGTGGTGTCAGGCTGGCGCCGGGACCGCAAGGACGCCGCGGTTCGTCGCAATCTGGTCAGCCGGATCGCCAATCGGGTGATCTCGCGGATCTCCGGCGTCCGGCTCAATGATTATGGCTGCACGTTGAAAGCCTATCGCAAGGACGTGATCAAGGGCGTCCGGCTCTATGGCGAGATGCACCGCTTCATCCCGATCTATGCCGCCTGGCAGGGTGCGCGCGTCACCGAACTGCCGGTGCGCCATCACCCGCGCCAGTTCGGCCGCTCCAAATATGGCCTGGAACGGATCGTCAAGGTCGTGCTCGATCTGATGGTGGTCAAGTTCCTCGACCGGCATTTCGTCAAGCCGATCTATGTCTTCGGCGGCTTCGGCGTATTCTCGTTCGCCCTGTCGGGACTCTCGGCGCTCTATATGATCTATCTGAAATTCGCCGAGGGGCTGTCGATGATCCAGACGCCGCTGCCGCTGCTCTCGGCAATGGCGTTCCTGGTCGGGGTGATGAGCCTGTTGATGGGGTTGTTGGCGGAAATGCTGGTGCGGGTGTATTTCGAATCGCAGAACCGCGCGCCCTATCTGGTCAAGGATCTGGTCAATTTCGGCGATGGCGTCTCCCGCTGATGTGCGGCATTGCGGGGTTTTTCGGGCCGGGCGGCCGGACCGATCTGGTGGCGATGACCACCGCACTGGCTCATCGCGGGCCGGACGGTGCCGGCTACCATATCGACGAGACGGCACCGGTCTTTCTCGGCCATCGCCGCCTCGCCATCCTCGACATTGCCGGCGGCACTCAGCCGATGTGGAACGAGGATGGTACCGTCGCCATCGTGTTCAACGGCGAAATCTACAATCATGCCGAGCTGCGCCGCGAATTGTTGGCCAAGGGCCATGTCTTCGCTTCCGATCATTCCGATACCGAAGTGCTGGTCCATGGCTATGAGGAATGGGGCGCCGATCTGCCGCTTCGGCTCAACGGCATGTTCGCCTTCGCCATTTGGGACCGGACGCGCCAACGCCTGTTCCTGGCGCGCGACCGGTTCGGCGAGAAGCCGCTTTATTACGCCGCCCAACCCGGATTCTTCGGTTTCGCCAGCGAGCTTTCGGCACTGGCCCGGCATCCCTCGGTCAGCACGGCACTCGATCTGCCGGCACTTCAGAAATTCTTTGCCTATGGCTATCTGCCCGGTGCCAGTGCGCTCTACACCGGCACACGGAAATTGCCGGCCGGGCATCATCTGACACTCGATTTGGCCGGGGGCGAACCGCGAATCGTGCGCTATTGGCGCTTCCGCATCGAGAGCGACGAGACGCTGGGCCGGCGGGCCGAGGCCGATCTGGTCGAGGAATTGCGAGCCTTATTGGTGACGGCGGTCGGTCGGCGGCTGATCAGCGACGTGCCGCTCGGCCTGTTTCTGAGCGGCGGGCTCGATTCGAGCAGCGTGCTCTGGGCGGCGGCACAGCATCTTCCGCCCCAATCGATCAAGAGCTTCACCATCGGCTTCACCGAGCCGAGCTTCGATGAATCCGGCCATGCGCGGCGCGTGGCCAAGCATTTCGGCACCGAGCATCGCGAGCGGATACTCGATCTCGCGACCGCGCGCGATCTGGTGCCGGAAGTGCTGGGCCGGCTCGACGAACCGCTGGGCGACGCCTCGCTGCTGCCCACATATCTCTTGAGCGAATTCACCCGCCGGCATGTCACCGTGGCCCTCTCGGGCGATGGCGGCGACGAATTGTTTGCCGGCTATGATCCGTTCAAGGCACTGGCCCCGGCCGATTTCTATGCGCGCCTGATGCCGCGCGGCCTGCATCGCGGCGTGCGGCGGCTGGTCGATCTGCTGCCGGTCTCGACCGGCAACATGGCGCTGGACTTCAAGCTGAAGCGCAGTTTGATGGGCCTGTCATACAAGCGCAATCTGTGGAATCCGGTCTGGATGGCGCCGCTCGAACCGGGGCTGATGGGCGAGATCTTCGAGGCACCCTTGCGGATCGAGGAACTCTATGACGAGGCGATCACGCTCTGGGACTCGAGCGAGAGTGCCGATCCGATCGACCGGACGCTGGAATTCTTCACCAATCTCTATCTGACCGACGACATCCTGACCAAGACCGACCGGGCGGCGATGATGGTCTCGCTCGAAAGCCGCGCGGTCTTTCTCGACAATGATCTGGTCGATTTCTGCCGGCGCCTGCCGCATCGCTGGAAATACCGCAACGGCACGCGCAAATATCTGCTGAAGCAGGCAATGGAGGGGCTGCTGCCGGACGGCATCGCGCATCGGCGCAAGAAAGGCTTCGGCATTCCGACCGCGAAATGGCTGCGCAGCATCCCACCGGTCCCGCCGCTGCCCGCCATCGCCGGCATTCGCATCGAAGCCGTGGCCGAACGCTGGCGGAGCCATCGCGCCGGCACGGCGGACCATCGGCTGTTTTTGTGGAGTTGGCTCAGTTTGAACGGGGTGGTGGGGTACCAATTTCCTGGATCGACCGGACCCGGAAAACCAATCTGATTGTTCCCGCCTTTTTGCTCATTCCGTTCCGCCGACCTTATCGGGCAAAGACACGCTGACCCCGAAAGGTAGAAAGTGCCTGATATTGCGGGTGACGACCACGAGGTCATGCGCTTGCGCGATTCCGGCGATGATGGCGTCGGCCATTCCAGGCGCCTGGCCGCTGGCAATCGCGTCGGCTTCCAGCCGTCCCGAAACGGCGGCGGCATCGGTGTCGAGGTTGAGAATTTTGTCACTGTAGCCCGCGAGCAGACCGGAAAGCCAACCTCGCAAGCCTGCAGCCTTCGCCGTCGCGCGCTTGTGATCCAACAGCGTGATCCCTTTTTCGATTTCATGGATCGTGACGGCTGAAAGAAAAATCCGACCCTCACCGTCCATACGCTCCAGCCAGTCGAGAAAGGGCACAGGGACATCAGGCGCTGAGGGTGAGAGCATAGAGATGACATTGGTGTCGAGCAGGAATCCTTTCAAAGTTCCGCATCCCGCGAAGGCGAACGGTTGCGCTCGAATTCGCCGCCGGGAAAGGTTCGCAGATAGGCGGCGAGACCCGGCCGCCTCTTTTCGAGCGCCTTGCGTGCAATGTCTGCCGCTGCGACAGAAACCAACACGGCGGCAGGTTTGCCATGGCGGGTGATCGTCACGAACTTGCCCTTGATCGCTTCGTCAACGAGGCCGGAAAAACCAGCCTTGGCGTCTTTCAGACTGACTGTCGGCATGGCCTATCCTCACAAAGGTGATCACATATGACCATAATACAACGTTCGGACCTGACATTCCATCCCGTTCGTCCTCCCCCGGCCACAGTCGCGGCATCGCCCGCGTGTCGTATTGCCGGAAAAAGTCGAACGATCCGGCTTGCCGTATCGTAGGTTTGGTGGGTCGTCCGGCATAGCCGCTATCGCGCGAACGACTCGCGATATGCTTCCTGGCTCTCCATCACCGCCTTCTTGAACGCCAGTGGCGCCGAGATATTCGGGATCGGGTCGAAATTGCCGGCGCCGGCGATCCGCAGCGTGCCGTAACCGAAGAGCCGCGCGGCCAAGCCCTGATCGACCTGGATGCTCTCGACCCGATCGACATTGAGTTCGAAGGTCTTGCGCCGGATGAAGCCGAATTTGGCGATGACCCGCCGGTTGGTGACCGCCAGTTCCGTGCTGTGAAAGATGATCCAGAGATGAACGAGAATGCCGATGCCGATCAGCAGCGGGATGAGCAGAATCCCGAGCAGTATCCGCCAACCATAGGCCCAGCGGCTCAAGGTGCCCTCATAGAGGATCTGCTCGTGTTGCACGAGATTGTCGCGCACATATGACGCCATGGTGCATTTCCCTGCAGGTATCGCCGCGATCAGCCTGGTAACGCTTTCCAACGCCGCAAGGCACCATCCAGTTCACGAGCCAGATCGCGGCGTTCGCCGGGCGAGAGGAAGCCGCCGATCGGCAGCGAGGTGCCGTGGGTCGTCACGATCAACCGGTTGCCGCCATCGCGGGCCTCGATCAATTCGACCCGCAGCCAAAAGGCCGGCATGCGCCAATGCCGCTTCTCGCCGCGTCTTCCGATCCGTTCGACCACCAGATCGCTGCCTTGCAGGCGCAGCACCTCGCGCGACCCGGCATCGCGGTAATTGAGGCGGAACGCCAGATAGAGCAGCAGCACATCGAGGCCGAAGAAGCCGCCGACCGGCCAGGCGCCGATCCGCGCGAACAGAATGCCAGCGATGAAGCTCACCACGGTCAGGCAGAGCATCAAAGCCAGAAATCCAGCGGGCGGCAGGCTGCGATGCGGGCGCAGCACCGCCTGCCACTGGATCGGCTGTGACCAGGGACCGGGTGTTTCCATCGCCTCGCTTAAGCCGCGTCCTTCATCATGGTGCGCAGCACATACTGCAAGATGCCACCATGGCGGTAATATTCGACCTCGTCCAGCGTATCGATCCGGCAGATCGCCGTGATCGCCTCGCGCGTGCCGTCGGCGCGGGTGATGGTGACCGTGACATCCATGCGCGGCTTGATGCCGGCCTCGATGCCGGTGATGTCGAAGAATTCGGTGCCGTCGAGCTTCAGGCTCTGCCGGCTGACGCCATCCTTGAATTGCAGCGGCAGCAGGCCCATCCCGACCAGATTCGAACGATGGATGCGCTCGAAGCTTTCGGCGATCACCGCCTTGACGCCCAAGAGGCGCGTGCCCTTGGCCGCCCAGTCGCGCGACGAGCCGGTGCCGTATTCCTTGCCGGCGACGATGACCAAAGGCACGCCCTCGGCGGCATATTTCATCGCGGCGTCATAGATCGGCATGACTTCGCCGTCGGGCAGATGTTTGGTGACGCCGCCCTCGACACCCGGCACCATTTCGTTGCGGATGCGGATATTGGCGAAGGTGCCGCGCACCATGACTTCATGATTGCCGCGCCGGGCGCCATAGGAATTGAACTCGTCCGGCCGCACCTGATAGCTCATCAGATAGGTGCCGGCCGGGCCGTTCTTCTTGATCGAACCGGCCGGCGAGATATGGTCGGTCGTGATGCTGTCACCCAACAGCGCCAGCGGGCGGGCGCCCGTGATGTCGCTGAGCGGCCCCGGCTCCTTCGGCATGTTCTCGAAGAAGGGCGGCTCGGCGATATAGGTCGAGCCAGGCAGCCATTGGTAGGTGAGGCCGGTCGCGGTCTCGATCTTCTGCCACTGCACCGGCCCCTTGAAGACGTCGGCATAGCGGCTGCGGAACATCTCGGGCGTCAGGAACTGACGCAGCACCTCGGCAATATCATGCCCCGACGGCCAGATATCCTTGAGATAAACCGGTGCGCCGTCGCCATCCTCGCCGAGCGGAGCGGTCGCAAGATCGATATTGAGCGACCCGGCCAGCGCATAGGCCACGACCAAAGGCGGCGAGGCCAGGTAATTGGCACGGACTTGCGGGCTGATGCGCCCCTCGAAATTGCGGTTGCCCGACAGCACGGCGCCGACCACCAGATCGCCTTCATCGACCGCAGCGCCGATCACCTCGGGCAGCGGGCCGGAATTGCCGATGCAGGTGGTGCAGCCGTAACCGACCAGATTAAAGCCCAGCGTATCCAGATCCTTGTTAAGCCCGGCCGCCGCCAGATATTCGGTCACGACCTGACTGCCCGGCGCGAGCGAGGTCTTGACCCAGGGCTTGACCTTGAGACCATGCTTGACCGCGTTGCGGGCAAGCAGACCGGCCGCCATCATGACCGAGGGGTTCGAGGTGTTCGTGCAACTGGTGATCGCGGCGATCACGACATCGCCATCCTTGATCCGATAATCGGCGCCTTCGACTTGGGTCGAGCGGTTCAGCTCGCGCGCACCGGCCAGTTTGGGCAGTTCCTGGGCGAAACCGGCGGCGACATTGCTCAGCAGCACCCGGTCCTGCGGCCGGCGCGGGCCGGCGAGCGACGGCTCGACCGAGGCCAGATCGAGTTCGAGCGTCGAGGTGAAGACCGGGTCGGGCGTCGTCGCGTCGCGCCACAGGCCCTGGGTTTTGGCATAGGCCTCGGCCAGCGCCACCCGGTGCGGCTCGCGGCCGGAGAAGGCGAGGTAGCGCAAGGTTTCCTGATCAACCGGGAAGAAGCCGCAGGTCGCACCATATTCCGGCGCCATATTGGCGATGGTCGCGCGGTCGGCCAGCGGCAGATGATCGAGGCCCGGCCCGTAGAACTCGACGAAGCTGCCGACGACGCCCTTGGCGCGCAGCATCTGCGTCACGGTCAGCACCAGATCGGTCGCGGTCGCCCCCTCCTTGAGCTTGCCCGAGAGCTTGAATCCGACCACTTCAGGCAGCACCATCGATATCGGCTGGCCCAGCATGACCGCCTCGGCCTCGATGCCGCCGACGCCCCAGCCGAGCACGGCCAGACCGTTGACCATGGTGGTGTGGCTGTCGGTGCCGACCAGCGTGTCGGGATAGACGATCCTGGTGCCGTCATCCTCCTCGCCAATCCAGGCGACCTGCGCCAGATATTCCAGATTGACCTGGTGGCAGATGCCGGTGCCGGGTGGCACCACGCGGAAATTGTCGAAGGCATCCTGGCCCCAGCGCAAAAAGGCATAACGCTCGCCATTGCGCTCGAATTCGTGGCGGACATTATCCTCGAAGGCGGATTTGGCACCGAATTCATCGACCATGACCGAATGATCGATCACCAGATCGACCGGCGACAGCGGATTGATCCGCCGCGGATCGCCGCCCAGCTTCACCATGGCATGGCGCATCGCCGCCAGATCGCACACGGCGGGCACGCCGGTGAAATCCTGCATCAGCACGCGCGCCGGGCGAAAGGCGATCTCGGCCTCCGAGGTCCGGGTCTCAAGCCAGGCGCCGACCGCCTTGATGTCCTTGACCGTGACCGTCCGGCCATTCTCCAGCCGAACCAGATTCTCCAGCAGCACGCGCAGCGAAAACGGCAATTGCGCGATATCGCCCAACCCGGCAGCCTCGGCCGCGGCCGGCAGGCTGTAATAGACATAAGGCTTGCCCTCGACCGTGAGGGTGCGGCGGGTCTTGAGCGTATCGTGGCCAGCGTATTTCACGGCAGGCTCCTTCATGGCTTGAGGCGGTCCCGGCGGCGGCCGGCAAAGAATTAGCTGAACTGAGATTTAGGCTTTGTCGGCCCGTTCGACAAATGAGGAATGCAGGATCTTCCCGTGCGCGAAACTCACGAGCCGTGCCGATGCGGCCAAGCACGGGGCATAAATCACGATTCCGCCACAATCTTAGCCGGGAACCGCCGTATTTCCCCCGTTCTCTGCGAGCGCCAAAGCCGTCTTCGGATGGCCACGGCATTCAGCGTAGCCTCGCGTCGTTTGGTTGATGGCGCCGGGGCGGCTCATCTCTTCCCCAGGAAGCCGCCCCAACTTTTCCTCACAGTGATATCGTATAGACCCGGCCGTTCCGGTTCGGATCGCTGTTGTCCGAGGCGGAAAACAGCAGAAGCTGCCGTGGCCCCCAATGGGAAAACCGGCCTTGCCCCTCGCCCCGCACCAGCGCATGCAGGCTGTGCGGCGGGCCGAGCGCCACGCCATCCTCATGAAGCCGCAAGGGCGAGCGATAGGGCTGTTCGAGATTGTCGCTCTGCGCCTCATAGATTTCCAGTTCCGGCGCCATATGCAGTCGTGCCGTCCAGGCGACCCCGCTATCAGCCTGAAAGGGCGGGTTGAGGCGCCATTCGCCAGGCCCGATCCGGCTGACCGTGCCCTGAGCGCGGCCCGATGCGGCGCGCGGCCCCGGTTCGGCCGGCAGGGCATAGCCCAGCTCACCCATCGCCTCGGCCAGGCCCGGCACCGCGTCGCAACTGGCGGCAATGCCGGCGGGCAGCGGCGATTCCTGGTCCGACGGCACATAGCGC
>JBAVTK010000004.1:0-3752 GCA_049696095.1 Aliidongia sp. | reverse complement strand
TCCAGCGCTCTTGCCAGGCTTGCAAATAGCGCTCGCGCGTATCGGCCTGGCCTTGCGTGCCATCGGGCGCGGCATCGCGCGATTCGCGTTCGGCGATCTGGCCCAGCAGGGCATCGATACTCGGTTCCAAAGCCAGGATGAGATGCGCGATCGTGTCGAACCGGCGCACTAGATCGCCGATGAAGCGCTCCAGATAGTCGATCAGCCGTTTCTTATAGGTTGCAACCGCGCCGGGATCGGCTTGCTGTAGTTCGACGCTGCGGGCGACGCCGGCCATGAATGCTTGGGCGTTGTCGGCCAAATCTTCGAAGACGCGGACCAAATCCCGCAGCGTCTCGTGAATTTTGGCCGCGTCGGGCTCCGCGTCACCGGCGAGCGCTTGAAGGGCACGCAACCGGCTCATGATGTCTTCAAGGGCGACGGTTTGCAGTTCAGCGCGGCGTTGCAATGTCTGGACGAAAACCGCCAGCGCCGATTCCACGGCCTCACCGCCCTGCGAGAGCCGGTAGAGAAAGCGGGCGCGGTAGAAATCGCTGAGGGTCGAGACCCGTGCCGTATCGGGATGAGATTCGAGATTGCCCCAACCCGCGAGTTGGCTGAGTGCGGCGTTGACCTCCTCGATACGCGGCGGCCCATCGGGCCATGGCCAAAGCGATGCGGACCAATATCGAAATCGACGATGAATTATTGTCCCAAGCCATGAAAGCGGCCGGCTTATCGACCAAGCGAGCCACGGTGGAAGACGGATTGCGCTTGCTGGTTCAGCTGCGCGGCCAGACCAAAGCATTGGCGGAACTCAGAGGATTGGGCTGGGACGGTAATTTGGACATGATGCGGGACGGAACTCCGGCAACCTGATCGTGATCCTGGTCGACAGCTCGGTCTGGATTGCCCATTTGCGCGGCTATCAAACGGTCGCGACCACCAAATTGGCGGCAGCGGCGGCACGCGAGCCGCTCCTGATCGGCGACCTTATCCTGCTCGAACTCCTCCAAGGCGCTCGGGACGAGGCCCATGCCGCGCGTATTGAACGGGAATTGCGTCACTATTTGCTTGTGCCCCTGCTGAGCACCGATCTGGCCCCGCGCGCCGCTCTGAACTATCGTAGATTGAGAGAACTGGGCATCACGATCCGCAAGACCGCCGACGCGCTGGGCGTGGTCGCCCGTGCGTGGGGTATGTCTCAGCTCGCCGAGGAAACCGGCTTGACCAGGCAGGCGCCCTATAAAGCGCTGAGCAGCGATGGCAACCCCGAATTCGCCACCATCCTGAAAGTCATGCGGGCGTTCGGCCTCCGCCTCCATCTCGAGCCCACATCCGCCGCCTGATGATCTACGATGCCGGCACACCCTTCGTGGCCGGATGGCGGGCGGGTTCGCCGCCCGCCATCCTGAGCCTCAGTCCGCTTCACCCACCAGATAATCCTGCGGCCTTGTCTCGTCCGTGCCGTGCCCGGTGCCGAGTGCCCGGAACAGCAGCGAGGCCGCGATGCTGATCACGAGATTGAGGCCGCCGGCCAGCACGCCGATATAGACCGTGTAGGTTTCCCCGCCGATCGACAGCGGATAGACCGGTTTCAGCCCGGTCTGATAGGCCAGCATCGTGCCGACCACCATGCCGACCGCCCAACCGAGCAGCAAGGCGGTGGGCCGGAGCCGGGTCTTGTAGAGGCCGAGCACGATCGCCGGAAAGGTCTGCAAGATCCAGACGCCGCCGAGCAACTGCAGATCGATGGCATATTGCGTCGGCAGCCCGACGATGAAGACCAGTGCCCCGAATTTGACGACCAGCGAGGCGAGCTTGGCCGTGCGCGCCTCGGCGGCCGGCGTGATCGCCGGGTTGACGAAGACACGCCAGATGTTGCGCGTGAAGAGATTGGCCGCACCGATCGACATGATCGCCGCCGGCACGAGGGCGCCGATCGCGATAGCGGCGAAGCTGAAACCGACGAACCAATCCGGGAAGATCTTGAGGAACAAGGCCGGCACCACGGCGGTCGATGATTTGACCGAAACCCCGGCCGTGATCGCCATGTAGCCCAGCATCGCGATCAGCCCGAGCAGGACCGTATAGGCGGGCAGCAGCATGGCGTTCTTGCGCACCACATCGCCGCTCGACGACGACAAGACAGCGGTCATGGTGTGCGGATACATGAAGGCGGCGAAGGCCGAACCGAGCGCCAGCGTGGCGAAGGGCACGAACTGGCCGGGTTGCAGGATGATGCCGGTCGCCCCACCCTTGGCCTGGAACGCCTTGTCCGCGGCATCGAACACCGCCGCGTAGCCGCCGAGATAGAGCGGGATGATCGCGACCGCCGCGATGACCACGATATAGATCATCGCATCCTTGACGAAGGCGATCATGGCTGGCGCGCGCAGGCCCGAGGAATAGGTGTAAACCGCGAGAATGACGAAGGCGATGATGAGCGGCAGCTCGCCGGTAAACCCCTCGCCGCCGATCCCGAGCGCGCCAATCACCACCTGCATGCCGACCAGTTGCAGCGCGATATAAGGCATAGTCGCCAGCAGCCCGGTCAACGCCACGGCGAGCGCCAGCCATTCGCTGCCGTAACGGCCATGGACGAAATCCGCGCCCGTCACATATTGATGCCTATGGCACACGGCCCACAGGCGCGGCATGATCAGAAACACCAGCGGATAGACAATGATCGTATAGGGCAGCGCGAAGAAGCCATAGGCGCCGACGGCATAGACCAGCCCCGGCACCGCGATCACGGTATAGGCGGTATAGAAATCGCCGCCGACCAGGAACCAGGTGATGATCGTGCCAAAACGCCGGCCGCCCAGCCCCCATTCATGAAGTTGCGACAGGTCACCCGATCGCCAGCGCGCGGCGAAAAATCCCAGTACCGTCACCAGGGCGAAGAAGAAGACGAAGACGGCGAGCGCCGTCCAATTGATGGTATCTGGGGTCATTTTACCTTCCTATAGACGAGGTAAATGAGCAGCGAGGTCAGCGGCACCCACGCAAACTGATACCAATAGAAAAACGGAAACCCGAGCAGCGCCGGTTCTTTCGCATTGTAGAATGGCAGCCAAAGCAGCGCGATATAGGGCAGCAGCAAGACCCATATCCACGGCGTGGCCGCCTCCGTTGGTTTTTCCTCCATGGCCTTTTCTCCGGTTTCTGATCCCGATGGCGGTTGAACGGTAGCATGGCGATACCGCAGGCCGAAGCGCGATTTACCTGGTGGGCTTACCGTCCGACACCACCGCCGATCTCACGGCACCGCCCGATAGATCCGCCATTTGCCCGGCACTTCCTCGACTTGTCGATAGGCCGGGCTGGTGGCGAAGCCGTCATGCTGCCACGCGCCATCGCCGGGCGTGACCACGATCAGGCGGCAATCATAGCGCTCGGCCAGCAGCCGGATTTCCTCCGGCGTCCCGGCCCCGGCGAAGATGCGTTCGAACAGCGTCTCCAGCCGCTCGATCTCGGCGGCGGGCAGTGCCACATAAGCCTTGGCCAGATCGCGGCCGACGAAACATGAGCGACGGTCGGCGAAGAGCGCCCATGAGATGTTCACCGGCCAGGTCACAGCGCTCGCCACGAACAGCGGGTTGTTGGCAACGCGCTCGTCGGGCGCCGAAAGCCGGCGCACCGCGTCCCACAGCGCCGGGGATTGGGCGAGCGTCTCGGCCGCCGGGTTGGCGATGCCGGCCGCATTGGCGCGCACGAAGCTCAGCGCATCGGGCAGGCCGAGCGAGACCAGCACCAGGGCGGCCCCGGCC
>JBAVTK010000003.1:0-1899 GCA_049696095.1 Aliidongia sp. | reverse complement strand
GTCGTAGGGCTTGGATTGCTGATAGCTCAGGCGCACAACCTCACGCTGCCAATCAGCCTTTTCGTCGAAGAAACTTTGCAACACCTTCTGCGCTTCCGGAGTGTTTCCTGCAGCGTCCTTTCGACGGGTTAATTCCTGCTGCTTCAACATCAGCAACCGCTCAAAGACGCTGAAATAAATGTTGTGTAGGTCTATCCCAATAAACTCAACGAAAGGTTGAGCGACTTCCTTGCGCTCGGCTTCGCTAACCTTGAGAGCAGAAAGCTGACCATTGACCATGTCGAGCATGTGGCTTGCTTATCTTTGGCGGAGGGTGAGCCAATGCGATTGCCCCATGCCATTTCCATGTAGGTGGTTTTGGCATTTATGACAGCTAATTGTCTTAGTTCGGCGAGTATTTCCTCAGCTCGATCCAGATTGCGCCGCAGCTTCACGTTGACACCAATCGCGTTGAGGCTGTCCAACTGCGGGAAGTAGGCGAGCATGACACATAACAAAAATAGGACGCTCAGCAGGGTACCGGCTTTAATGCTGTCGCGCCAGGCACACCAAACCGCGAGAGAGAGACAAACCGCAGCCGCAAACGAAAGCAAGTAAGGCGGAGCGGCATCGACAAACAATTGCATGGTCGTGGCCCCAGTGATTGATTGGTATCGAAGCCTCCAGCGCGCGGCTGTATGTCGGCTCACGGCGCACTGGCGTCATTCAGGTGGCTTGAGCGATCCACTGCCGTGGTCCGTCTGTTCGGGTCGGCATCGTTCTCGGTCGAGTTCAGTCGGCCGAACGCGTCTCGATGACTAGAATGCTGATGCCTTCTCCCCCGCCTTCCTCCCCCTCTACGCCACCATACCCAGGAGGTGCCACTAAACGCTGAATCGTTACGTCCCGCATCATCTGCAGCACCCCGCCGCCTAGTCGGGAAAGGTCACGGTCGTACAGGCCGCGCTTCTTGCCCTTATGGCGAAGCGCTTTTGTCGCCGTAACATCCATCAGATCCCAAATTGTAGGTGACCAATCCCTCTCCGAGTTGCGATAAATCTGTCTGCCGTGGGCCGACGTCCGACCGGGCTGCGCCGGATCCATGTCATAGAGCATGTTAACCAGGAACTCGCTGAGATCGAGGCTGCCCGGCGCGTGCCCGACCAGCGGATTGCTTGCCCGCAGCACGCGCCACCCTTTAATTGAGACGAGCGCATACAGTCCTGATCGTTGATCCAGGCCGAAGTCACGTTCCCGCCTGTCGAATCCGGGCGCGGTTATCACGAAATTTGGCCAGTCTTGGTAAAGCCAGAGCTGTGGTTCGTCCGGCACGATGGTCTGACCGGAATATGACTTGGTCTGCATCAGGACCCGCGCCAGAACACTTTGCCGTCCGGTCTCGAATGCGAATGCAGAACCAGAAGGTCCGCGAGCTCGCATCTAGGCGTCGGTACGGGATGCGGCGGCTTTCCTTTGATGTCGACCATCGGAGATTGGTGACAGAAGACACCGGCTACCCTGACCGCAATCCCGTCCTTGGCCAAAATCCGCTGCCATTCCGCTTCGAGAAAGCCAGCCCCGGTCTCGACGAGAGACGCCACGAAATCTATCTCGATAGCTGGCGGCCTTCTCATGGTGCCCAATCGATCCCGGCATACCCGCAGGACAACATCCTGAGCGACTTGGTTAAGCTGTGCTCTATGACGAACCGGGATCAATTCTACACTCGCTTCCAAGGCTGACCGCACGCTCGGATAAACGAAGGACGTGGATCCCGCTGCAATCTATGCTTCGAAAAGCTTCCGACCTTGAGCGGGAAGTCCGACATCGCCATCGAACGACCGCTTCCCACCGATACTGTTGAAAAACTCGATTTTTTGCCGCGATCACACTTCCTGAGGCAGCAGGCGGGCTTCAAGA
>JBAVTK010000002.1:0-1673 GCA_049696095.1 Aliidongia sp. | reverse complement strand
GGGTTTAGATGAGGGGGGATTTCTACTTGGTCCCATCGCTCTATACGAGAGTCTAAGGTAATGTATATCTGCTCACTGATTTCTTCAGCTTGATCGGTTAATACACTATTAAATTCTTTACCGCGGAGGTCTTCCTCGCTATAATCATCAAGGTGCATCCAGATAACTTCACTCTTGTTAACGAGTCTAAGATATCCTTCTCGATCATTACGCCGCCCACCATATGACTCATCATATAAACTCGGCGGGCACGTCTTGTAGAAGGTTTCCATAGTGGATTGCTGTAATTCCTTCGCGGTATATCGGCTTATACCCATGCGGTAGTGGGGAAAGGTCGTCAATAGGGTAATGGCCTTAAGAGAAGCCCCGTATGATTTTCCATTCCCAAACCCGCCGCTGAAGCATTGGTTCCGTTTACTACAGTAGAAGAAATCCTCCTGCACTGGGTTTACGAACCGTATTGGTAATTCTACTTCACTAGCGCCCACTTAGTATCCATTGCAATTGAATACTACAGTGTCCCCTGAAACGGTCGTACCTGACAAGGTGAATGTAGTAGCATTGAATGTGGCTACTTGGGTTACAGTATCGGCGATTGTAGTAATGTCGCGGGCTAGACAGAACCAACCATTCGTAGCGGCTTGTGCCGGGGTTATTGTGACAGTGCATGTACCAGTTGTGCCACTAGCATACTGCCCTGTGGTTGCACCGCCGATAGGAGAAGTGGCCGTACAACCATTTGTCGTTATATTAAGAACACCCGCTGCTACAAGCCCACGATGAAAAACTCCTCCACTAGCAGTGGTTTCTACTATTGAGTTCGCTGCACCAGCTGAGCTTACACCAAAGCCATTAGCTAGTAGCACGCCACCAGTGCCACTCCAAGATGGCACAAAGCCATTGGTGGACAGGGCGGGGCCTATGACCGTTTGAGCATTAGGACTTCCAGTAGTTGAACCTTGGGGTACTTGGGCACTGGTATAAACCAGTCCGAACCCCGCCAATGACAGTAACCCGATCCATAAAGTTGCTAGTTTCACTAAGGATTCCTTTCTACGAACTTAAAGATAATGTGCACTATACCAGTTATCGAGTTGGTACGGATTGTCAAATTGGTGTTGGTGCCTGCATTGGTCAAGAATGATATAAAGGATAGATCAAGGGCGATACTACCTCCGGCCGGTACACCATAAGTGCCCAGAATAGTACCTACCCCAACATTCGAGGCGGTGAAACCTTTCATCGTAGTAGCAATTTCATTAGGATTAAGGTTGCTAATAGTCGCCGCTGTAGTGGTAGCTGCCGTGCCATTTCGTTCCAGGGTGAAGGTACAAGCCACTGTACTATCGAGGTATGCGGATACAAAGTATACCTTATTGGCCGTAGCTTGGCTTTGCACCGTAGCTACCACCGCTGAGGTAGATGGAGCGGCTGAATATTGTAGTGTGTAGTTTACCCCATTTGGTACGTTAGGTATACCAGACTGGCCGGCGGCGCTTATGCAGGTGATAAATGCTAATAGGGATCGTACCTTAATTTTCATCTGTCTCATCCTCCTTCTTAGGTTCCTCAATAAAACCAGCCTCTCGCCCCATACATTCAGGCCATAAAGCGATATCTTTATCAATTCTATAAAATTGGCGCTTAAGCCAATCTGGTTTCAAGTTATTCTT
>JBAVTK010000001.1:0-1806 GCA_049696095.1 Aliidongia sp. | reverse complement strand
GTATCGACGCAGTCGAATCCGGCGCGCAGCGGGAGCTATCGTGCGGATACCGTTACGTGGCCGAAATGTCGCCCGGGACTTCGCCCGACGGTGTGAAATACGATGGGCGCATGACGCAAATTGTGGCGAACCATGTGGCATTGGTTGAGGCCGGCCGCGCGGGCCCGGATGTCATGGTCGCCGACGCCATGTTGCAATTGCCCCGCCGCTTGGCATAAACTGCATTTCAACGTGACGCACGTCACACTTTTCGATCAATTCTCAGGAATACGAACATGCCCCTCAAAGCGTCAAAAGTTGCCTCTGTAGTCGCCGCCCTGATCGCAACCGATGCGAAGCCGACCGAGGCGCAGATTCTCGCCGCGATTCTCGCCGCTGACAAAAAGGGCAAGGACGAGGGCGGATTGGGCTACGTCGAAATCCAGAACAAGGACAAGAAGGGCAAGGACGAATTCCCGCCCAAGAAGGAAAAGGCCGAAGACGAAAAGGACGACAAGGCCGAAGACGAAAAGGACGACCCCGAGCACACCAACGACGCCGACGATCCGGACATGTCCGAGGACGAAAAGGAAGGCAAGGCCGAGGACGACGTGCAGGCCAAGGTCTCCGCAAAGGAAGGCCCCAGGGGCAAGCAAGACGAGCCCGCCAAGGACAAAAAGGGCATGGACGCTGCTGGCGTTGCCGCTCTGATCGCCGCGAACGATGCGAAGCATGCCGCCGCGCGCGAAGTTGAATCGATTCTCGGCGTGGTCGCGTACGACTCTGCCGACGCGTATTACAAAGACGCGCTGACGAAATTGGGCGTGACAACCGACGGCGTTCACGCCTCGGCGTTCCCGTCCATGCTGAAACTCGCCAAGGACCGCGCCGAAGCGCAGACCCCGACGATGGCGAGCGATGCGGCCCGCGTGTCAACGATGGCCGGCGCGATCAAGGGTTACAACCGCCTCAAATAAGAGGCACGATTTTCAACGGTTAATTTTTCTCGATTACAGGAACAGCACACATGCCCTTTCAAGCTACGGTCAACAACACTCAGGCCCCCGGCGTCCGCGGCGACTTCGCAAGCACCAACCCGTTTTCGTCTGTGACGGCGGCCCCCGGTGCGCTCGTTGCGCCGGTCGGCGGTCTCGTGGTTGGAAACTTCGCATGGGTCGGCCCGCTTGGGCAGGTCTCGCAAGCGTTTGTCAGCGGCTACGCTCTCGGTTTCTTGGGCCGCAACGAGCAAGCACTGATTACCCAGTTTTTGGGTGAGGCCACCTTGGTCGTGCCGGAAGGCTTCATGGTCACGCTGTTCAACGGCGGCGATTTTTGGGCCTACTTCGCGAACGGCGCGACGGCCGGCGCTGCGGTGTTCGTGGACGAAACCACGGGCGCCCCGCAGATGCAGGCCACCAATTCGTTCACGGGTGAGATTGGGTTCACCGGCACGGCATCGTTGTCGAGCGTGACCGGCAACATGACCCTTGCGACCGTCACGAGCGGCATTATCACGGTTGGCGATGTGCTCTCAGGCACTGGCGTCGTATCGGGTACGACCATCACGGGCCTTGTGAGCGGTACCCCGAACACTGTCGGCGCGGTCTACAGCTTGAGCGTCGCACCGACGACCGAGTCGGCCGAAGCCGTGACCACTGCCTCAAACGTGCTCAACATTACCGCAGTCGCCGATGGCGGTCTGTCGGTCGGGGACGTGATTTCCGGCAGCGGCGTCACGACCGGCACGAGCATTGCCAGTTTCATCACCGGCACGGGCGGAATCGGCACCTACGGGTTGCTGATCCCCGGCGGCGTTCCGGTCAACAC